>JANRLN010000603.1:0-9233 GCA_033762515.1 Planctomycetaceae bacterium
TCATCAGCACGTTTTCGGGCTTCATGTCGCGATGGATGAATCCGCGATCGTGGACATGCTGCAGCGCCGCGCAGACCCCTTCCAGCAGGCGTTTCATGCGCAGGTGGACGCCGAGCACGTCCAGCTTCAATTGCACCTTCAGGGTCGGGGCGCGGAAGTATTCCATCAGCATGTAGGTGTAGTCACGACCACTGGTGAAGCCTTCATAGTGAATCACGTTGGGATGGTCGAGCGCCTTGCAGACGACCGCTTCCGCTTTCAGGGCCGCCTTGTGCTCTTTCACGTCGGGATGGTCGTTGTTGATCAACTTCATCGCCAGTCGACGATGCGTGCCCGGCTCGATCACTTCGAAAACCTGGCTGGTTCCCCCCCCGGCAATGAAAGAGGCAATCTCGTAGTTGTCAATCGGCTCGTAACCGGACGACATCGTCGGGTCTCCCCTGCCCCAGCTATGGTCAAGCGGAATCGACGATCAGTCGAGGATCGCTGGCTGCAAAGCAGCGCGATCGCTCCCTGATCGGAGCGACTCCGTCCAAACCGCGAGTATATCCCCGCCCAACTCCCTGTGTCTTGCCTGCAATTCCGGCCGGAGCGGAAATCGGGAACGTTCAACCGTCCGTTCAGGACGGGATGCACCGGGACGAGGCGACTTCGCCACGCGCCGGGAGCACGGAGCAGGGCTGATGATCGATCGTTGTCTGGAAATGTTCGGAGCGCGAAGCGATGGGAGCACGACGCCGACGCCTGAAGGCATCGACGAGTCGGCAGTCCAGGACCGACGGCGACGCGCCCCGGTGCGGCTCACGGAGCCAGCCGCACTAGAAATTGGCCCCGGCGTTGGCGGGACGGGGTTGAGCCTGCGCAGGTCCCTTGGCTCCCGCTGCGGCGCCGGTGAGCGGCTGCAGTTGGAAACCATCCGGAAGCTGGTGCGACGTTTCGTAGATCACTTCGTCATTCACCGAGAACGGGCCGGCGACGTACAGGCGGTCGACCCCCACCGGCCCCATCAGCGTGACGGTCAGGTCGCGCACCACGGCTCCGCGGAGCACTTGCACCTTGCGGGTGCCGTCGGCGCCGTTCAAGACGGAACTCGAGGCCACCTGCACGACAGGGTTCCGCGGAATGAGCGGAACGTAAACCGTCTGGCCCGCGAACAGCTTGTTGTCCGCGTTGTCGAAGAGGACCACGATCGACGTGATCGACTCGAACAGATCCCGCAACGGATCAAACGCGGGATTGAGCGGCAGAACCGCGTCGATCGTTCCCTGCATTTCGGCCGCCTCGATCTTGACGCCAAAGGGGCTCCCCTTGGCGGCCGCGCTCCGCTCCACCGGGATCTCCACTTTCACACGGCTGGAATCCCCCACCTCCACCAGGGGATCCCCGGCGCGGACGTACTGACCTTCGACCACCAGAATTCGTCGGACCTCGCCGCCGATCGGCGTCCGGATGCTGGTCTGATCGAACAGGTGTTGGGCCAGGTCCAACTGAGCCTTGGCCGACTCGAGTTTCGCGCTGGCGACTGCCTTCTGGTCTTCGTCCTTGGCGGCCTTCTGTTCCAGGGTGGCGAGCTTAAACTCCGCCTGGGCGCGCTGGAGCTGCAGTTTCTGAACGGTGTTCTCCATCCGCACCACTTCGGTTTGCGGCTTGATCTTGGCATTGATCTTCTCGGGCACCTGCCGAACCACCGCATCGTAGGGCGCCGAAAGTACGACCGACTGATACGGCTGCAGCGACAGGTTTACGCGATATTTTTCGGGATCAATCAGATTCACCGCCTCGCGCTTGACGAGCACCTGATCCCCTTGTGCGGCGACGGGTAGAGGCCCCTTCTCGGGAACCGCAGGCGTCGGGGTGGTTGCTGCCGGGGCGGCCGGCGCTGCGGCCGGCTGCGACCATGCCGGCGGCGCACTCAGCAAGACGAAACCCGCCGCTACTGACAATCCTGCGGTCCATCCCCAGCGCATGGCTATTTCCTCACGACGTTGTCGGGCTCATTCGCGAATGCGGGAGCGCGCCACAGCTGCATCAACTCCCTCGGGCAACGCGGCAGGTTTCCGTGTGGATGCGGGATTCGCGCGCCCACGTTGCTGGCTGTTACACTAGGGTCACGGTTAACGGCTGTCAACGAGTCTGCCGGTTGGCGTGAGTTTCGCGAAAAGTTCATGTAAACTCGTCGCATGCCGCTCCGTTGATCCGACGCCCGCCTCCCAGGAATTCCAATGACGACCGCCTCACTCTTCAGCGTCTGGACAGCCTGCGTCCTGGCTGCGGTTCCCGCCGGAACCGAGCTCAAGTACACCGGCAAACTCGAGAAGGCCGAGACGCAGGCGGCCGCCGTCGACAAGACCTTTTCGCTGACCGTGCTGGTGACGGCCCCTGGTCAATTCGCCTTCCTGGTTGATGAACGAGGGGGCGGCGGCTGGAATTGGCCGCAGCGCTTTGGATTCGTCGACCGCGCCGATGACAAAGCCGTCGGCGTGCGATTGCTCTACGATTTCGAAGGGTCTCCCACTCCCCTGCCCGTCCGTCAGCCGTTCTTCGAGTTCATGGACCGGCTGACTCCCAATTCCCAGTGGACCGAATCGGGCGGACAGTACAGTTTCCTGCGTGACCGGATGCTGAATGGGCGCGATGTGGCGGTTGTGGAAGTCACCCTCGACCGCGGACGTCGGCAGCAGCTGCAGATCGAGCGTTCTTCAGGACTCGTGGCGGCTCTCGAAGAACGGCTTTTCCTGGGGCGCGGAGACGCCTTTCGCCTGACGATGCAGCTCGAGGGAACGCGCGTTGTCGAGCCCGCCGAGTTGGAGTCGGCGGTCAAGATCACCCGCGCGCTGTTCGATCTGCAGGAGCAATTGAGTCCCCCCGACGCGCTGCATCGGTCGATCCTGACTGCTGCTGAAATTGACCGCGCGCAGCAGGTGGTCACTGCACTGGGGCCGGTCGGGGACACGACCTGGGGTCGTCTGGTGACCGCCATTCAGCGCGATCTCACCGTGCAGTCCCGTCGGCTGGAAGGGGTCACAGGCCTCGAAAAGAAGTATCTCGGACAGTCGGCGGCCGTCAGCGGCGAGTGGAAGCGGCTCGATGGCCAACCCCTGGCGACCAGCGAAACCCTGGGGCACACCACGGTGCTCCATTTCTGGGAGTATGGCGGCGAGAAACTGATCGAACCCTACGGTCAGGTCGGCTATCTCGACTTTCTGAACAACCGCCGCGGCAAGCTGGGGGTCAAAGTGGTTGGCGTCGCCGTCGACCCGCGCTTTGCCGATGCGAGCCAGGCTCGCGCCGCGGCCCGTTCCATCCGTAAGTTTCAGGAATTCATGAACGTGAGTTTCCCGATCACCGTCGATGACGGCACTCTGCTGACGAAGTTCGGCGATCCGCGGACGCTCGGTTCCGAGCTGCCTCTGTGGGTGGTCGTCGGCCACGACGGCAAAATCGCCCATTACAAAGTCGGCTACTACGACCTGAAGCCCGACGAAGGTCTGCGGGAACTGGATGCGGCGGTGGTGGAGGCGCTCAAAAAGGAAAAGGCCGCGGCACGGGGTCAGTAACCGGCATGGGCTCAGCAGCATCGGGAAGCCCAGGGATGGCTATCCCTGGGCTTCGTCGCTATCCCTGGGCTTCGTCGTAGTGCAGTCCCAACGCAGACAGGACCATCAGCAGCCCTTCGCGCGCGGCTTCGAAGTGCTCGCGATCCCCGGAGGCCATCGCGGCTTCAAATGCATCGAGGGCCTCTTCAAGAGCGTCGCGCTGGTGCTGGCTCACTTCGCCCACGACGCGTTCCACGAACAACACCAGCCGTTGATTCTCCACGTTGTCGCGCGGATAGAACTTCACCTTCTGCATCTTGGCGACCGCGGCCGCGACTTCACTCTCCGTCAAGTCCTGGGCGTGGTTGGTCAGGACCGTGCGAAATCGCTTGCCGGTCTCAGGAATGTAGGCTTCCACTTCCAGGATGCCGTTCATGTCGTAAGTGAACCGCACGCAGAACGATTGCCCCGCCGGACCCGGGGGGATCCCCTTCACTTTCAATTCGCCGAGCTTGAGGTTGTCCTTCACCCGCCGGCTCTCCCCCTGGTAGATGCTCAGCAGCACCTCCGTCTGGTTGGCCGTCATCGTCGAATAGACCTCTTCCCGCGACACGGGAATAGTCGTGTTGCGATGGATGATCGGCGAGAAGTAACCGTCTTGAATCTGATGCCCGAACCGCTTGGCGGTTTCCACGCCGAGCGTGAACGGGCAGACGTCGGTCATCACCATGTCTTCGACGGCGGCGTCATCCTGAATCAGGGCCGCCTGCACCGTCGCCCCCAGGGCCACGACTTCATCGGGGTTGAAGGTGCACAGCGGCTCGCGCCGGAAATACTCCTTGGCAAACTCGAACAGGATGGGCATGCGGGTGGCCCCGCCGACGAGGATCACATCTTCGATGTCATCGGGACCGCATTCGCCGTCGCGCAGGGCCTTGCCGATGGGCCCTTTGATCCGGTCCAGGAGTCCTGCGGACACCTTGGCGAACGCTTCACGCGTCACTTTCACCTTGCGCGACTGGTCGTGAATCTCGCCGTTGTCGTCCGGGATGCGGACGCTGGCTTCCGGTTGATCCTTGAACTGGCACTTGGCGATGTCGCATTCCTGCCGCAAGCGTGCGACGAGGAGCGGCGTCCGGACTTCGGCCACTTCGAGCTGCTGGCCGATCGTCTTGAGGACCGACGACACCAGCCGATCCGTAAAATCCTCCCCGCCGAGAAAGCTCTCCCCCGAGGTGGAAACGATCTCCAACGTCCCCTCGAAAATCTCCATCAAGGTGACGTCGAACGTCCCGCCGCCGAGGTCGATGACGATCAATTTCTTCGTCGACCCGCGGTCGTGAAACCCGTAGGTCAGCGCCGCGGCGGTCGGCTCATTGATGATTCGGCGGACTTTCAGCCCCGCCAGTTCCCCGGCCCGCTTGGTGGCTTTGCGCTGCAGGTCGTTGAAATAGGCGGGAACGGTGATCACGGCTTCAGCAACGGGCCGACCGAGATGGGCCTCCGCGTCCGCCTTCAAAGATCGCAGCACCAGGCTCGACAGTTCGGGGGCGGTGAACGTCTTGCCGGCGATCTCAAGCTTCCGATCCGACCCCATCAGCCGCTTGAAGGCCCAGCTGCAGCGGTCCGGGTGAGTGACGCGATATTCCTTCGCCGGGGCGCCGACGATGATTTGGCCGTCTTCGAGTACGCCCACAATCGAGGGGGTGAGAAAACTGCCGTGGGGATTCGCAATCAATTGCGGTTTCCCGTCCGCGAACACGCCGACGAGCGAATTCGTGGTTCCCAAATCAATGCCAACAATGGGGTCCAAGCTCTTACCCTCAGACCCGGAGTCACCGGGTGCAAACGACGAGAATAGTCCTGAGCGGTGTAGCGTAGCACGCACGGATAGGAGTCGTCATCCGTCCGAATCGCGAAACATGGGGGAGACTCGGATCGCGAAACCGCAAGCGGCGGCGGCGGGCAAAGGGAGCGCTCACGATCTCCCGCAGCGTTTTTCTGACGCCTGACCCCTGATGCCTGACGCCTGTGCTCCCTTCCCATCTTGCCGCTGATTCCCGTTTCTGCCATCCTCAGCTCCATGAAACTCACTTTTCTCGGGGCGGCGGGCGAAGTCACGGGCAGTCAGCATCTGCTGGAGTGCGGCGACCGTCGCATTCTGTTTGACTGCGGAATGTTTCAGGGGCATCGGGCCGAGTCGCGCGCCAAGAACGAACGCTTCCTGTGCGACCCGAAGCGACTCGACGCCGTCATCCTGTCCCATGCGCACACCGACCACTGCGGCAATCTGCCGGGCCTCTACAAAGCCGGATTTCGCGGCCCCATCTTCTGCACTCCCGCCACTGCGGATGTCGCGCGCGTCATGCTGTATGACTCCGCGGGGATCCAGGAGGAAGACGCCAGGTACCTTCGCAAGAAGCTGCACCCGGGACATCCCGCGATTGAGCCGTTGTATGACGAGGGGCACGTCAAGGCGACGCTGAAGCTCATGGAAGAGATTCCCTACGGCGAATGGCATTTCCTTGCCGACGACGTGAAGCTGCGGTTTTCCGACGCCGGACACATCCTCGGCTCCGCCATCACGGAACTCGAACTGACCGAGAACGGCGAATGGAAACGGGTCGTCTTCACCGGCGACCTGGGACGGCGCGGACTCCCCCTGCTCCGCGACCCGCAGTTGGTGGAAGGCTGCGATGTGCTGATCACCGAAAGCACCTACGGCAATCGGGTCCATCCCCCGGCGCACGACATTGAGGTCCATCTGGAACGGATCATTCGCCGGGCCGAACAGCGCGGAGGCCGGGTGATCATCCCCGCATTCAGCCTGGGACGGACTCAAACGCTGGTCTATTTCCTCAATCGCCTCTTCAACCAGAATCGGCTGCCCCCGCTCCCCGTGTATGTCGATAGCCCGCTGTCGAATGAGATTACCGCCGTTTATAAGCGCCACCTCCGGGACCTGGACTCCCACGTGCAGCACGAATTGCAGTTGGATCACGATCCCTTTGCGTTTCCCGGTCTGCGCTACGTGAAGTCTTCGGCCGAAAGCGCCGGGTTGAATCGCTTGAGCGACCCATTTGTCGTCATCGCCTCCAGCGGCATGTGCGAAAGCGGGCGCATCCTGCATCACCTGAAGCACGGGGCTTCCGATGACCGAAACACGATTGTGATGATCGGCTTCCAGGCCGCTCACACGCTCGGTCGACGCATTCAAGAGCGGCAACCTTACTTGCGGATCTTCGATCGCGAGGCCCCCTTGCGGGCCGAGGTCGAAACCCTCTCGGGATTGTCGGCCCACGCCGACGCCGAAGATTTTAAATGGTGGTTCGACCACTTCGCTCACAACCGGGGGATCGGGCGGGCGTTCATCGTGCATGGTGAAGCCGACGGGGCGCAGGCGCTGGCGCAGTCCATCGACCACGTGTGCGACGAACCCCCAACTGTGCCGCAGTTCGGGGAATCGTTTGAGTTCTGAGGGCCAAGGGCTGAGAGCCAAGAGCCAAGAGCTAAGAGCCAGATGTGCCTTGGCGTGAAGTCCTTCAGCCTTCAGCCCTTAGCCCTTAGCCCTCAGCCCTCAGCCCTTGGCCTCTTACGGGATCGCTGCTAAGCTCCCCTCGGATGTTTCGCGACCCGATTCTCTGAGCCAACACCCTATGGGCGTCTTGTCGTACCTGGATTACGGCGTCGTCGGCTTGTACCTGGCGGCGACGATGTTTATCGGCGTGTGGGTCAGCCGCTACATCCAGACCGGACGGGAGTTTTTCCTCGCCGGGCGGACACTCCCCTGGTGGGCCGTCGGCGTGTCGCTGGTGGCGACCGACATCGGCGGGACCGACATCATCGGCGTCGGCGGCACGGCCTATCGTTACGGCATGGCGGTCGGCAACTTTGAATGGATCGGCTGCGTCCCGGCGATGATCGTCGCTGCCTTCGTGTTCATTCCCCACTTCTGGCGGTGCGGCGTGACCACAATTCCCGAGTACCTGGAAAAACGCTTCAGCGTGCAGGTGCGCACGGCTGTCGCGCTCTGCTGGCTGGTGTTCATGGCCTGCAACCTGGGAGTCATGCTGCTGGCGTCGGCCAAACTGATGGAGGCCCTTGCCGGTTGGCCCGCGAATGTGTCCATTCTCCTCATCGCAGTGCTGGTTGGCTTCTATACGTTTTCCGGAGGTCTTGCAGCGGTGGTCTACACCGACGTCCTCCAGGGAATCATCATGATCGGCGGTTGTGGTTTGGTCGTCGTCATCGGCCTGTGGCAGGTCGGCGGCATCGAGGGTCTGCGCGAGAAGGTGACGACGGTCGTCGCCGCGCGGCAGGCCGAAGCGCCGCCGTCCGATACCACCGGCCCCTCCCCTGCCCCGCGCGTGGAGCACTTCGACCTTGTGCTGCCGGTGGACACGAAGTCCCCCTTTCCCTGGACCGGCATCCTGTTCGGACTGGCGCTGGTCACCAGTCCCGCCTACTGGATCGGCAACCAGGCCATCGTGCAACGGGCGCTGGGATGCCGATCGGAGTTCGAGGCCAAAGCGGGATACGTCTGGGGCGCACTGCTCAAGAACGTGATTCCCGTCATCATCGTCGTCCCGGGACTCATCGCCATTGCGAAATTTCCCGAACTTAAAGATCCCGATCTTGCGGTCCCCCAGTTGATCGGTTCGATCATGCCGTCCGGCGCGAAAGGGGTTTTTCTGGCGGCGTTCATGGCCGCGCTCATGTCGAGCGTCGATTCCTATCTGAATTCCGCCACGACGATCTTCACGAACGACATTTACCTGCGTTTCATGCGTCCGACGGCCGACGAGCGGCGGCTGTTGTTCATCGGCCGGACCGTGACCGTGCTGTTGACGCTGTGGGGGATCTTTTTCGCGTTTCAGCTCAGCCAGGCCAGCGCCGGCATCTATGCGATCTTTCAGACGCTGATGTCGTTCTTTAACGGCCCGGCGTTCGCCGTCCTGCTCGCGGGACTCATGACGCGGTGGGTGACGAGCACCGGCGCCTTCGCCGGGTTCATTGCCGGGGTTGCGACCGCCGTAACGCTGTATGCCATCACCCTGCTTGGTCCCGGCTTCGGCTGGCGTCCGCTGTTCCAGATTTCCGAGCCGTTTCTCTATTACTCCATCTGGGCCTTCCTGGTCTCCCTCGCGACCATGGCGATCGGCAGTTACTTCAGTCCTGCGGACGCATCCGAGAAACAGGCCTTCTGCATCTTTGGACCCGCCGGGAGGACCGCGGAATGAATCCTCTGCACGACATCGGCGACGCCCTCCGGGGCCTGTTTCTGGCGATCCCGCTCTCCGCAGTGCGTGTCGTGTTCGTGGCGATCCCGCTGGTGCTGATGGTGTGGGTGCTGCGGTTGCCGTCGTCGCAGACGACGCCGACGGGACGCGAACATCGCTGGGACGAAGACCTGCGCGGCTGGGCTTGGATCGCGCTGGCGCTGCAGGTGCTCATTTATTGCGTTCTGTAAGCACACGCAGAAGCCCAGGGATCGCGATCCATTCGTCTCCACACCACTCGCCGGAATCGCTGAATTGCGTTTTCGAATTGGTCCTAGCCCCGGCTTTCAGGCCGGGGGTCACGTCGATCAAGGCACTGGTTTTCAGCCCCATTCATGGGGCTTTTCTCCGGTGACCGCCGAAAAGCCCCATGAATGGGACTGACGATGGCATTTCGAGGCGCTCCAGCCCCGGCCTG
>JANRLN010000604.1:0-19546 GCA_033762515.1 Planctomycetaceae bacterium
GCCGTAGGGATCAGCAGCGGCTTCGGCTCCGAACGTCCGGGTCGACGCCAGTGCCAGCGTTGCTGCTGCGGAGGTCTGCAGGAACCGACGACGGGAAACGGGAGAGTGTTGAGGTGACATCGTGAGCGACTCCGGATGAACGATGAAAGTGGATGCACGCGGAGAATACCATAGCTCCTCCCATCCCGTCATCCTGACGACGTTCTGCGCAGGTCTCCGGACGTCGAATCGCACGGAGAACATCAGGTCTCGCTGCGAGAATTGATGTCCACCTCAAGTTCAGGCATGGTGCCGCCAACAAAATCTACTCACCCCAACGTCACCACACGGCCTTCGCTGAGGTGTCGCGGGACTTGCTGGAATTGGTCGTCGTAGGTCTGATGCGCGTCGATGCCGAGGTGGTGCAGAATGGTGGCGGAGAGATCGGCGGGACCCACCGGATTGTCCGCAACAAAGCCGCCGGTGTCGATGGTGCTGCCGTAGACTTGCCCGCCGCGCACGCCGCCGCCGGCAACGAGCGCCGTGAATGCGTGCGGCCAATGGTCCCGGCCGGTCTTCTCGGTCATGTTATTCTGGGTGATCGTCCCAATCCGCGGCGAGCGACCGAATTCGCCGAGGACAACTACAAGCGTCGAGTCCAGCAGGCCGCGAAGATGCATGTCGGCGAGGAACGCCGAGAATCCCTGATCGAAGACTGGACAGAGGCCAGTCTTCAGTTTGGCGAAATTCTGATGATGCGTATCCCAGTGGGGCGAGACCTTGTCGAAGCGGCTGTCGTCGTCCCAATTGACGGTCACCAGCGAGACCCCCGCTTCCACCATCCGCCGTGCCAAAAGCAGGCTCTGCCCGAACTTCGTGGGGCCGTACTGCTGGCGAATCTGCGGCGGCTCATCGCTGAGGGCGAAAGCGTTTTGAGACTGAGCCGCTTCAATCAGGGCCCAGGCGGCGTCCTGGTTGGCACGTACGACTCGTTGCTGCTGTTCACGCAAGCTGGCGCGAGGATTGGCATCGAGTTGCCGCAGCAATCGACGTCGTCCCGCCAATCGGGCGCCGGGGAGAGCCTCCTGGGGATTCACTCCCTGCACCTCAAATCCCGGCGCGCTGGGGTCGGAGTTGATCAAGAACGGGTTCCACTGTTCCCCCATGCGGCCCCCGGTTTGTCCGGCAATCCGTTGATCCTGTCCGACGAATTGCGTGTACCAGGGGAGCACAATTGCCGGTGGGAGTCCGTTCGTCGACTGTCCATATCGGGCCACGAGCGCGCTCAACGAAGGCCAGTCTTCGGGTCGAGCCTGATCAGTGACCGGCGGGCCAAAGTATTCGCGGCCCGAGTAGATTTCACTGCACGCCGGACCGTGAACGTTCATCCGATGAGTCATGGACCGCAACAGGCATAACTTATCGGCCTGTTGGGCCAGTCGCGGCAGATGTTCACAGATTTCGACACCGGGTGCGGTGGTGGCGATTGGCTGGAATTCGCCGCGAATCTCGAGCGGGGCCCCCGGCTTCATGTCCCACAAGTCAATATGGCTGGGACCGCCAAACAGAAAGACGAAGACACACGAATTCTGCCGCCGTGGTGACGTCGACGCCGCTCTCAGTTCCTGAAGCTGCAGGACGTTCAACCCCAGCAGACTCAACCCGCCGATCTGCAGGCAGCGGCGACGGTGCATGATCAACCTCGACTCGATGCTGATTTTGATCCATTCCCGAGCGCGGCGAACCACAGGGTAACCGTCTCCACGAGCGAACACAATTGCGGATTCTGATGCGTCTGCCCTGGCTTTCCAGGACGAATGCTGAGCTGGCATGCCTGGAGCTCCGCTCGCGAGCTCGGTTCACGACAGATCTTTCGCAAGGCTCGGGAAGCGACGCGTGCGGCGGATTGAGAGAATTGCCCTTCTCGAACTGTTGATCGAAAAGGACGCTCATGGAATGGAAATCAAGTCGGCGCCCGCGAGGCCAGTGGCTGCATCACCGCCAGTTTTACTTTTTCGGCTGAGAGCATACACTTCGCGATCCAAGGCTCGTTGTTCGCGAAGCCTTGTCTGCCAGACCGTTGGCGTGTCGGGAGTGACGTTTCGTCCTCGCGAAATCGCGAACGACTTTCGGGTTGGAACCCGCCCAAATTCTTGATGCCCGCTTCGACGGCGTGAAACTGAAGGTCCTCCCATCCATGTACCTCGGCATCGAGATCGGCGGCACAAAACTGCAGTTCGGCGTTGGTCCCGGAGATGGGCAGACATTTGTGGACTTTGTCCGCTGCGACATCGACCGTCAGCGCGGCGCCGTGGGGATTCAATCGCAGATTCTCGATGTCGGGCGCAGGTTGGTGCGTGACCATGCCATCGAACGCATTGGCTATGGCTTCGGGGGTCCGGTGTTCGGAGCGCAGGGGATTGTGCAGACAAGTCACCAGGTGCACGGATGGGATCGATTTCCCCTAGTTGCCTGGACCGAGAGTGAACTGCGGGTCCCTGCGCGACTGGGGAATGACTGCGACGTCGCCGCCCTTGCCGAAGCCTGTTATGGAGCCGGACGGGAGGTTCGTTCGACGTTTTATGTAACCGTTGGCACGGGGATCGGCGGGGGCTTTGTCGTCGACCGCCGCATCCATGGAACCGATCGTCCTGCCGCGGCGGAGATCGGACATCTGCGACCGGGGTTGGCGGCACGAGATCGGCATGACACAGTCGAGTCGATCGCCGCCGGACCGGGGATCTCCGAGCGGTTGCAGCGGCGTTTGGCCCAGTCAAACAGCAGCGATCCCGCGGTCGCCGACCTGCTTCAGCGAGCTGGCGGCGCGGCAGCCGATCTCACCACGCGACACATCGGCGAAGCAGCAATCGCGGGAAACCCCTTCGCACTGGAAGTCTACCGCGAGGCGACTGATGTCCTGGGGTGGGCGATCGCGCAGGCGATCACGCTGGTGGCTCCGCAAGTGGTGGTGGTTGGCGGCGGTGTATCACTCGTGGGAGATGCAGTGTTCTTCCGACCCTTGCGAGAGTCGGTTGCCCGTTATGTCTTCCCGCCCCTTGCGGAATCATACTCCGTCGTCCCCGCGGCGCTCGGAGAGAGCGTGGTGGTGCATGGAGCGCTGGCGCTGGCAGCCACATCGGCGTGACGCTCGCGACCTTCGATCGACCCGCCGTCGCCCAGAGTCAGCCAGTCGCTGAGTTCCTCGACGCTCTATTTGGGCCGATGCGACGGTGAGTGGGCCTCGCGATCCCGCGCGAGGATCCATCGGTTCACGCGTCTTCTGCGAACACCACATCTGCGGCCGGGAAGATCGGGCCCTCGACGCAGGTGCGGCGATAGTCCCAGCCGCCTTCGGGCTGGCGGATGCGGGCCACGCAACTGAAACAGGCGCCGAACCCGCACGCCATCGGTGTTTCAAGGGATAGCCAGGCCGGAACTTCCGCGGCGGTGGTGATCTTTGCAACCGCCCGCATCATCGGTTCCGGCCCACAGCAGTAAACCGCCGTCGGCGGGTCGCCGCTTTGCAGCAGATCTTTCAGAATCTCAGTGACGTAACCGTGGCGGCCCCGAGAACCATCGTCGGTCGCCAGAAGCACATCAACGCCCGGCAGATCGAACCAGTCGACCCCCGCCAACGCGGATTCGCACCGCGCACCGTAGCAGAAAGTGACCTTGCGCGGCCGACCGCCGAGGGTTCTCACCGGGTCGCCATATTGACCAAGTCCCAGCATTTCGCGAATCACCGCCACAAACGGCGTCTGTCCGATCCCGCCGGCGACAATCGCGAGATGCCCGCCATCCACCGGAGCGAATCCGTTCCCCAGAGGTCCCCAGATTTCGAGTTTGGCTCCGGCAGTGAGTTGCGACAATAACCCGGTGAATTTGCCGACAACGACATACCCGAAGTCGATTCCCGTAGCTCTGCCGGCAGCGTCACGAACGACATCGAGGAGGGCGAACGGTCGTCCCAGCAACGGGTCAGATCGATCCACCGCCCGCAACATGAAGAACTGACCGGGGACAATTTGCCGCGCAACGCCCGGACAATCCAGCCGCATCCGATACGTATTCGGCGCCACTTGGATCTGCGAAACAACAGCGGCGGCCTCATCGACGGCTGTCAGCACCTGGCCGGGCAATCCCAGGGTGGGGACTTCACTCACCGACACGATTCGTTCCGTTCATGGAAACCGAGGAATGCAGGAATACCGGCGCGCGGGATTATGGGCGCTGGGGACGCTTCCGCGCGCCCTTCTTGGTGAACTTCTTGAAGCCCCCGGCGCGCATTCCGTCCGCTCGCGGTCGATCGGGCCGCTGTCCCGAGGGACGAGGGCCGGCAGGACGTCCTTCTGGACGTGCATCTTCGCCGCGAGGAGCTCCCGGACGGACCGTTCGCTTGATCGTCGGGCGACCGGCAGGGCGCGGTCCGCCATCCCGCGGCGGGCGTCCTGCTTCCTGCGCACGTTCGCCGCGAACGGGAGGCCGATCACGACGCTGAGGTGGACGACTTCCTGCTGGAGGAGGTCGACGGGCTTTGGGACGGATTGGTCCGCTGGAGGCGACGAGCTCTCGCAAGCGGTCGATCTCCTGGGGACGCAGCGGCCGGTACTCAGCCGGGGCCAGGTCGCCCAGTCGAAGCGCTCCGAACTGAATCCGCTGGAGCGACATCACTTTGTGCCCCAAACGAGCAAACATCCGGCGGACTTCACGGTTCTGGCCTTCGGTGATGACCACCTCCAGCAGCGTGCTCATTCCCTTGGTCTTCAACTTCTTGGCCTGCCGGAGCCGGAACTTCCCTTCGGCAAAGTAGATTCCTTGCTGCAACTGGTCGAGCACGTCAGCGGTCGGCTGACCGGCTACAAGAACCCGATAGACGCGTTCCACCTGAAACCGCGGATGCGCCAGTCGATGGGCCAATTCTCCATCGTTGGTGACCAGCAGGAGGCCTTCGGTGTTTTCATCGAGGCGGCCGACCGAGAAGAGTCGAGTCTCCATCGGCGGCAACAAGTCGATGACGCGTGTGCGGCCGCGAGGATCGCTGTTTGTGCACAGGCAGCCGGTCGGTTTGTTAAGCAGGAAGTACTTTTTTGTCTGGACCTTGACCCGCTCGCCGTCGACTGTGATTTTCTGGGTCTCAGGGTTGACTCGCACACCAAGGTTCGAGGCAACCTGCCCATCGATCATCACCCGCCCGGCGATGATGTACTCTTCGCAGTGGCGTCGAGACCCCAAACCCGCGGAGGCGAGCACCTTTTGCAGCCGCTCGCCGGGATCTTTGGGGAGAGGGACGTTGGATTCAGCAGCGGGAGCCATGGGCGGGGGATCTCAGGGTCAGAGCAGTCAACAGCACAGAGGCGCATCACAGTCGATTGACAAACGCTCTGCCGCAAACCCCAAGTTTACCCGATTATCGCCCCGCTGACTAACAGCTCGAATCGACGACCCCTGAAGAATCGTCCAACCGAGTCGGCTCGCAACCCGTCAATTCGCACAAACAGAGCGTTACGGCCGTAATCGGCCCCGGCAGATTACGACGCCTTGGCCAATTGCTCCGATGCGAACGTCGGACCTTGCGTTCCAAACGTCATCCCGGCGATTGAAGGCGGATCTTCGGCCGTCGGCGTTCGATCTTGAAGTTCTGACAACAGCCGGCGGATCGTAGCTTCAGATTCGAGCTTCTCAGACAGCCATTGATCACGGCTGCGACGCCATTCTCCTTCCCGTGCGGCAATCTCGGCGGCCTCACGTCGGAGTTTCTCTTCTCCGCTACGAAGCTGTTCGTCTCGCTCCGAGAACCACTGCATCAAAGTCTGGCGCTCGTCATGAAACGCAACGCGCTGATGATCGAAGCGAGTCTGCTGATCGAGCAGCTCTTCTCGCTGGGTTGTGATTGCGGCATGAAGTTCCTGATAGTACAGCACCAGCGCTTGCCGAGCCTGATCGACGCGGAGCCGGGCCTCTTCCTCACCGCCGACCGCATCGGCGATTTGCGCCCAGGACTCTTCGACGGCCAGGCGCAATTCGAGCGTGGTGCGGTGGGTGTCCTCAAGTTCCCGGCGAAGGCGTTCGAGCCGCGAGCGCTTGCGTTCCAAGCTTTCAGAGTGGCCGACCAGTGCCTCGCGCTGTCGTTCCAACTCCATCTGTTGCCGTCGACGTTCTTCTTCCCAGGCCGTTTGTTCCGCTTTTAGAGCCTCGCGATCGCCGTCAACGGTGGAATCCCAGGCTTCGCGACATTTCAGCAACGCCTCTCGTTCGCGATCGAGGGAGCACGACTGCTCATCGAGCGACTGCTGGAACAACCGAAGTTGCTCGCGCCGGCGTTCCAGCTGCAGGATGTCCTCTTCGGTTTGTCGACGCGACTGCTGACGTTCAAGACGCACGGACTGTTGCTGGGCTTCCACCTCGGCGCGGACTTTGTCCAAATGCTCCTGCTGAAAGCGCATGCGGGTTTCGAGCAACACCCGTTCTTTTTGGTGATCGGCGAGCGCCGATTGCTGCGTCTGCTCCCAGGCTGCGCGTTCTTCACCGAGCCTTTGTTCGAATTCATCGCGCCGCGCCGCCAACTCCGCTTCCGCGGCGGCACGGCGATTGGCGAGTTGCGTTTCGAGTCCCAGCAGGGCCTGATCGTAGCGATGTCGTAGTTGCGAGACTTCCTGCTCGGCGGCGGCTTTTTGGAGCTCCCAGGCGGAGCGTTCCGCCTCAAAGGCGTCCCGTCGCTGCTGCCATTCGGTTGTCAACGATGTCCAGAGTTGTTGACGTTCATCGGCCAGCCGATCATCGAGCTGACGCTGCGCGACAGACTGTTGCTCGGCAAAATCTCGCCGTGCCGCGTCGAGTTGAATGTAGTCATCGGCGATCTCTTGACGCAGCGCCTGCAGATGAGTTCTCTCCGCGGCGAGTTCCGCAGCAGCTTCCGTCTGCATTACTTCACGAGATCGTGCCAGATCCGCCTCGGCGATGTCGAGACGTTCACGCTGCTGATCCAGGTCGCGCAACCGGTCATCCATTGCGGAGAGACGTTCCGCGAGCGCAGATTCATTCGTCAGCAAGGCCTCTCGCCGCTCTTCCAGTTCCGCCCGCATGCGGCTGGCCCAGCGATCAAACGCGGCCCGCTGTTCGCTCAGTTCGGCTTCTCGGGCCGAGAGAGCGGCGTCGCGACGCTCCTGCTCCGCAAGATCAACCTCCAACTGCTGCAACATCTGACTGGCTTCGAGCAGCAGTTGCGAATCACGTCGCAGGCCGCGGCCGGTTGGCGCTTCCGATCCGGCGAACGACGCATGTGGTCCGTCTAACCGCAAGTCCCTCGGAGAACCGACCGGCGAATTCGAGGGCGGGGCGACGCGATCGTCCATGACGGGAATCCTTTCCCAAGTCCGACGCAGTAAAAATTCCGAGGTGCTTCACAGCGGCAACTCCTTCCTGGAGCGCCTTTTAAGAACGACCATCGCCGTTTCGGCACGACCAATCTGCAGCGAAGACCAACGCGGCAGCGGAACTCCCAACCCGATCGGCAGCCGCTGAGTCGCCTTGGCTTCCCGTGAAGTCCTGCAGACTTCGGGAAGGCGCCAACGGCACGCGGCTTTCAATCCGTGGACTACAGATGCCCATCGAGCGCCGCGCTCATGCGAGGCTTGGGCTGAACTCCCACAAACTTCTCAACAACGGCCCCCCCCTTGAACAAGAGCACGGTGGGGATGGCGCTGATTCCCAAGCTGCTGGCCACTTTCGGGTTATCGTCGGTATTCAACTTGCCGACGTGAATCTTGCCCAAATAGTCGTTCGACAATTCGTCGATTGTTGGAGCGATCAGGCGGCACGGACCACACCAAGGGGCCCAGAAGTCGACCAGCACCGGCTTGTCGCTCTTCAGAACTTCGGTTTCGAAGTTATCGTCAGTGAATTCGTGCACATTTCCAGCCATGCTGACACCTTCTGCGATCCGGGTTGCCCGCGCGTCACCCAGCAATCGCCATTCCGAGGAACGATCTCAAGTCGGCCGAATTATAGGGGGAACGGAAGAAGTGTCAATTCGGATACCCTCTTCCGCTGCCGACACGAGCCGAACGTGCGAGTTCCATTCCCACCGAGCGGCTGGTACCATTCCCTCGGCTGACGAGATCATCTCGAACACACAGGATTCTGAACACGGCTGCCGCAGACGGCTTCGCCTCGGCAATGCAGATTGCCCAGCGGTCCCTGTTGGAGCGGCGGCCCTCAAGGAGTGAGGCGTATGCGTCGGCAAACGCGGACGACGGTCGCGGCTTGGGTTCTGGTCGCCACGGCGTCCATTGGATACTCGGCCTTGACCCTGCATGGAGCGGAAACGGCCCAACTGATGAAAACCACGACGATTGAAGGCATCAGTGAGTATCACCTTCCCAACGGTCTGAAGGTGCTGTTCTTCCCCGACCCTTCCAAGCCGACCGTCACTGTCAACTTGACGATCTTCGTTGGGTCGCGGCACGAAGGCTACGGCGAGGCGGGAATGGCGCACCTGCTGGAGCACATGCTGTTCAAGGGAACTCCCACGCACCCGCAGATTCCCAAGGCGCTGCAGGCGCGCGGCGCCGACTTCAACGGCACAACCTGGCTCGACCGAACCAATTACTACGAAACGCTGCCCGCCGGGGACGAGAATCTGGAGTTCGCCATCCGCCTCGAAGCCGACCGGATGATCAACAGCTACGTGAAAGGCGAAGATCTCACTTCCGAAATGACCGTGGTCCGTAACGAGTTCGAACGGGGAGAGAACTCGCCCTCCTATGTCCTCGCCCAGCGGATGATGGCAGTCGCCTTCGAATGGCACAACTACGGCCAGTCCACAATCGGCAACCGGGCTGACATTGAACGCGTTCCCGTTGAAAACTTGAAACAGTTTTATAAGAAGTATTATCAGCCCGATAACGCCATGCTGGTAATCGCAGGGAAGTTCGATGAGAGGAAGGCCGCAGGCTTCGTCGAACAGTACTTTGGAACCATTCCGGCGCCCGAGCGGAAACTCGACCAGACCTATACCGAAGAACCGCCGCAAGACGGAGAACGGATGGTCACGCTCCGCCGAGTTGGCGATGTCGCCGTCGTGGGAGCGGTCTACCACATTCCTTCGGGAGGCAACCCCGATTTCGCTCCCGTCGACGTGCTCGAATCGATTCTGACGCAACAGCCCTCGGGACGGCTTTACAAAGCCCTGGTCGAACAGAAGAAGGCCGCGGATGTCTCCGGGGCCGCATTCGCCTTGCACGATCCCGGAGTGATGCGGTTGATGGCGGAGGTGGCGGCCGGTAACTCGCCGGAGGCCGTCCTCGAAACGATGCTCGACACCCTCGACCTCGTGGTCGACCGAGGCGTAACAGCGGAAGAGGTCGACCGCGCCAAGCAACGTCTCCTCAAACAACGAGAACTGGCGGCCTCCGATACTGCGGAACTTGCCGTGGAACTCAGTGAATGGGCCGCACAAGGGGATTGGCGGCTCTACTTTCTCTACCGCGATCGCCTGGAGCAGGTTACGGTGGACGACGTGAATCGCGTGGCGCGTTCGTATCTGCAGCCCAGCAATCGGACCGTTGGGCTGTACATCCCCACCGAACAGCCGCAGCGAACTGCGATCCCCGCGACGCCGAATCTCGGGGAAATGATCGGCGATTACAAGGGCCGCGAATCCACCGCCACGGGCGAAGCGTTCGACGTCTCTCCGTCGAATATCGACGCCCGCACGGTCCGTCATGAAATCGACGGTCTGAAGGTCGCGTTCGTCAATAAGAAGACCCGCGGCGAATCGGTCGTCCTGCGGCTCACCCTTCGCTACGGCACTCCTAAGACGCTCATCGGCTTGACCAAAGCCGCCGAGTTCCTGCCGGTGCTGATGACGCGCGGCACAAAGCAGCTGACGCGTCAGCAGATTCAGGATCAGTTGGATCAAAACCTCGCCGTGTTGCGATCGTCGGGTTCGGTCGGAGAGGCGACGTTCGTCATCCAGACCAAACGCGACAAGCTTCCGTTGGCGCTAGGAATCCTGCAACAGGTTTTGCGCGAGCCGACGCTGCCCAAGTCGGAGCTGGAGGTCCTGCGTCAAGGGGCTCGGTCCGATCTGGAACAAGGCCGCACTGATCCGCAGTCCCTGGCCGTGCGACTGGTTCAGCGAACGCTCAGCCCCTATGCGCGGGATGACGTGCGTTACATTCCGACCCTGGAAGAAGAGCTGCAGCAACTCGACGATCTCGATCACGCTGCCATCAAGAAATTGTACGCCGAGTTCCTTGGATCGCACGCCGGACAGATTGTGGTGGTTGGTGATTTCGATTCCGAGGCAACCTTGAACCAGCTGCGGAAGATGCTCACCGGATGGCAGGCCAAACATCCCTTTGAACGGATTCCACGGCAGGCCGAATTTCCACTGCCGGATCAACGGCTGGTGCGCATCGAAACGCCCGACAAAGCGAACGCGTTCTATTTCGGCGGTGAAGTCGTCCCGATGAGCGACAGCCATCCCGACTACCCGGCGATGATCATCGCCAACTACATCTTCGGCGCCGGGGCGTTGTCGTCGCGGCTCGGGGACCGCGTGCGCCAGCAGGAGGGACTCTCCTACGGAGTCGGATCGGTCTACCGCGCCAATGCTCTCGACGAACGGGCATCTCTGTCGCTGTACGCCATCACGAATCCGGGCAACATCGACAAGGTCATTGCCGCGATTCAAGAGGAACTCGACCGCCTGCTGAAGGACGGCGTGACCGTCGCAGAACTCGAAGCGGCCCAACAAGGCTATCTGCAGAGCCAGGAAGTCGGTCGCACGGAAGACCCGGGGTTGGCTCGCGTTTTGGAGGACACCCTCTACACCGGCCGGACGATGGAGTTCTATGCCCAGCAGGAGGCCGCCATTCGGAAGCTGACTCCCTACACAGTGGCGGAAACCTTCCGAAAGTACATCGTTCCCCAGAAGCTCTTCATCGCCGTAGCCGGCGACTTCGCGAAAGCGGCCGAGGAGTCAAAGCCGTCTTCTGAAAAACCCGCAACACCCAACGGCAAATAGTGCTGACTGCGGGGAGCGATCTGAAAATCGAGGCTCATGCCCGTACGGCATGAGCCTCGATCGTTTCGTAAGGATTGGTCGCAGCGATTCTTGCGGCGGGAAGGTGCGGTTCAACACGCGCCGCATGATGGACCGCACCTTCCGCCGAGTTGGCACAAGCGAAGCGTCCACACCTCGCCGACATCAACCCAGACGGACGCCGCATTGGTCGCAGTAGCGGGCCTCAGAGTCATTCGCGGCGCGGCATGATGCGCAGTCCCGATCGGCCGAGCCGGAGCACCGCTCCAGATCGATCTCCGGCTCCAACTCCTCGCGAGTCGATGCAGCGATCAGGCTGAATCCCGTGATCGTCAGCACGCCCCCCACGCTCGCCTCGGCGGCCAAGAGATCCCAGCGAACTGGTGCGGGGGCCGGCTGCTGCCGACTCCACACCAAGTGCCCGACCGACACGGCAGGAACAGTGACGCCCAACGTGATCAGACAGAAGCCGAGCAGGCTCCTGCCCCGGAATACGCGGCGACTTTCATACGGTGTTCGAACCGGCACACTCGTAACTGAATGCGTCAAGGTGCTCATTGTCGATTCCTCGCCACGGATGTTCCCCGCGCAACCGGATCCCGTTCGTGGGCTCGTCACGAAGAACGGATTCGAGGAATCGCCGGATCAAACAAATCGTCCGGCGCTGCGAGAACAGCCCATCCGCCAGGCTGAAAAAGCGCCCCCCCGGGCGTGCCGTGCACTGGAACCGACGCCGCAGCAACGATTTACACGAATGTCCATTCGGCATCGTCGACGGTGTGTTCGATCAAGATTTGCGACTGGACTTCTTCGACATGCTGCCGCTTGGGGCGACCGCGATGGGTCTCCACTCCGCGAATCTCGTAGGATTCCAGAATGCGGTTGATCCGCTTCTCGATGTTCGTCAACTGCGGGCCTTCTTCACGGCAAACGAACGTAAACGCCGTTCCCTTGGCCTCCGAAGACGACAGCCGCCCTGTCCGGCCGACGCGATGGACGTAGTCATCGCAGTCTTCAGGCATGTCATAGTTGATGATGTGAGAGATGCCGCTGACATCAATTCCGCGTCCCATGACGTCAGTCGCGATGAGCAACCGAATCTTGCCGTCGCGAAAATCGCGCATCACCCGGTCGCGAGACCGTTGCTGCAAATCACCGTGGATGTACGCGACCGACGGCAGCCGGCCTTCGAAATGTCGATAAACTTGCTCGGCTCCGCGGCGGGTCCGCGTGAAGACGATGGCCTGCTGCGGCTTCTCCTGAATCAGCAATTGCACCAACACCCGCAGTTTGCGATCGGGGTCGACGCTGATGTAGTACTGATCGATCGTGTCTTGCCCGACAGTCTGCGACGACATGTCGATTCGCGTCGGCTCCCGCATGTACTTTTGAGCCAGTTTCTCCACGGGCGGGGGAAGCGTCGCCGACAGGAGCAGAGTCTGACGCTCTGCGGGGCACTGCCGGAGAATCCGCTCGATATCAGGCCGAAAGCCGATGTCGAGCATCCGGTCGGCTTCGTCCAGCACAACGACCATCAAATCCTGCAAATGGAGGCAGCGGCGCTGCAGAAGATCGATGACCCGTCCGGGCGTGCCGATCACGATTTGTGCGCCGCGCTGCAATTGCGAAATCTGAGGTCCGAGAGGCCTGCCGCCCACAAGGCAGGCCGTCGTCAATTCATGGCCGACGGCCAGCCGAATGGCTTCCTCCGAGACCTGCTGGCTCAGCTCACGCGTGGGCGTGAGGACCAGGGCCTGCGTCTCCGGAGCGTCCAGATCAATGCGTTCCAGAATGGGAATCACGAACGCAGCCGTCTTGCCGGTTCCCGTACGGGCCTGTCCGATGCAGTCCTGCCCAGTGAGGGCAAGGGGAATAAAGGCTCCCTGAATCGGGCTGGGGCGTTCAAACCCCATTCGCTGGAGGCCTTCCAGCGTCTCTTCGCTCAGACCGAAATCGGAGAACTTCAGATCAGCGAGCTCCATTGCCACCCACGTATCAGAACCTTCTCGTCGGCGGAACCTCCGCCGATTGATCCAGCTCAACCGCGCCCGGGCCACACTCGACACTTCTTCAGGTACTGCGGAGCTTAACAATTCTTCGGGAAGACGTCAAACCGGGCGATTCTGAATGCCGTTGCGACAGTGAATTCCCGGAGATCGACCCATGAAAACCCCATTCATCCTCCAGACATCTCCACTTCCCTCCAATCGCGATTCCGAGGAAAGTGAGTGCCTCAACGAAGCCCGCGTTGTCCCGGATGAGATTCGGAAGGAACGGTCCCGAGCCCTTGAGGGTGTTAATGACGCCAGCAAACCTGTCGATGGAACCTCGCGTGTGTGTTGTCATTTCGGCGTTCGATGCCGCCGAAGGGCTTTCCCGCGCCGTCGCGAGCGTTCTCAATCAGACCTACCGTTGTGTTGAGATTGTCGTCCTGGACGACGGTTCCGGCGGGAGAACCACTGAAGACATTTTGAAATGCTCCGAGTCAATTCGCTGCCAATTGTCGTCGACTCAGGGGCGTGCCGCCGCCCGAAACGCTGCGATTCGCCGCGGCGGCGGCGAATTGATCGCATTGCTCAATGGAAACGACGCATGGACGAGCGACAAACTGGAGCGCTGCGTTGGTTTCCTGCGGCAACATCCCGAGTGCGACGTCGTTTACACACCGATGGCGGTGATGGACACGCGCAGCGAAGGCGCCGCCCGTCAGGTCGTCGAGTGCCCCGAGGGATGGATTCTTGACGAGTTATTCGCCGAGGACACCATCGGCGACTCATCAGCTGTGTTTCATCGTCGAGTCTGGGAACGGCTCGGGGGCTTCGACGAATCCTTGCCGTTGAGCATCTCGCACAACTTCTGGCTGCGGGTGGCCGTCGCCCATCGGTTCGGATTGATCCGCGAACCGCTGACGCTCTGCTCGATGTCGGAGAGCCGCCCGCCAATCGCTGCCGTTTCGCGAGCCTTGCGGGTGCGGGCCGAGATGCTGCATCGATTCTATGAGGAGCAGGGGGGACGCGCGCGGCTGGATGGAGACCGTGCCCGGCGCGTTTTAGGACAGTTGTGCCTGCGAGCGGGTTGGCTTGCGCTCCAGGCGGGAGACCCGGCTTACAGCGCCCGCCTGTTTCGCGGAGCGACGATCTACCGACCGGGATGGCTGTCGCGCCTGTACTTCGCGTATGCCGATTGGAGACGTCGACAGGCCGGACAACCGACCATCGAAGCGCCGGTGCTGACGTAGGGACATCTTGGAAAACACTTCCAGCGCCGAAAGTCCAAATCGGCGCCGATCAAACACCTGTTCGAGACTGGAAAGTAGAGACTTCGGTTTGGGCTTCGTACTACGAACTTCCAAATTCCGTCCGCGCTAGGCGATCAGCGCTTCCACGACGGTTCCGTGCACATCGGTCAAACGGAAATCCCGGCCCGCGAAGCGGTAGGTGAGTCGCTCGTGGTCGAAGCCCATAAGCTTCAGCATCGTGGCATGCAGGTCGTGAACTGCCACCTTGTTTTCGACCGCCTTGAACCCAAATTCGTCCGTGGCGCCGTAGACCTGCCCCCCCTTGACTCCGCCACCGGCCATCCAGACGGTGAATCCATGATGGTTATGGTCCCGACCGTTGATCTTGCCGGCATTGGCGCCCGCCTGAGGGAGTTCGACAGTGGGGGTGCGTCCGAACTCGCCTCCCCAGAGAACTAACGTTTCTTCCAGCAGTCCCCGCTGCTTGAGGTCGGTGAGGAGCGCCGCCAGCGGCTGGTCCTGTTCTTTCGCCAACCGGCGATGATTGACCTCCAGATCGTCATGATTGTCCCAAGGCTGTCCATCGCCATGCCACAACTGGATGAAGCGGACGCCGCGTTCCACGAGTCGTCGAGCCACGAGCATCTGCCGCGCATGCACTCCCTGACCGTACATTTCGTGGATGTGCTTCGGCTCCTGACTGATGTCGAAAGCATCGGTGGCTTCCATCTGCATTCGGTAAGCCAGTTCGAACGAATGAATGCGTGACTCCAAGGCGGCATCGTCGCCCCGCGTGGCCGCATGCTGTCGATTCAAGGTCTGCAACAGATCCAACTGTTGTCTCTGTTCGGGCTTGGGAAGGTAGTCATTGCGGATGTTCTCAATCAGTTTCTCAATTTCGGTGTGCTTGGTGTTGATGTAGGTTCCCTGAAACACCCCCGGCAGGAAGGCCGAGCGCCAGTTCTGCGGCCCGGTGATCGGCAACCCGCCGGGGACCATGCTGATGAATCCTGGAAGATTCTGATTCTCGGTTCCCAGGCCATACGTCACCCAGGAGCCGAAACTGGGACGAACGAGGGTCGCGTCGCCGCAGTTCATCAGCATCAGACTAGGTTCGTGGTTCGGAACCTGAGCGTACACGGAGCGGACGACGGCAATGTCATCAATGCACTTGCCGACGTTCGCGAAAATCTCGCTGACTTCGATCCCGCTTTCGCCGTATTTCTGGAACTTGTAGGGCGACGGAAAGGCTGCGCCGGTCTTTCGCTCGGTGCGTAGGTTTTCGGTCGGCAGCATCTTTCCGGCATACTGCGCAAGGGCCGGTTTCGGGTCGAACGTATCAACGTGCGAAGGACCGCCGTTGCAGAAAATGTGAATGACGTGCTTGGCCCTGACGGGAAACTGGGGTTGCCGCGGCGCCATCGGTGAAGTGGCCGCCCCTGCAGCGGGGGTGATCCCGTATGCATCGGCGAGCGCTCCTGCGAGCGCGAGCGAGCCGAGGCCAGCTCCGGAACGTGCCAGAAACTCGCGGCGGGAACCTGGGATCGCTTCGTACTGATGACAGCTGGTGTCCGACATCTGACTTCCTCTCTTCCGCACTCGAAGGACGGCCACTCAATCGACGAAGACGAACTCATTGGTCAACAGCAATGCGTGGGCGAGCTTATCCCAATTCGTGAGCTTCCCAGCGTGCGGCACATCCTGGATGAATCTGAGTGCCTGCTCACGCTCGGCGCTCTCCGGGTAACGCGAGAGGGCTCTTCGAAATAGCTCCGTGACTCTCGCGCCGTCGTCTGCAGCCGGTGCGACGCTGGCGGCAAGATGCTTGGCCTGTTCGATCACGAAGGGAGAGTTCATTGCGAACAGGGCCTGTTGCGGGACCGTGGTCTCCGGACGTTCCGCCATGCTGACGTCGACGTCGGCGAAGTCGAACGCGCGAAAGACTCCCGGCAGGTCATTGCGGTTGATGAACCCATACAACGTCCGCCGCTGAGAGGCGGGATCGGCGATGTTGTCGAACGGCCGACCGCCGAGCGACGTATCCAGCCGACCCGAGACCGCCAGCCAGGAATCGCGCAGGGCCTCCAGTTCCAGTCGCTGCCGCGGCATCTTCCACAACAGGCGGTTTTCCGGATCAATCGTCCTGGCGTGAGGACGGTCGACGCTGGATTGTGCGTAAGTAGCCGAGGACATGATCCAGCGATGCAACATCTTGAGCGACCACCCGTTCTGCATGAAGCGCGTTGCGAGATGATCCAGCAGCTCGGGATGTGTGGGCGCCTCCCCGCGGATGCCAAAGTCGCCAGGAGTTCGGACCAGCCCCTCGCCGAAATGATGTTGGCAGACGCGATTGACGATCACGCGCGCCGTCAGCGGGTTTTGGGGTGAAACGATGCCCTGCGCTAATTCGAGCCGTCCACTCCCCTTCTGAAATGCCGGTCGCTCTTTGCCCGCGACGACCTCCAGAAACCTTCTCGGAACAATCTCCCCGGGACGCCCCGGGTTGCCGCGAATCAGAATTCGCGGCTCGACCGGTTTGTCTTTATCACGCATGACCATCGCTCGCGGGGGCGCTCCAGACGACGTCGCCTTCAGATTCTCGATCTTCCGAATCAGTTCTCGCTGTTTATTTCGCTCATCGCGCAAATACACCGACTTGGATTCTTCCAGACTGAGATTGGTGGGCGCTCCCTCCGCGAACAGAACTTGGCGGAGTTCCTCAGCAGCGGCGTCGGGAAGCGCGCTCGCATCCGCCTGCGTCGACTTGAGTTTTTGCCACTGGGCATCGATGTCGGCAAACAAACGTCCGTACGCTTGAGCCAGTTCCACCTTGCTCGTCGGCTTCCGTTCCACGAGCGTCTGGCGAACGAGTGCGTGCACATTTCCCGAGGCTTCCCCCTCGGTGGCGGCGTTCGTGAGCCACTCGGCCGCGGCCGCCGGGAACTCCTCAGCAGACTTGGAGATCAACTGATTCCAAGGCCCGAAGATCTTGTCCTGAGGGTCCTTGCGTGTACTCAGAAAGTTCTTCCACCGTTCCAGGATCTTCGGACGAGGCTCTCCCGTGACCAGCGACTTGAGGGCGTCCGTCGGAGACCCGGCCTTGGGTTCGACAATCAGCGTCAAGTAGGACGCGGTTTCGCTCCGTGCCTTGGCGTTGATCCCAGCCAGCGTCTTCTGCTCAAACTCGGCCAGTGCCTTCTCGCGCTCGGCAAGTTCCTTCTGGAAAGCTTCAAACGCCTGACGCGACTTTGGTGAGCCGATGATCGGCAGTTCTCCCGGTTCCTGGCTCGAAATGAAGACGCCAAACAACGAGTAATAGTCGGCCGTGGGAATCGGATCGTACTTGTGATCATGACAGCGCGCACAGCCCACGGTGAGAGACATCAGACCGCGGGTGACCACATCGATGCGGTCGTCGATGATGTCTTCCTGTTTGTTCAGGAACCGACGTCCCACCGTCAGAAATCCCAGTGCCGCAAGTTCGGACTGATCGTCACTGATCTCCAATTGGTCGGCCGCAATCTGCTCCAGGATAAAGCGGTCATAAGGCTTGTCGGAATTGAAGCTGTCGACGACGTAGTCGCGATACGTGTAGGCGTACGGAAATCGCGGCTCTTCCGTGAAGACATAGCCTTTCGTGTCGGCGTAGCGGGCGACGTCGAGCCAATGTCGCGCCCACCGCTGTCCATACAACGGCGAATCCAGCAATCGATCAATCAGCCTTGGCACTGCGTCGTGAGCGGTGTCGTTCAGAAAATCCTGAACATCAGCAAACGTGGGCGGAATCCCCCAAAGGTCGAGCGTCGCTCGGCGAATGAACGTCGCCTTGTCCGCCGGCGCTGCAAGCGACAACCCGGCTGTCTCCAGTTTCGCCAATACGTAGGCATCGACGGTGGATCGAACTTGGTCCGAACTCTTGACCGTCGGCGCCGGGGGATCTGCAATCGGTTGAAACGCCCAATGAGGCTCGCCTGACGAGCGTTCGGCTGTGGCGGACGGCACGTCTCGATCCGCAGGCCAAGGGGCTCCGAGTTCGACCCATCTGGTGATCACGGCGATTTCCTCCGCTTGCAGTTTTCCAGCGGGGGGCATCTGAATGTCGTCGTTGGAATAGTCCAACACTCGGATCAACCGGCTGTCAATCGGCTTGCCGGGAGTTAGGACGGTTCCAGATTCGTTCCCCTTCAGCATCGCCGAACGCGAATCAAGGCGCAAGCCCCCCTGCTGTTTCTCGTGACCATGGCATCCCAAACAGCGTTCCACCAACAGCGGCCGGACGCGGTTTTCAAAGAACTCCGCCTGATCGGCCGTTACCGGCACGTTGGCATCAGCGGCGCTGACAACTCCGGAGATCATCAGACCTGCGGAAAACGCCAGGACGCAACGAAAATCACGAGCCGAAACGGCGAGAAAGGATGGCAGCATCGAGAGCACCAAGAGTGCGAAGGAAGGCGGGCGAGCGGGGGGCAGGCATCATCAACATCATCGACGAATTCCAGGATCCTTTATTATCGCTGACCTGAGAGGCCCTGACAACCGGGGACGTCCGTACCGCTCGCGCAGACGTTCCCTACTGCCAAATTGCTGTGTACCTGAGAAAGGCCGAAGCCCGGCGTCCGAAGGGACGCCGGGCTTCGGCGGGAGTTTTTGTGCGCAAAGTGCCGTGCGAGGGCCATGCAGGGAAAACCCTACTCGTCTGCCAGCGTGAATCCGACGAAGAGGGTGCCATTCTCGTCCGGCACGGCGTAGCTGCCGGCTGGCTTGGCGTACTTCAGCAGCTCCTCGAATTCAGGGAGCTTGCTGAGGTCAAAGCCTTCGATGTTGAACGCCCCGCCGTTTTTCAGCGACTCATACGCGGATTGCATCTGGGTGTCCTGTTGCGTGAAGCTGAGGATCGACGTCTTCGCCGGGAAGTGTTTGGCGAGGGCCTTGTATTCGTCAGAAGCCGCCAGCGGTTCGCGCGACTCTCCGGCGATTACCGCCTCGAGTCCTCCAGCGGAGGTCGAAAAGACGAGGTCTTTGCCGATGACGGCGACACTCAAGGTTCCAGCAGGACCTGTGGGAATCACGTAGACGGTCTGGCCCTCGACTTCCGTGACTTCGCCCGGGAAACCTTCGGCCTTGGCCCCTTTCTCAAGGACACCTTTCACGGCATCCGCATCCTTCAGCGAGAGTGTCAAAGTCAGCTGAGG
Source organism: Planctomycetaceae bacterium (assembly GCA_033762515.1). GTDB lineage: Bacteria > Planctomycetota > Planctomycetia > Planctomycetales > Planctomycetaceae > DSVQ01. Next base: position 19,457 of record JANRLN010000604.1, read on the forward strand.
AATCGCCGGCCCCTCTGCTGCATTGGCTTCTTCGTCGCCGGGGAAAGTGGCAACCGTCATTCTGCCTTCAATGTTATCGAGCAAGTCCGT
>JANRLN010000605.1:0-3483 GCA_033762515.1 Planctomycetaceae bacterium
TACGGAAATCGCCCGCGTCTCTGACGTCAACGAACGGGGCGAGACGACCGTGCGCGTGGCCATCGCGTTTGAGCGTGATGCCCAGGATGTGCTGCGACCGGGCGCGACCGTGCTGCCGAAAATCGACTGTGGAACGCACTCGCTGGGCTACGTTTGGTTCCGTGAAATCATCCACGCCATCAAACGCCAATGGTGGCTGTGGTGGTGAACGCTCACCGGCGGTTTCGCGATTGTCTTCAAAGTGCGATCGCGAAACCACCAGTGAATACGGTCAAGCTACTTGACCAGATACGTCTTCCCCCGGAGTTTGACGAGGAGTTGTTCGTCCGCGGCTTGCTGGACGAACAGGAGATTCTCGTCCGCGGAATTCGCGTGGACGATGGCGAAGTACGCGTCGGTGTACCGGTCAATTTCCGTGATCTGGTCCTTGTTTTTCTCCAGGTCGATCTCCGCCGTCTCGGGTGTCACGAGCAGCTTGATCTGCTGCCCATTCTGGACCGTCCCGCGAGCGTAGAGGGCGTCCTTTCCGGCGGAACGCACGGAGTTGGTGATGCTCAGGCGATCGCTCTCCAGATCCCGGATGGCATTCCCGCCGAACGGGCCGCTGGCGGCTGGCGCACGCAACGAATTCTGCAGGATGGACTTCTCCGAACGCTGCACGAAGCCTCCTTTTCCCTCGGCTTCACCCAGTTTTCGGAAATCCTCCGCCGCCCGGCGGAATGTGGTGGCCGCCGCCAGGGAATTCGGTCGTGCGGTTTCGTCGGCGAGGAACGACGTGTACGGCGTGAGGATGCCGTGCCTGGTCGAAAGCTCGACCAGCTCCTTCACGAGCTCTTCGTTCTTGCCGTTGAGATCCAACTGGTCGATGATCTCGCCGATCCGACGGGTGGCCCACAGCTTCTCCACAAAGGCCAGTGAGGAATCGGCGCTGTGCGCGGCGAACTCGGCCGGGAAGTCGAACGTCTTCCCTTCGCCGCCCGTCTTCCCGGAAATGACCACCTTCGCTGCGCCGGTCTTGGAATAACGCCCCACCAACACCAGTTGCTCCCCTTCGAACAAATCGAAGACTTCCTTCGGATACTGGCGACTGATCGGCGGGGCGTCTTCGGCGCGGACGGCGTCGAACTCGAATCTCACGGCGACATCGCTCAGCACCGGCGACGAAATGCGACCATACACGCGGGCCACATGAGCCTCGATATCCTCATCCGGACGGACGTATTCGCTGAGACCGAAGTTCTCGCGGGCCACGCGATCGAGCAGGCGACTGTTCACGTCGTAGCCCACGCCAAACGGCAACACGCGGGCGCGAATGGCGTTGGCCGACTTCGCCGCAGCCACAATCTCCGCCTCCCCGGTGACGCCCACGGTCGGCAGCCCATCGGTGAGGAACAGCACGAACGTCGGCTGACTGGAGTCCTTGAGCTGACTCAGTCCGGCGGTGAGCGCCCCATGAATGTTGGTCCCCCCGCCGGCGTAGAGTCCCTCGACGTAGCCGATTGCGGCTTTGCGGGTCGCTTCCGTATAGCGTTCCAGTTCGGGACGGAACGATTCGACGGCTCCTTCATAAGCCACGATGTTAAAGAGGTCTCCCTCGCGCAGATTGTCGAGCACGAACTTGAGAGCCGCTTTGGCCTGTTCGATCTTCTTCCCCGACATGCTCCCCGACTTGTCCACCACGAACAGGACGGTCTTGTGCGGCCGATCGGCGTTCGCAGCCTTGATCGGGGGACTGGCCAGCATCAGGAAGTAGCCGTCCTCGTTGGCCTTCGGGCGGTAGGTGATCACTCGCGCCGCCAGACCCGCGTCGCCGACATCATAGAACAGCCGGAAGTCGTTCCCCGGCGTTTCATTCGTGCGTGCGTAGCGAATGGTCGCCCGTTTCGGCTCCGGCCGCTGAATCTCAATCGCGTGCGACGGGCTGTAGACGTTCTTGATCTCCTGCGAGCTTTCGATATTGATCGCGACATCGACCTTCTCGATCGGCTTGGCGGTGTACTTGGCCGTGCTCAGCGGGAAGAGGAAGTCGGTGAGTCCGTGATCTTTGCGCAACAACTGGTTGTACGTCAGCGAGACTTTCCGCTCGGCTCCCGGGGGCACCGGGAAGACGCTGGTCTGAAACATCCCCGTCCCCAGATATTCCAGCAGCGCGGGGTCTTTGTTCGAGCGGACGATCGCTTCGTAACGGGCGCGAGCCTCTTTCGCCGACAGGAGTTGCGCCGGGAATTCCTTGCCGTCGACAAGGAGCGTCAAGGAATCGATCGCCCCGTCATACGGCAGCGGAAAGACGAACTGCACTTCCATCTGCACGTTGCCGGTGTTCACAAACGCTTGCGACACCTGCACGCGGGCGACCTGATCCACCAGTTTGGCCTGAATCGCCAGTTCCTTGATGGCGTAACTCGCCGAGGGAACCGGATGCGGGATCGGCCGCGGGAGCGGCATGGGGCGATCGACAATCACCAGCACCCCCTGCCCCCAGGCCAGTGAACTCCCCAACGTCAGCCAGACTGCCAAGAAACGAACCGCGAAGCGCGCCATGATGAACCACTCCCACGAGATGCGAAGCCGATCGGCCGTTCGGATTCGACAGAGGGTCGTCCGCCAAAGTTCCCGGAATCTCACTCGGCGGGCTGATCCAACCGCAGAATCCGGGCGGAGAGGGGCTGCGTTTCCAGAATCGCGACCGAGGGTTTTCCGAAAGACCAGCCGCTGGCTTCCCCCGGATTGATCAGCATCCGCCCCTGTTCGTCCCGACTGATTTCAGCCCGGTGGGTGTGGGCGAAGACGCAGACGTCGAAATCCCCCTCCGCCCCGCGCAGCCCCCGCAGCATGTGCGTGACGACAATGCGGGTCCCATCGGCGGTCTTGATCGCGAACGGCGGTTCCCCGATCTCCCCCAGAATGCGAAACCCCGCGGAAACCCCCAGCTTGTTCCCCTCGTTGTCTCCAAAGCAGGCTAGAACGGGACATTTCAACTCCCGCAGCGGTGGGACGGCAAACGACGACACCAAGTCCCCCGCGAAGATCACCAGTTCGCACCCCTGCTCATTAAACACCCCCACCGCCCGGCGGATGTGATCCAGATGATCGTGAGAGTCGGCGAACAGGCCGATGCGCATGGGTCCGTGGTCCGTGGTCAGTGGTCCGTAGCTGATCGATCCGGGAAATCCTACTCCACCCGGTTGCCCGCTCCTATGGCGTTGGACACGCTGGCGGGTGCCGTATGCGTCTCACGGCAGATTTCCGGCGGCGGATTCGCTGGGGCGCAGGAAGTTTCATAGGGCAGGCTCCCGCCTGCCGAGTGCGTGCGAAAGACGGATTGAACGATTAATGTGCCTCCGGCAGGCGGGAGCCCAATATTGTTCGGCACGCTTTTTGCGCAGTGCGGGGTAACGGTTATGGTTCCTCTGGGCGAGGGACCGCATGGCAGCCAGGCGCGCGAAGAGAACCGAGATTGATCCGCTGATCCTGCAGGGAGCA
>JANRLN010000606.1:0-7359 GCA_033762515.1 Planctomycetaceae bacterium
AGCCAACTGAAACAACGCACTGCTCAGGAAATGGGTGAGGCGACCGGGGGACTCGATCTGGGTGCTTTGGGTCACACTCTTGGTTTGATGCCGAAACCCTGATACCGAACATCCGCCCGGTCTCCCCGATCTCACCCCGGATTCCTGTCTGCACCAAATGCCGCGATTTGACACATCCACCAAACATCCCTATGGGCCATCAGTCGGCCGGCTGGTTGATCAGCTGGCGCATTTGCCGGGGATTGGCCGCAAGACGGCCGAGCGACTGGCTCAGCATCTGGTCGGCTGCGAGCAAGCGGAAGCCTTGGCCCTGGCGACGGCCATTCGGGATGTTCGGGAGAACGTGCGGCATTGTCCGGTGTGTTTCAATTTGACGGAAGATGCGGAATGCGAGATTTGCCGTGATTCCCGCCGAGATCCGCACGTGGTGTGCGTGGTGGAACATCCGAAGGATTTGCTGGCGATTGAGGCGACGGGGGTGTTTTCCGGTCGCTTTCACGTGCTTGGCGGCCGAATTTCACCCCTGAATGGCGTCGGCCCGGATGACTTGACGATTGATCAACTCGTGCGCCGGGTGCGGACTCAAGGAATTCGAGAGCTGGTGATGGGGACGAATCCGACCTTGGAGGGAGATGGCACGGCGTTGTACATCTCCAACCTGCTAGCCGACGAGAACGTCCGGATCACGCGGCTCGCCCGCGGGATCGCCACTGGAAGCGTGCTAGAGTTTGCCAACCGAGAGATGCTGGCCGACGCGATGAAGGGTCGGCAAGCGTTCTGAGGGAAACGCCAGGGGCTGCGAGCCAAGATCTGATGAAGGAGTGTGTAGAAGGGGTGTTAATGAACGACAACAGAACCGCAGACGCTGCCGCTTAGCCCTCAGCACTCAGCCCTCAGCCCTTAGCCCTTAGCCCTTGGCCCTCAGCCTGGTTTACGACACGACGACCTCTTGAACGCCGATCGCCGGCGGGAATGGCGGACCACACTCGATCATGCAGCTCAACCTGTCCCAGAGCATGAGAATGAGCCAGCAGATGCGGCTGGCTCCGCGCATGATCCAGTCGATGGAGATCCTGCAGCTTCCCGTATTGGCCCTGGAAGAGAAGATCGATCAGGAGCTGGTCGAGAATCCCTGCCTGGAGCTGCTCAGCAGCGACCCCACCGAACCCCGCGAACAGCAGGCGATCGACGAAGCCCACGCCGAAGCCAACGATCAGCAGATTTCCGAGCGGGAACTGGATGTCGGCAGCGATGCCAACAACGAAGCCGACTTTGAGCGCCTCCTGGAAATGTCGGCCGATTGGCCCGACGACAATTACACCTCGGGGAGCAAGCCGTCGTCGAACCGCATCGATGAAGACGGCGACCGCGCCCACGACATCATTTCGAACGTCGCGCAAAAGTCGCAGTCGCTGCAGGAGTACCTGATCGAACAGTTCGGGTATTTTGACTGTCCCCGCGAGGTTCGCGAGTTCGCCGAATTCTTGATTCAGAACCTCGACCATCAAGGTCGGCTGCCGACGGCCCTGTCCGAATTGATGACCATCTATGGGAAGTCGATCTCCGAAACCGACGCCCAACTGGCGCTGCAGTTGATTCAGCAGCTCGATCCGCCCGGCGTCGGTGCTCGCGACTACAAGGAATGCCTGCTGCTGCAGGTGAAGGACGATACTCCGCATCGCGACGTCCTGGTGACGCTGATCTCTTCGCACATGGAAGACCTCGCACAAAATCGATTGCCGTTGATTCAGCGGAAGACGGGATACTCGCTGGATCAGATCAAGGACTCCCTTGCCGAACTGCAGAAACTGAATCCCTGGCCGGGAAAGGGGTTTGAAGAACGCCCCGTGCAGACCGTGAAGCCCGACCTGTTCGTGGAGCCGGACGACGCGGGCCGCTATGTCGTGCGGCTGGAGGACGAGTTCACGCCGCGGCTGCGGATCAGTCAACGTTATCAGCAGATGCTTCGCGACGGGGTGGATTCCAAAACCCGTGAGTTCATCAAGCGGAAGGTGGAATCGGCCAAGTGGCTGATTGAATCGATCGAACAGCGACACAACACTCTTAAACGGGTGGCGCAGGCCATCGTCGATCGCCAGACGGAGTTTCTGGAACACGGCCCGGAAGCCATCGTGCCGCTCAAGATGCAGCAGATCGCCGACGTCGTGGGAGTGCACGTAACGACGGTCTCGCGAGCCGTGGATGATAAATGGATTCAGACGCCCCGCGGTCTGTATCCCCTCAAGCGCTTTTTCGGCGGCGGGACGGTGACCGACACCGGAGAAGAAGTTGCCTGGGACATCATTCGGCTCAAACTGAAGGAAATTGTCGGCGGAGAGGACAAAGACAACCCCCTGAGTGACGACGACCTGGTGAAGGAATTGTCGAAGCAGGGCTACAATCTGGCTCGCCGGACGGTGACCAAGTATCGCAAAGCCCTGAACATTCCCTCGTCGCGGCAGCGGCGCTCGTATTAGCGCTCAGATGTTAGCGCTCGGATGCCGGCGGCGTCGCGAATCGGGAAGTTGATTAAGGATGCCAACGCGTCAGGCGTTGCCGATTCGTCAGAATTTCACAGGTTCAAGATTCTCGACTGGAGCGCCAGCGATCATACTAATGGCCAGGGATCGCTTTGTGCGATTCGCCTCAGCGCTCGATTTTCGGCGCGAGATTCCCTGCCTCGCTTCGGGAAGGACTCCGCGTGTCACCCCCCCCTCGTCAGTCCGGTCGTTTTGATGCCAGCAGCGCACGTTCGAGCAGCCCGCGACTCGCGGCGCAGTTCAACCTCGAACATGATCCCCTCCAGTCAGACACCCCCCAGGAAGAGTCTCGAGGGACGTCGTTCCTGAGAGAACTCGCGTCCGGTTCGTTTGCCAGCGGCCGGTTTTCAGCGGGGGTGCTGCTGATCATCGTGTTGGGCGTCATGGCCGTGTGTTTCTGGAAGGCCTCCAGCACGGTGCTCGACGACCCGCAAAATTGGCAGCGTCGAGATCCGATCGAGCGTGCCGCGGAAGCTCCGGTGGTTTCCGAGATCCCCGCAGCGCGATCCGCGGAACGCGATCCAGATGCCGAGCCGACCGAAGAGGAGTGAAGCAACCCGGCAAAACGAATCCCCGAGAGGTTCCTCTCGAGGATTCGTTGGCGGGTGGATGATTCCCGACGACATCGAATGCCGACGACATCGGGAAACTCGCGCTACCGTTTCGAGGCGATGGTTTGCAGAAGGGCCTTGAACGGATCTGAGAATTTGGCGAGTCCTTCGCTCATCAGCACTTCTTCGAGTTGTGCGAAGTCGACCTTGGCGTCGATGTCGGCGAGAATGTTCGGGAACGGCGTCCAGCGGTCCAACGTGCGGTAGAAGACTTTCCCGGTCATCTTCTGGATCGCGGCATTCGTGCCTGGCGGATTCGTCTGAATGTCGGACCCAGCCAACGCGGAGACGTACTTGTCGGGCGAGTCCCCGGCATCCTTGGTGCCCGTGCTGGCAAAAATGAATTCCTGCTTGAGCGGGAGTCCCTTGTTCGCCCAGAAGCGTTCGTTGTCTTGCCAGAGACGTTGCGCGTTGACGATCCCCACCAGCCCTTGGGCCGCAGGAATCAGATTGGGGACTGCTTTCTTCGTGTAGACGTCGATCCGGCTGACGAAGATGCTGAACACCGATTTGAAGTTGTCGAGGGACGACCGCCGCATGGCTCCGCGCCATACCGCATCCCGCGCGATCTCATACTGCCGCTGCGTGAACAGCAGCGTGACATTCAGCGTGATGCCGGCGGCGCACAATTCTTCCAGCGCCGCCAAGCCTCCGGGAGTCGCCGGAACCTTGATCATGCGATTCGTGTGTCCCGCCGCCCATTTCTTGCCCAGGGCGATGTATTGCTGCGCCTTCTCCTCGACGGAGAGCGTACATGCCGCATCTTCGAGGAGCGGATCAAGTTCAAAGCTGACGTAGCCGTCATTTCCCTTGGTTTGGGCGTGCACATCGGCGAAGACTTCCTGCGCCTGCTTGACGAGTCGGTCGGTCATCTCCCAGGCGATATCGACGTCGCTCAGGCCCTGGGCTACGAGCGCCTTGATCTGGTCATCAAACCGGCCGGTTCGCAGGAGGTCGGAGATGATGATCGGGTTCGACGTCGCCCCGGTCGCCCCGAATTTGCGGTTCTCAACCACCAGATCGGGATCGATACTGTCCAGCCACAACTTCGTGCCGGAGGCGACCAATGTTTCGAGGGGAGTGGGCATCGAAAATTCCTGCTCAAGGCTTGGCGTAGGATGAAAGTCCGCGACTGGGGCCGCATGATACAGAGAATGTCCGACCGTCGAAACTGCCGATTCCCGCCGATTCATGAAGGATTGCTCATTTGTCTCACGACCTCTACGACAATCCCCTGATCTCCCGCTACGCCTCCCGTGAAATGAGCCGCATGTGGTCGCCGCAGGTGCGGCATTCCACGTGGCGTCGCTTGTGGGTTGCCCTGGCGGAAGCGGAACGTGAGTTGGGCCTGGAAATCTCACAGGCGCAAGTGGAGGAATTGCGGGCGCACACAGACGACATCGACTTCGCCGCTGCCGCCGCCTACGAAAAGCGGCTGCGGCACGATGTGATGGCCCACGTACATGCGTACGGCGACGTCTGCCCGACGGCCCGAGGAATCATTCATCTCGGGGCGACGAGCTGCTTCGTCACGGATAACGCCGACCTGTTGCTGATGCGGCAAGGTCTGGAACTGTTGCGGTCGAAGCTCGTCGCGGTGATCGATCGTTTGGCCGCCTTCGCCGCGGAACGGCGGGCGCTGCCCTGCCTGGGATTCACCCATCTCCAACCCGCCCAACCGACCACGGTTGGGAAGCGGGCCACGCTGTGGTGCTACGACCTGGTGCTGGATCTGGAGGAAATCGAGCATCGGCTCGCTCAACTGAAACTCCGCGGAGTGAAGGGGACCACCGGCACTCAGGCCACATTTCTGACGCTGTTCAACGGCGACCATGCCAAAGTCGACGCGCTCGATCAACTCGTCTGCCGGAAGATGGGATTCGCGGAGTCCTACGCCGTGACCGGGCAGACCTATTCCCGCAAGGTGGACGCCCAGGTTCTCGACGTTCTTGGCGGGCTGGCGCAGTCGGGCCATAAGTTCGGCGCCGACTTGAGGCTGTTGCAGAGTCGGAAAGAACTGGAGGAACCGTTCGAAAAGGAGCAGATCGGGTCGTCGGCGATGGCCTATAAGCGGAATCCCATGCGGTCGGAACGCCTGTGCTCCCTGGCCCGCTTTGTGATGAGCCTGCAAGCCTCCGCCGCACAAACGATGGCCACGCAGTGGATGGAGCGCACTCTCGACGACAGCGCTAATCGTCGTCTGACGATCCCTCAGGCCTTCCTGGCGAGTGACGCGTGCCTGATGCTGTACCGCAACATTGTGGAAGGTCTTGTCGTCTATCCCCGGGTGATCGCCAAACACCTGCAGGAAGAGCTCCCGTTCATGGCGACGGAGGAAATCCTGATGGCCGGCGTCCGCCACGGAGGAGACCGTCAAGACCTGCATGAGCGCATCCGGGTCCACAGCCAGGACGCGGCACGACAGGTGAAGGAACAGGGGCAGGCGAACGATCTCATCGAGCGGTTGCTGCAGGATTCCGCCTTTTCCGATATCGACCTGACGGGCACGCTCGATGCCGCACGTTTCGTGGGGCGCGCTCCCGAGCAGGTGGACCAATTCATCGCAGGCGTCATCGAACCAATTCGACAACGTTACTCCGCGGAATTGAGCCGCGCGGCGGACGAGTTGCGTGTGTGAGCCGAACGCCGCGATATGATGGCCGGCTGATCGCCGGGCGTATCCGCTCGGCGAACCGTCGTCACCCTGTTGGAAGGCGCTCCCATGTCACGATCCCTGCGTAATGCGTCACTGGGCCTGCTGCTTGTTGCACTGCCGGCTGCCATGGTTCATGTCGGCATGTCCCGCACCGAGGCGCAAGCCCCGGCGCCGTCCGCCGCCAGGGGGTGGGATTACCGCACCGAAGAGGTGGATCACGTCGTCCTGCAGGCGACGTTGGTGACGCTCGGCCGCGACGGCTGGGATGTGGCCGAGGTGCTCCACGTGGATCAGACGGTCGGCAATGACGCCGACGGCCAAGCCCACCTCCGGGCCGGGCGGGTCCTGATCGTGGCAAAACGCCCGCTGGAGAAGTAGCAGCAGAGCCCGGCGATTTTCTTCACCGTCGAACTGCTGAAGTCCGTGTGATCAAGGGGCACTGGAAACGGCCATGCCCGGCGTCCGAGACGCGCGCCGGGCATGGAGCGGTCCACTTCCCGTGACTATTGCTTGCCTTCCGCGCGCCCCGACCACCAGGGGAGGCTGACGCCGCCGTCGATGGTGACCGTGCTGCCGGTCATGTACTCGGCGTCGTCGCTGGCGACATAAGCGACTCCCTTGCCGATTTCGTCCGGACGGCCGAGCCGTTTCCAGGGCAAATCCTTGGCCCCTTCGCGGAGTTGCTCTTCCGTAAAGAATTTGCGTTCGCCGGGCGTGTCGATCCAGCCGGGGTGAATGATGTTGACCCGGATCCGATGCGGCGCCAGTTCGATAGCTGCGGTGCGCGCCATGTGGTCGATTGCGGCCTTGGCCATGTTGTAGGCCATCGCGGTCGGGATCGCGATCACGGCATGCGGCGAACTGATCACGACGATGCTGCCCCCCCGCCCTTGCCGCACCATCTGCAGGGCGGCGCCGCGGACGCCGTAGAACGCCCCCCACATGCCGACGTCAATCGTCTTGCGGAATCCATCGAGATCGGCCTCCAGCATCAGTTGCCGATCGCTGTAGACCGCATTGGACACGAACACGTCGAGGCTGCCGAATGCAGCGACGGTCTCGGCGATCATTTCCTCCACGCGTTCGCGACTGGCGACGTCCCCCTTCAGGGTGATGGCCCGCCCCCCCATGCCGCGGATTTCCGTTGCGATCGCCTCCGCCTCATCGCGGCTGGAATGGTAGTTGACGGCAACATTCGCCCCTTCCCGCGCCATTTCGAGGGCGCAGCCGGCGCCGATGCCGCGGGAGGAACCGGTAATCAGGACGTTTTTTCCAGCGAGACGAGGCATGAAAACCAGGCTCCCGAGGGGGCGAATTCAACCAACGGAAACTGCCAAACGCGGGGAGTCCCCGCGTCTGGCAGCATGCCAAAACATTCGGTCCCTGTCGACCGCAGCGTCAACGCTCCCTTGGAGAATCAATCCACTGAGGGCCAGCAGAATTCTTGACCATCGGACAGATTCTCTGGGTTCTCCGCGCCCTCTGCGTTTTAGAATCTTGAGACTCAGGCCCTGAAACACAGACGGCGCGGAGAACCCAGAGAGAATCCCGT
>JANRLN010000607.1:0-4213 GCA_033762515.1 Planctomycetaceae bacterium
GTCCACCTGTGACGACCATCGCCGCAATCAGGACACAACCAATCACGGTCTGCAGTCGAATCAGCATCGTTCTCTCCTCAAGTCGGTTCGCGTGCTCAGGGCATCAGCCGGGATTGATCCACCTGGCGAGGAACTATAGCAAGGGCCTCCACCGTGTCCACCGAAACGAGCCGCCATTCCTGCAGAGTTCGCCGCTGATTCCGCGACCGATTGTGACCACGCAGACACTTGCGCCGAAACGTGATCTGACGTATAGAACAGGAAGTCCCGACCGCGCCTCGAGCGCCCGAGGAGGGAGAGAAGATCTCACGTCGCCGACCGCGCCCAGACACTATCCGGATCTTCGTGCGGCTCTCGGGCGACTGCCAGAATCTCGATCAACGACTGCAACTGTTCACGTGTGAGATGCCCCAACTGGGCCCGATGGCATTCCATGACGCGGGCCGCCAGTTCCTCCAGCAGCGCCCGCCCGGCGGTGGTGAGGGTGACGTCGACAACGCGGCGATTGTCGGATCGGCGCACCCGCGCGACCCAACCCCGCTCCTCGAGACGATCCAGCAGACGCGTCATGTCTGGGGCGCGGGAGATGAGCCGATCGCCGATCCCCTGCACGGTCAGTCCCTGCGGGGCGGCGGCCTTGAGCAGCCGCAGCGTGTTGTACTGCTGCGGCGAAATGCCCACCTGCGCGAAGACCTCCTCTTCGATGACCTTCAAACGGTCATAGGTCCGCCAGAGGTTGAGGTAGGCCTCTTGTTCGACGGAGTCAAACCGGCGGCGAGCAGCGACAGCAGCGGGACGATGAGGCATGGGCCAAAGCCTACGCCCGCGACCGACAGCCTTCAAGACAAAGGTTGTTGGGACGGGGATTGTCCGGCCCGAAACTCAAGCGGCAAGTCGAAGTTACGGTGGTTCGAAAAACCACCTCGGTTCGCAGACAGCCTTTGGGGCAACCAGTACCATGTACCGACTTTCAAGTGAACGCAGGAATGCTGAATGCCCACAGTCGCCCAGGTCTGGTCCCCAGAGGAGTTCCTTCCCGTCGAGCTGGGGGAGATCGAAGATCCGCAAACGGCATTGCCGGCAATCGCGAAGGATCCCCTGCTGACGGCGCTGATTGATGAGGCGGTTGGACGGGTGCCGACGCAGCATGAACTCAATCGGGGCGACGCACGGGAGATTGATCTCCCGGAAGGGTCGATCCACTTGATCGTGACTTCGCCTCCCTATTGGACTCTCAAGGAATATCGCGATTCCGCCGGGCAGCTGGGTCATGTTCAAGACTACGAGGCCTTTTTGCTCGAGTTGGATCGTGTCTGGAACAACTGCTTCCGTGCGCTGGTTCCCGGCGGACGCCTGGTGTGCGTCGTGGGCGACGTCTGCCTGTCGCGGCGGAAAAACCAGGGGCGGCACACGGTCGTACCGCTGCATGCCTCCATCCAAGAGCACTGCCGGAATTTGGGGTTCGACAACCTCGCCCCCATCATCTGGCATAAGATCGCCAACGCGGCTTACGAAGCGGAAGGCAACGGCGGCGGGTTCCTGGGAAAGCCCTATGAACCCAACGCCGTCATCAAGAACGACATTGAATTCATTCTCATGGAGCGAAAGCCCGGGGGATATCGCCAGCCCTCGGTCGCGACGCGGCTTCTCAGCCTGATCTCGGACGTGAACCACAAGGCCTGGTTTCAGCAGATTTGGACGGGACTGACGGGGGCGTCGACGCGCAACCATCCTGCACCGTACCCAGTCGAATTGGCCCAGCGCCTGATCCGAATGTTCAGTTTTGTCGGCGATACTGTCCTCGATCCCTTCCTCGGAACGGGCACCACCACTCTCGCCGCCATGAAATGCGGACGAAACAGCCTCGGCTATGAGATCGACCCGGTGTACTTTCATTCGGCATGCCGACGCGTTCAGAATTCCGTGGGGTTGTTGTCCACGGCCAAGGTGAACGTCAATGAGTGACTTGGACGAGCGCTTGCGCCGGGCGATCCGCGATTTCTGGAAAGTCCGCGACACGCAGGCGGAGAAACAGGGCGGGACCACCGGACGACGCGATGCCGGCCTGCGGACGGCCGTCACCGGTGGAAAGCACCTGCACGGACTGGTCGAACTGTGTCGCGACCTGCTGATCTCAGCCGGGCTTTCGGAAGCCCATGTGTACTGTCGCGAGAATCTGGAGCTGCCGGGCTACTTCCGCTCCCAGAAGAACTGGGATCTCCTGGCCGTCGTCGATGGGCAGTTGCTCGCAGTTATTGAATTCAAAGCTCAGGTCGGCCCTTCCTTCGGCAACAATTTCAACAATCGCGCCGAGGAAGCCCTGGGAAACGCGACCGACCTTTGGGCAGCTTACCGAGAGGGGGCCTTTCAACCTTCCGCCCGCCCGTGGTTGGGATATGTATTCATTCTGGAAGACTGCCCGAAATCCCAGACTCCCGTAAAGATCAAGGAACCGCACTATTCCGTGTTCCCCGAGTTTCGCGAGGCTTCGTATGCCCGCCGGTACGAAATCCTGCTGACCAAGCTCGTCCGGGAGCGTCTGTACGACGGCGCGTGTCTCTTGTTGACCCCCCAACCCAGTCGAGGCCGGGTGCAGGTCCACAGCCCCAGTGACGAACTCAGCTTCCGCACGTTTGCCGCCGGGATGATGGGCCGCGCCGCGGCTCATGCGGCCATTCGGAAAGCACGGTAGCCGTTGGTGATGGGCGGTCAGGCGCAACCAAGTTCGCGGTACAAGTGGTGCACGAACGCCAGGTTGTCGCATTGCAGGTAGTGCATCGCCCCCCCCATGCGGGAGTAGCTTTTGCAGAACCGCAGGTAGTAGGCCGGATTGGTCTTCGGAGGCTCCCCCTGAGTCCAGTCCCAGCCGCCGCCGTCCTGCAGGTCCACGACAAAAATGGCGTGATCGTGAACGCTGCCGCGACCACTTTGCAGACGCAGATTGTTGACGCAACTGATCGATTTCTCGAACACCTGCGGCCCCATGATCGCCGAACCCACCGACAAGACGACGCCTTGGTCGAGTTGTTCCACGGAACCCCCGAAGAGTTTGAAGTCCCAGTCAGCGGCGCGGCCGATGGCGGCGCCGTTGAAGATCGGGTGATTGGCGATGATGTCGTACCCGATCCCCGGGTGAACGGTCACGGGAACGCCGTGGCGGTAGGCCTGCGCGATGATCGAGGCGTGCTTCCAGCGGTGCTCGACGGCGACTCGGCCTGCCGACCAGCCGAATTGCCGCATAGTCCGCAGCAGCTCAACGCGCGGTCCCGTGAGCGGATGCTCGGGATCGGCCCTGATCGCCGACGACAGCTCGCGGGGGTCGGGGAGATCGACGCCATCATCCCAGATGAGTCGTCCCAGAGCCCGTCCGTAGCCCAGTCCGTCGAGCGCGCCGACAAGAATCGCGCGATGGAGATTGAGTGCGGTTTCGTCCCAGGTGCCGAATGTCCCGTTGGCGACGTTCATTTCCACGCTTTCGGTCGACGCGCCATACCACGCGTATTCCCAGTCGTGGATCGTGCCGGCGCCGTTAGTGGCGAGGTGCGTCAGCCAGCCCTGCGCCATGAGGCGTTCCAGAATGACCGCGGCGCCGTTCCGCAGGAGATGCGCGCCGTAGATCAGCATCCGGCTGGCATCGTGTTCGCGCGCGATCTGCAGTCGTTGTGCGCACTCCCGCACCAGTCCCGCGTTCCGTTCATTGAGGGGCCGCGGCGGGGAGGCGGGATCAACCAGGATTTCCTCGGCCCGCGTGAGATGCTGCCGCTGCGCAAGGGGAAAGACCTGCAGGCGGCTGAGATCGAGAGGCTGGACCGGCATGGGAGTCACTCAGGGTCGCAAGAGAAAACGGGGGCGATCATCGGTCGGTCAGGCGACGAAGGATCGTCGTGCTGCCGGGGGTTGAGGGACCCCTTCCCAATAATCGGGGAGGTGCAGACGCCACCACGCCGCCGCATCGGCGGCGGTCCAGCGCGGTTCCGGCTGGCGCTTGGTCAAGGCTTCCTGAAAGTCGACCATCGATTGCGGTCTTTCCAGCGGGTCTTTGGCGAGGCAGCGCACGATCAAGTCGCGCAGCCGCTCGGGCAAATCGGCGAGGCACGCCATGGTCTCGGGGGCGCGCAGGACGATGTCGTTCAAGAGGGTGTCGAGATTGGAATTGTCGAAGACTTCGCGACCGGTCAGCAGCCAATACGCCACGGCCCCGCAACTGTAAATG
>JANRLN010000608.1:0-6871 GCA_033762515.1 Planctomycetaceae bacterium
GAGCTGCGGGGAACTCCGGGTCAGCGTCGATTGACGCGGGATTCCCGCGGGCGCGTCATGGATGTTGTCGACGACCCCGAACACTTGGCGCACCCCGGCCGCGATGTGGTGCTGACGCTCGATGCGGTGATCCAGTTGTTCACAGAGAGGGCGCTGGATGAACTGGTCGCGGAGGCGCGCCCCGAGGCTTGCTGCGCAATTGTCCTCGACCCCAATTCGGGAGACGTGCTCGGCATGGCCTCGCGGCCAAGCTTCGATCCCAACCACGCCGACAATGTGCCCGACGCCGCCTGGAAGAATCGGGCCATCGCCGACATCTATGAACCCGGTTCGACGTTCAAGCCGATGATCGTCGCCTACGGCCTTGATCGGCGCATGCTGGCCGTCTCCGATCAATACGACTGCGAATGGGGCCGGTATCGCATGGGGCGTCGTTTACTCCACGACCATCACCCCTACGGCACGTTGTCACTCACCGATGTCCTGGTGAAGTCGAGCAATATCGGCATGGCCAAGGTGGGCGAACAGATGACCAACGCGGGCCTCCACAGCGCCGCCGCAGTGTTCGGTTTTGGTCGTAGAACCGGCATCGAGCTGCCGGGAGAACTCCCCGGCATTCTGCGTCCCCTCGACGAATGGACGTCGTACTCGACCGGGTCGATTCCCATGGGCCATGAGATCGCCGCGACGCCGCTCCAGCTCATCACGGCTCATGCAGCGCTGGCCAACGGCGGTACGCTGGTGCGGCCGCGGATTCTCAAATCCCGTCCCGCCGACGGCCCAGACGACCTGCGGAATCTGGTGCAGACCACCGTTTCCGCCGACGTCGCTCGCTGGGTGGTGCAGGAGCCGATGCAGCAGGTGGTGACACGCGGCACCGGCAAGCGAGCGAAGATTGAAGGGTACGACGTCTTCGGCAAGACCGGGACGGCTCAGTGTCTGTCGCCCAACGGCGGCTACGTCCATGGGAAGTACATCAGTTCGTTCGTCTGCGGGGCGCCGGTTCAGAATCCCCGGCTGCTGGTCCTCGTCGTCGTCAATCAAGCCACCGGCAGCGGCGGCGAAGTCTTCGGCGGTCGGATTGCAGCCCCGGTTGCGGCAAAGATCCTGCGGGAATCGCTGCTGCATTTGCGGATCAGCCCGGTAGGGACGGACGACAGCTGGGCCTCGGGAATCCAGAGCACGCGTCGCTGAGGGTTTCCCAACAACCACAACATTTGATCCGACAACCCCGCATTCGCGTTAACCCGTCGGAGTTGACACGATTCGTGTTCGGTTCGCCCGAGACATTGGGAGATGGGAAAATGAGTGCAGGTGCTGCAGGCGCCGCGGCTGCGGCCGCCGCCGCGACGGTCCAGGCGATTCGCGCCTGCGGGGTCATCGTCAAAATGGATCCGGAAGCGTTTTGCGAGATCGTGGCTCGTGAACCGGAGCCGCTGGTGGTTGTCGGCACCGCTTGGAGTTTGTTCGGTTCTAAGTATCGATACCTGGTCAGCCACAAAGGCTTGGCGTTCTATTGTGAAACTCCCGATGTGATTCGACTCCCCGAGAATACGGCCATTATTGAGGCGAAGACGATTTGGATTCCCGGAAGCTGATGACTGTGCACGCAACAAGAGCTGGACTTCCCGATTCAACAAGAGGGGTGCCGGGGTCAGATCCGACTCCGATTGCGACAGAATCCGGGGGCGATTAGTCTGCCCACTGGGTTTCATGCTCTCTCTGGGAAGTTTGATCACATGTCCCCGCGTCCTCTCGTGCAACTTCACGCCGATGACAACATCGCCGTCGCAGCTCGCCCCCTGACGATCAATTCGACCTGCAGCCTCGCGTTCGGCGGCGAGGTCACGACGATCGAAGCCATCGACATGGGACACAAAGTGGCCATTCGCCCCATCGAGTCGGGGGGCAAGATCCGCAAGTTCGGGCAGACGATCGGTTATGCCCGCACGGCGATCCCGGTAGGAAGTTGGGTCCATACCCACAACGTCGACGCCGGGGAACTGAGCCTCGACTACGCCTTCTGTTCCGAAATCCCCGACCCGCCTACCCCCATCACCGGTCGCACGTTCCAGGGATACCGGCGTGCCGACGGTCGCGCGGCGACCCGCAATTACATCGGCATTATCAGCACGGTGAACTGTTCGGCGACGACCTCCAAGTATGTTGCCCAGAATTTCGACAGGGCGATCCTCGAACAATTCCCCAACGTCGATGGCGTAATCCCCTTGGTGCACAAAGGGGGTTGCGCGATGCAGTATGGGGGTGAAGACCACCAGCAATTGGTGCGCACCCTCGCGGGCTTTGCGCGGCATCCGAACATCGCCGCCTACGTCGTGATCGGCCTCGGCTGCGAGACCTCGCAGGCTTCGTTCCTGATGGAAAACGGCGGGCTCGTGCAGTTGGGGGGCGTCGAAGCGCCGGAATCGCTGCGTCCGCTGGTCATGAACATCCAGGACCAAGGGGGCGTCGCCAAGACTGTCGCGCGGATGACGGGAGCGCTGAAGGAGATGCTCCCCGAAGTCAACAAGGCCCGCCGCGAACCGATTCCGGTCTCCGAGATCATCCTCGGCGTCGAGTGCGGCGGCAGCGATGGCAACAGCGGCGTGACCGCAAACCCCGCGCTGGGATACTGCAGCGATCTCCTCGTCGCTCATGGCGGCACGTCGTGCCTCTCGGAAACGCCGGAAATTTACGGCGGCGAACATCTGCTGACCCGCCGAGCGGTGCGGCCCGAGGTGGGTGAAGCGCTTGTGGAACGCATCCGCTGGTGGATCGACTACACGGCCCTCTTCGGACAGCGCATCGACATCAACCCCTCGGTGGGGAACAAGAAGGGGGGCCTGACGACGATCTACGAAAAGTCACTCGGGGCCATCGCCAAGGGAGGCACAACGGCGCTGACGGCGGTCTACAAGTACTCCGAACAGATCCGTGAAAAGGGTTTGGTCATCATGGACACCCCCGGATACGACCCGGCTTCCGTGACCGGGATTGTTGCGGGGGGTTGCAACGTCGTGTGCTTTACCACCGGCCGCGGCAGTTGCTTCGGCTGCAAGCCGGTGCCGTCGATCAAGATCGCCACCAACACGCCGATGTACGAGCGGATGATCGACGACATGGACATCAACGCCGGCACCATCCTGGAAGGGGCGACGATCGAGGAAGTCGGTCGCGAAATCTTCGAGGACGTCATCGCCGTCGCCAGTGGCAAACCCACGAAGAGCGAAGCCCAGGGGATCGGCGACGAAGAATTCCACCCGTGGACGTGGGGGCCGATTACCTGATCCACCCTGCGTCGGAACGCATTCCCTGGAACCACCAAGACACGAAGAACGCCAAGAAGACGATGCAGACTGACTCTCTTCGAGCCCTTTGTGCCTTCGTGGTTCAATGTCTTTTCTGACTTGGATTGCTTCAACCGTTAGTCTCGAAAGTGCGAGGACTTGCCACAGATCAAACACGGATGAAACACGGATTTCCAGAGCGAGCCGATCCATGTGAAAACGGTTCCAGGACATCCCCAAGAGTACCGCAGAAAAGACTGCAGCAGGCACCCGCCCCATCCGCGGTGCTGAAGTGCTCGGTCGGAACAGTGCGCCGACCTCTGTTATGACTTATCAAGAGCATTCTTGCGGCGTTGACTTCATCCGTGTTGCATCTGTGTTCGATCCGTGGCTCAAAATTGCTTGTATCGATTGTTCCGATCGTATCGCCGCCAGACGTTGAAAATAGGCAACGTACAGGCGAGTTGACCGGCAGTTGTGCGGTATGCTTGCGGGACGTACAAGCTCCCTCCGCGTAGGGTAACGCCGAGTCATCCTACGTTTATCAAAATGATCACCCCTGCCGACCCCGAGAGAATCTGCAGCAATGCACAGCCAGGCCAAGCTCCGCGGCATCTTCACCCCCAATATCGTTCCGCTGGATGACCACGGCGAGATCAACGAGGCGGAACTCCGCCGCTATGTCGACTGGTTGATCGCCAAGGGAATCCACGGCCTGTATCCCAACGGCTCCACCGGCGAGTTCACCCGCTTCACGGCGGAAGAACGCGTGCGGATTATGGAGATCATCTGCGATCAGGTGAACGGCCGTGTTCCGGTCCTCGCCGGGGCCGCCGAAGCCAACACCAAAGAGACGATCCGCGCTTGCGAAGAGTATTACGACATGGGGGCGGCCGCGGTCGCCATCGTGGCCCCGTACTACTTCAAGCTCAGCCCGCGGGCGGTGTATGCCTACTTCAAAGAGATCGCCGACAACTCGCCAATCGACGTCACGCTGTACAACATTCCGTTGTTCGCCAGCCCAATCGACGTCCCCACCGTCCAGCGGCTCGCGGATGAGTGTCCCAAGGTCGTCGGCATCAAAGACTCCTCGGGCGACATCCCCAACATGATCCGGCTGATTCGGGCCGTTCGACCGCATCGTCCCGACTTCAGCTTCCTCACCGGCTGGGATGCGGCTCTGATGCCGATGCTTCTCGTCGGTTGCGACGGCGGCACCAATGCGACTTCGGGAGCCGCCCCGGAATTGATGCTCAAGCTCTACGAGCTGACCCTGGCGGAACGCCTGAGTGAAGCCCGTGAACTGCAGTACGACATCGTCGAGCTGTTCGACGCGATGATTCTGTCGTCCGAATTCCCGGACGGTTTCCGCACCGCAGTTCGGCTGCGCGGGTTCGACACCGGCGTCGGACGGCAACCGCTGTCGGACGACCAGCAGCGCGAACTGGCCAAGCTCTCGGATAAGCTGCAATGTCTGCTCGCGGCACACGGCTTCACCGACGCCCCGGCTGGCGGCTGTTCGATCAGCCCCCCTGCCCCCGACGCTCCGGTGGAGGTCAGCCGCATCGTCGAAGCGGTCGTCGGCGAACTGAAACGCCGCGGCATGGCGTAGCGTCCCGCGGATGCGCGCCGCGGGCTCACTCGAATTCAGTTCAAATCAAACGCAAACAGCGTCGATTCGTTGCGAAGGTACCAGCGGCCATTCGCCAGCGCCGGCAGGGCGCGCGTGGTGCCGCCGGCAAGTCTCTTGATTGCGAGTTCGCGGTAGGCCGTCTTATCGAGGGCGGCAACGCGGAGTTCTCCATTCGACTGCTGGATGAGGAGTTTTCCGTCGGCCGCGACGAGCGTGGCGTACTCCAGCCCCGATTTCGTCCACAAGACTTTGCGGGTCTGCGGATCGAAGCACTTGAGAGACACCGGGCCGCCATCCTGTCGGCCGTCGATGCCGTAAACGAGCCCCTCATGAACGATGGGAGTCGTGTACTGACTCGACAGGATCTCGTCTTCCCAGGTGACATTCGCCGCATCGGCGGTGACATCGACCAGCCGCGCCCCGATGCCATAGCTCGCCGTGAGCAGCACCTGGTTGCCGATCGTCACGGGGAGCGCCCCATTCACCGTAGGACCCCGACTTCCGAACGGAATCCGGAACAACTCCTTGCCGGAGGCAGGTTCCAGGCCCAGGAAGTTCAATCGGGTGATGACCAGAATGCGCGGCATTTGACCCCGTTCGACGCGAATCGGTGCCGCATAACTGGCGAGTTCGTTGGTCACCTGCCAAACCGTCTTCCCGGTTGTGGAGTCAAAGGCAACAACACCGGCCCCCTTGGGTCCGCCGACGTTAACGATCACCAGCGAACCTTCGACAAGGGGGGCACTGCCCGCTCCAAAGTAACCCTCGGGGGCCTGAAACTCGCGATGCGTGGCCCGCGTCCAGACGATCTTGCCCGTCTTCAGCTCCACGCAATACAGCCCGCCTTGCACGCCATACGCATAAACGCGGCCGTTCTGAATCGTGGGAACCGCCCGCGGGCCGTCATCGTCGACGATCGACGCCTGGTAGGAACACGGAAAGCCCCTGCTCCATTGCTGCTGCCCATTGGCGTCAAAGGCTGTCAGGGTCTCCTGATCCCCCGGACGATGGAACAGCACGACCAGTCCGTCGGCAACGGCGACCCCGGCGAGTCCCGAACCGCAATCGGCCTGCCACTGCTTGGCAAAATCCTTGGCAGTAAACTTTTCGTTGGTCCCGACGCCGTTACGGTTTGGACCAAGGATCTGCGGCCAGTCGCCGGCCGCGCTCACGGACCCAAGAGCCAACCAGCAACCAACGACGAGGAACAGACGCAGCTTCGCCATGAGCCAGGTATCCCTATTTCAGAGTACGCGACAGGATACCGGATCTGACCAGCGAGACGAATCGTCGGCGTCGATTCGAGATCAGGCGGACCACTCCGCACGGCAGCCGCAGCATCGGAACCCGACCAGCGTCGCTGTCCCCGGAATCACCATGCCGTTGCGATTCTTCAGACCGTCTGCCAGTTCAATCGGCTCGACGACCGGATAGCCGCAGGTCTGGCAGCAACGGTTGTCGAACAGCGCCCGGGCGCGCGTGACGACGTCAAATTCGCCGCGAGTCCCTCGCGTCGAAGTCATCCCGAAGGGGATCACGGCGGGTTCGTGAATCGCGACGCCGCCGACGGCGACCTCTTCATCCGGCCACAAGACACGCAGTGCGCTCATCCTTGAGCTCCTGTGCGAAGGTCGATCGGTCACGGGTTACTGGAATCCACATCGCAACATCCTGTCGATGCACAATCCACCCGCAAAATCCATAGGATCGCTAAAGTCTTACCGACGCAGACAGGTCGACGCAAGCGCGGAATGGGAAAAACTGCCGCAAACTGAACGCAATCGCAGGTGCGGGTGTTCAGGAGAGCGAAAGGGAATCGGGCCGGAAGAACTGCGCGGCGCGACTACTGAACCTGTCGGTCCTGATGCGGTTGGCGGGCGAAGCGCTGGATGTTGTCGATGCGCAGCACGTGTTCGATCCGGGTGTATTTGGGCGGATTGATCTTGAACCG
>JANRLN010000609.1:0-2496 GCA_033762515.1 Planctomycetaceae bacterium
CCAACCACAGCGCAGCGATGTAAAACGGAAAAGAGAGGACGAGGGCGATGACGAGAATGAGCGCGACTTGGTTCTCGGTTCGGACACGGTGAAGTCGAATTTCCTTTTCCTCCCAGTCCCCTGGCCCAGTTGGAAAGTCGAGCTCAAACTCGTCACCAGCTGCCATTTAAACTTCCTCGCGAATTGGGGAACTTAACGCCAACTCCAGCTGTACCATCTTCTCTGGTTGAATCCGATCATCAACGATCATCAATTTCCTTCCAGCTTGTTTCGCAATCACGTAGTGCCTGAACAAGCCAAGCGACTGCCGAAACAAATCTGCGGTGGTAATCCCGAGCTTCTTTGTCAACTCATCAATCTCTTCGGTGGCTGCAGGAGTAAGATCAATTGTGACGCGACGTCCACGACGTGGAGTCGGACTGTCTGTCGACATGAGAACCTCTGGACTGTCTTGTGTGGGTAACGTGGTTCAGTGGCCGCAAAACTGAATGCGACGCTAGATCGTGAGATAGTATCGAGCAATGCGCGCAAAGTAAAGAGCTCTGGCGGAAAAAGTACAGAAAATGTTCGCGTGTCCCCGGCGCCGAAAAGTCTCGATGTTTGGCGTGGCGCTAACGTCAGTTCGCCGCCTTCGACCATCGATAGAGCTGAGAAAATCCTTGGGGCAGGAGCCCGCATGCCGTAGACGAGCGGTTTCTTGGTACTCGCGATCGCCAGGCGAGACCGTGACACCCGTCTTCATCGACCGGATTTTGCCGGCGCGGCGGCTTCATCGGTCGGCAGCGGCGCCTGCCCCGGTCCCATCAAGTACGCGAACAACGCCCGTACCTCGTCCACCGACAGATTCTGCAGCATCCCCTCCGGCATCATCGAGACGGGAGAGAGGGTGCGGGCTTCGATCTCGTCTTTGGGGACGACCACGCGTTCGTTGGCTGTCTGCATTGTGACCGCCGCGTCGGTTTCGTTGACGATCAGACCCGAGATCACCCGGCCTCCGCTGGTTTCGACGATGTGCATCTGAAAATCGCGGGAGACCGCCGCGCTCGGATCGAGGATCGTTTCCAGGAGATAGTCGAGATTCGTCCGCTGCGACCCGGTGATGTTGGGACCGATCGCGCCCCCGGCGTCGAAAAAGCGATGGCAGTTCGCGCACACCTTGTGAAACACTGCGCGGCCGTGCGAGCGATCGGCGGCTTGAATCGATGCCGGAGTGAGCCGTTTCTTGTAGTCTGCCAGCAAGCGCTGTTTCTCGGCGGGGGTCGTGCGGAGCTTGCCCCAGACGTGCTCCAGGCGCGCAGTGAGCCTGGCGTCGCCGAGGCTTGCCAACTGCCGGGCCGAATAGGCCGTCACATCGGCGCGCGGAACGCGGCGGGCATCGACGGCGTCCATCAAACGCAGCCCCCAGGGGACGCGCGCCGTGAGAGTCTGCAAAGCATCCTGTCGCGCGGCGGCGTCGAGCTCGGGATAGATCTCCAGAATCACATCGACCGTTTGCGGGTCGTCAAATTCGGCGAGGCCGCGCAGCGCCGCGCGACAAGCGGCGGGGTCCCGCACCAGTGCCAGCAGCGTCGTCGAGAAGCCGCGGGCCTGCTTGGCGACGAGGGCCGCAATCGCCCGATTCCGCAGGGGGGCGGCGAGGGTCGCATCGACCGCCTGGGAACGGAGCGATTCCAGAGCCGCCGGATCATCGAACACCAGCGCGAGCTGCAAGGCGCTCTCCCGCAACGCGGCGTCGGTGCTCTGCTGCAGTTTCGTGTAGACGTCGGACCAGGGGGCGGGGCGGACGACCGAGCGCTGCCCTTCGAGTCCCGCCAGCAGACCGGCGACCAGCGCCGCCTGAATGGGAGCGGTCGCGCCGCCGAGTTGTTGAACGACCAGTTCCAGCCCCGCACCATTCCGGGGCATTTCCGCCGCGCGGCGGGCGCAGAATTGCGAGACGAGGGGGATGCGGCTCGTCCCCGCAAGCGCCAGGAATCGTCCCAGGTCCGCATGCACCAGAGGTTCCACGCCGTACCAGATCATCAACGGCAGGTTGTCGTCCTCCGCATCGTCGGCGTGCGTCAGCAGTCCCTGGGCGATCGACCAGCGGTCGGCGGCCGGCAACCGTTGCAGCATGCTCGCCAGATGGAGTCGCACATACGGCGACGGGTCGTCGGTCGCCATCGTCGCCAGGTGCGCCAGCACCGCACGCGGAGGGGGTTCTTCGCAGAGAAGTCGCACCCCCCAGGCCCGAATGGACTCGCTCTCGTGCGACAACTGCTGCAGCAGGAATTCAGCGTCAAGGCGACCGATGGACTGAAGCGCCCACAGCGCCCGCAGCTTGCGAGGAACATCGGTCTCGCGGGCATACATGGTCCGTAACTGTCGCGCGACGTCGGCCATGTCCTGCGTCAGCGATCGTTCCTGCAGCAGTCGGCGGGCGTGACGCACGTACCAGTCGTTGCGATGCGACTGCAGTTCTACCAACTCGTCGTCGTTGAGTTTCGCCAGATCGAC
>JANRLN010000610.1:0-13409 GCA_033762515.1 Planctomycetaceae bacterium
GGAGCCATCGCACAACAGCACTTGCGCGCCTCCGCCATGGAGCGAAATAATCGGTCGGTTGGGATTGAGTGTTGTGCAGACCCCTGAATTCGTCGGCCACGAGCGCGTGCCGATCGGCATCATCACGGTCGTCAGGTTCGCGGTGCGCGTGGGGCTGGCCGACGTTCCGCAGTATCCCGTCGCTCCCGAGGGTCCGACGCCCGCGCAGATCGTTCCGTAAGTCCATCCGAAGCCATTCGCGCCGTCGACGTTCACCTGCGTGGCGCCCGACATCACAAAGTCCGATGACTCAGCGATCGCCATCACATTCGAAGTCCCATCGGTCATGTCGCGGAACCGCACCACACTATTCGCCAGGAGCACCCCACCCCAGCTCATCTGGCCAGGGCCTGCGGAAGCGAAGCAGGTTCCGAAATTGCGGGTCCGCAGTTCATTGAACGCCACGCCGTTCTGCGCCGCCCCGGAGATGCCGACGTACGAGGGCATCATGCTGTCGCACGATTGCATGCCGGGCAGCGGCGGTGCCGACAAGACGACGCTGGCCGGCAGGGTGCTCGAAGGGCACCGCAGCATGTTGAGCTTGACCCCGTTAATCACTGGCTGATTGGCGGCATTCGCCAAGCCGCTGTTCATGACATTAAATTTGTACGCACCATAGATGGGCTGCTGATCGAGGTAGGGGAGCAGGCCGACGAAGAACGAAGTCCCGGCTCCTGGAATCGGCGACGGAGCGACGGGGGGCGTGGAGTATCCGCCAATCGGGAATGTGCTGAAGGCAGACTCGTAGTTGTGAAGCGCCAGCCCCAACTGCTTGAGATGGTTGGAGCAGGTGATCCGCCGACCGGTCTCTCGCACCCGCTGAACCGCGGGGAGCAGCAGAGCGATCAACAGCGAAATGATCGCAATCACCACCAGCAACTCAATCAGCGTAAACGCCCGAGGAGTTCTTCCATTGCGCGGCTGGTGCGACCGTTGCCTCATCGCGTTGGCTTCCTTCATTCTTGACGAATCCGAGTCCGACGACATCCTAACTGCGACCCGTCATAGAGACGACTCATCGCTGATCAATTGTTCGTTAATTTTTTCCCTCACGGATGCTTGCGTGTTTTCTGGTGGGAGGGGAAACCCCGCATTGCTGGCGCCTGTCGCGCGACGATCGGTTTGGGAATCGTGAGCAACTGCTGCGCCGCCGCTTCGTCCTCCGCCACCAGCAAGAGCTCGTCGAGCAGATGTTCTCGCAGATAAACCGCGACGGCCTGGGAAGCCCCGAAAAACACGCAGCGGCCGTTCCGCAGCCCCACGTAATCGCGGAGCGTCAGGAAAAACAGCAGTCCGCCGCGCCCCGCGTGATTGAGATTTCCCAGGTCGACCAGGAAATCCTGCGCCCCAGAGGCGGCCATGATGCCGTCGAGTTCATCGAGGATTCCGGGCGCGTCCTGCCACTGGAGATCCACCTGGGAAGTGAACTGAATTCGCCCGAAACCGGCGGCGTCGCTGCACGCCAGCAGCGGCCGCACCGAGGCGCGCCCAGCGTGCTGGCTGGAATGTTGAGCATTACCCACGGAGTGGCCCCTCATCCGTCCCGACTCCAGGAATCCGCCCGAGCGCCGTGCGACATCCCTCTCCGGGGTAATGCGAATTTCCGCTGTCGAACCGACGGGCAAACCCGGAGATTCTCCGCAGGATTCCCAATTGGAGGGAAATACCGGATGTGTCTCTGAACGACAGAGAAGGGGTCGCAACGTCCGACCTGGCGCTGCGTGAGGCGGATACGCGTCGATCAACTGGTCCGCGAGGCGATCAAAACAATCGCAATTGGCCGTCGCGCGGCGTCGGTGGGGTGAAGCAGCGGCAGTCCAATTCCGGGAGATCCCCGAAGTGGAGTTTGCGACGGTGGAGCTGAAACAGAGACTGAATCTGGTCGGCGATCTCCCCGGTGCCCACCATCCGCTCTCCCCAGGCGCTGCGATTGAGCCGTCCCTCGCGGGTGCGGCGAATCAGGTTTTCGACTTTTTCGGCCTGCAGGGGCCGGGTACGCCCGAGCCACTCGCGAAAGACCGGCTCCACGGTGAGGGGCAGCCTCAGCAGGATGTAGCGGGCATCCAGAGCGCCGGCGTCTTTGGCCGCCTGCATCACCGCGGGAGCTTCGTGGTCATTGAGGCCGGGGATCAGGGGGGCGACCATCACGCGGACGGGGACGCCCGCATTCGTCAGCGTTTCGACGGCGCGCAGCCGGGCTGCGGGAATACTGGTGCGCGGCTCCATCGCACGCGCCAGCTCGGGGTCCAGCGAGTTGATGGAGAGATTCACGTGGACCAGCCGACGGGCGGCCATCTCGGCCAGCAGGTCGAGATCCCGCAAGACGAGGGCGTTCTTGGTGATGATGCTGATCGGCTGGGAGCATTCCCAGGCGACCTCGAGGCAGCCGCGAGTCAGCCGGAACTCCCGTTCGGCGGGCTGATAGCAATCGGTGACGCCGGAAAACGTAATCACCTCGGGTTGCCAGGCTGCACGCGCCAGGAATTCGCGGAGCAGGGCGGGGGCGTCGCGCTTGACGAAGATCTTCGTTTCAAAATCGAGCCCGGCGTTCAGACCGAGGTACTCATGAGAATTGCGGGCATAGCAGTACGAGCAGCCGTGCGCGCACCCGCGGTAGGGGTTGATGCTATAGCGAAAGGGGATATCGGGAGAGTCATTCTCGGAGACGATGCTGCGGGACGCATCGTTGAGGTACTCGATCCGACGGCGCCATTGAGCGTCGAAGTGCGCCTCGTCATGTTCCCAATGGTCGGGATCAGGAACGGCATGCGTCTGCGCAAAGCGGTTGGGAGGATCGAGCTGTGAACCGTGCCGCATGACATTCCACCGGGCGATAGAAAAATGGCCTTACGTACAGTTGTAGTGCGTCGCCTGTCCCTTTCCAAGGGGTTCTTCCGCGAGATGTTTCGCAAAGGACGGCGAAGCCCTGATGCCTGCAAAAGAATTTGGGGGGACTGGCCATGCAAACGCCCGGCATCCAGAGCGATGCCGGGCGTTGTCTCAGCGCGAAAGTTCCGAAAATTCGAGCTTCCGATCGATCAGCCCGTTTGCGTGGCGTCGGCGGTCTCTTCGCGCGGCGGCGGCGGTTCGAACGCAACCGGGCTGGGACGCGACGTGGCGGCTGACCAGGTGGCCAGTTCGGGGCCGGTCTTATACTGGTCGAGAATGACCTTGATCTGCTTGGCGTCCATCACTTCACATTCGAGGAGCTCCCGCGTGAGGTGCTCCATCGCGGCCCGTCGCTGCGTGAGGATCTGGTGAGCCGCTTCGTACCCGCGGTCGATCAGGCGTTTGATCTCCTGGTCGATTTCGCGCACCGTCTCTTCGCTGTGAACGTGTTCGCCGGTGGTCTGCATGGTCCCCAGGAACGGGGATCGCGTCCCTTCGCTGTAATGGACGCGGCCCAGGCTGGGGCTCATGCCGAATTCGGTGATCATCCGGCGGGCCAGATCGGTGGCCCGCTGCAGGTCATTGGAAGCGCCGGTGCTGTTCTCCCCGAAAACGATCTCCTCCGCCGCAATCCCCCCCAGGAGGACGCAGATGCGGTTCTGAATCTCGGTTTTGGTGATCAGCATGCGGTCTTCTTCCGGCCGCTGCATGGTGTAGCCCAGGGCGCCCATGCCGCGGGGGATGATCGAGACCTTGTGAACCGGGTCGACATGCGGCAGCGTGCAGGCGACGAGGGCGTGGCCGATTTCGTGATAGGCGACGCGAACCTTCTCGTCTTCGCTGATGATGCGGGTCTTTTCGAGACCGGCGACGACGCGCTCAATCCCTTCCTCGAACTCCTGCATGCTGACTTTGGTCTTGTTGTTGCGGGCCGCGAGCAGCGCCGCCTCATTGACCAGATTGGCGAGATCCGCGCCGACGAATCCGGGGGTCAACCGGGCGATGTGCTTCAGGTCGACGCTGTCGTCCATCTTCACTTTGCCGGCGTGAACCTTCAGAATCGCTTCGCGGCCGTTGATGTCCGGGCGGTCGACCAGGACATGCCGGTCGAAGCGACCGGGACGCATCAGGGCCGGGTCGAGAGTCTCCGGGCGGTTGGTCGCCCCCATCACGATCACGCTTTGATCCGACGAGAAACCGTCCATCTCGACCAGGAGCGCATTCAGCGTCTGTTCGCGCTCGTCGTGTCCGCCCGGCATGCCGCTGCCGCGGACCTTGCCCAGCGCGTCAAGTTCGTCGATGAAGATGATCGCCGGGGATTTCTGCCCGGCCTGCTGGAACATGTCGCGCACGCGGGCGGCACCGACGCCGACGAACATTTCGACGAAGTCCGAGCCCGAAAGTCCGAAGAAAGGGACTCCCGCTTCGCCGGCGACGGCCTTCGCCAGGAGCGTCTTTCCCGTTCCCGGAGGGCCGACGAGCAACACTCCTCGCGGAATTCGGCCCCCGAGGGCCTGGTACTTGCTGGGATTGCGGAGGAACTCAACGATCTCGCGGAGTTCCTCGACCGCCTCATCAATGCCGGCGACGTCGTTGAAGGTGACTCCAAGGTCTTCCTGCGCGTAGAACTTGCCGCGACTGCGTCCGAACGACATGGCCGCGCCGGGTCCGCCGAGACGACGGAAGAGGAAGATCATCATGCCGAGCGTCAGGCCGGCGATCAGGAGCAGGGAGATAATCCCCGTCCAGTCCTGCGTGAGGTCGTCGCTCTGGTATTCGATTTCCTTTTCTTCGAGCAATGCCTCGAGCTTCTCGCGCCCCCCGTCGGAGATCCACTGAATGGGCACCGAAAAGGTGGTGGGCAGAGATTTTGCCGATTCGCCGGTGCGCGTCGGTGGGGCGTCCTTGAAGGTGATGCGGCCTTGTTCGAACTTCAGGCCGAAGACGTTGGCCGAATTCAGCGTGCCGTCAACCAACTGATCTTTGAACTTGCTGTACTCCAGCTGCTTGCCGCGCCGGGTGCTGTTGCTATACGAAAACGCCAGGGCGCACAGGATGATGCCGATGAGGAGATACCAGAAGACATTCCCGGTGGGCCCCCGTTCGGTTCGCTTCGGCGGCTGAGGCTTACGATCGGAGGCGTCTCCCCCCTCTTCGGGTTTCGGTCGAGGATCAGAATTCGACATCGAGAGACAACACCTCATCAGCGACGGAACGGGTCGATTTGACGCAACCCGATCTCCGGCCAGTAGATCAGCTCATTCGACAGGTACGGTCACCCGCGCCCAATACGGAAATCTATGCCGCGAGGGGCGATGGGTCAACTGCGCAGAAGCTCGGGAACCAAGTTCCCCGGACCGCGCGTCTCTGCAGAATGCTAGTCACTTCGCCCCGGCGACCTGGGTTTGAGGTCGCACATGCAACGGAATCGCCGCCGTTGCGACGTTCCCTTGTCCCTGGGCGACGGCATCAATCCAACGGAGCGATGCGGGGGCCCAGGGCCGCGCCGTCAGGAAGATCTGCCGTTCCGTTTCATTGGCCCGCACCAACACCCCGGAAAGGCCGATGTTGTCCACGATGACCCCGTGCGGCAGATTGTCGACGTCGAACTTCACGTCGCCGTCATAGCCGTTTCGCTCGACGCGAATCTTGGCGGTGATGGTCGTCCCGGGAGTCAGCACGAGTCCCCCTTCGGCCGAGGTCGTCGCCAGATTGTCGGGCAGCAGCGTGGCGCGAATTGCGGCGGGCTTCTCCAGCGATGGCTCGCCCAGTGTGCCGACCAGCTTTGCAACCGCCTCACCGCCGACGTCGGCGCTCGCGGTGATCTTCACGGCATCCCAGGCTTCTTTCGACGGGGGCTGAGCATCGGTGGCGGCGGTGAGAACGCTGTAGGCTTCCAGATGCCCCGCCTCGATCGTCGTGGGTGTCGCCGCATGAAATCCCGCGGGGAGGTTTTCGAGATCGATGCGAATCGGCCCGTTGAAGTTGTCGATGCGGTCGACGTAGAACTTCAACCGCTGTCCGCTCCCTGCCGGCACCTTGACGTTCTTCGTGTCGAGAACCACGTTGAAACCCGGCTGCGGCGGGCGCACCGTCAGTTGATACGTGAAATTCTCTCCGCTGAAACCCCGCGCATCAGTCACGCGCACCAGGTACGCCCCGTCGGCGGGAGCCGTGAACGTCAGCCGCGAATCGCTCCCCAGTTCCCGTTCACCATCGTCGTCGTTGACGTAGTTGAGGGGGAAGACCGGCAGGCCGTTCTCCACGATGGGAGCATCGGCGGGGTAGGCCTCGACGATGTAGACGGGTTCATCCTTGGCGTGCGTGATCGGCGTCGTGTCGAAATAGGTCCGTCGCTTGCCGCGGTTTTCGTAGAAGTCGTACCCCGAATCGGGTCCGCGCGGGGCCTTGTAGTACTTGCCGATCTCGCCGTTCATGTAGAGAAACTGGTTGAGATCCATCTCTTCCCAGAACTCGACGCGAACCTGCAACTGCGTGGAATCAATCGGCCGGAAGTTGATCCAGGAATCGCGCACCGCCTGCAGGAGCGCCCGGCGAACCGGACGGCCGTCGGCATGCAGGACTTCGAGCTTGGTGTCGGCCGACGACTTGTTTCGCGCGGCGTTCGTCTCCAGGATCCACACCTGCCCTGCTTTCGACTCGAAGCGATACAGGTCGCTGTCGGCATCGCCCTGGGCGGATTGCAGTTTCCCGGCGACCACAGCCGGTAAGGCCACGGACATTGACTGTTCGGGACGGTCGTTCGGCTCGACTTCTGCGATTTCGCCGTTCATGGGAACCGCAGGAACTGCAACGTAGTTCGGGACCTCGGGCAATGCCGTCAGATCGGTGACGCTGTCCGCCCACTTGGAATTCACGTCATAGGCCCCCAGGGAGCCGTCCATGCGACCGATGAAGATGCTGCGGCTGTCGGGGGAAAAGGCGACCGCCGACGGCCAGTCGGATTGACGTTCCAGGAGCGCGACTTGCGTGAACGTGCGGGTCTCCCAGACTTTGATTCTGCGTTCTTCCGAACACGACACCAGCAGTTTTCCATCGGGGGAGAAAAGGACGCGCTGAATGGGGGCTTCATGGGCGAAACGGGCATACAGAATCGGGTTCGTTCCTTCCTGGAAGGTGTCGCTGAGCTGCCAGACGCGAACGCGGCAGTCGACCCCTCCGGCGGCGACAAAGCGCCCATCCGGACTGAGGGAAACGCTGTATTGCTCCTTCGACGGCTGGGAGAAGGTGTCGAACCGATCGCCCGTCGCGGGATCCCAGAGCTTCACGGTCCGGTCGCCGCTGGCGGTCGCGAGCATCTTGCCCTTCGGATGAAACGCCAAACTGTAGATGGCGTCGTTGTGGCCGGAGATCGTCGCGAGGACTTCGCCCGTCTCGGCGTTCCACGTGCGGGCTTCGCGATCGTAACTCGCCGTCGCCAAGAGCTTACCATCAGGACTGAGAGCGGCAGAGTACAGCGAATCGCGATGGCCGGTGATGGTCCGGGCCCGAGACCAGTCGACGGTGTTCCACAGCGTCGCTTCGCCGGAAAGCCCGGTCTCCCCTGCGGCGACGACCAGGCGATCTCCCGCGGTGGAAAACCGCACGTCAGCGATGGCGCCAGTGTGCCCCGTCAGGAGTTTGACCGGCTGTCGGTCGGAGAGGGTGACGATCTCGACCACGTTTGGCCGAGCGATGGCCAGCCAGCGGCCCTGCGGATCGGCCGCCAGCGCCGTAATCGGTTCGCGGACCGCCGCAAGGGGAGCGATTTTCGGCGTCACCAATCCCGCCGAGGCCGGCCCCCCGACGGGGGCCTTCGCGCCGGCGTCGATCCAGGCCTTGATGATCGCCAACTCCGCGGGCTTGGGCTGCGTGGACGTCTCGGGCGGCATCTTCGGATCGTCCTGGCCCGAGACCAAACGCCACAGCTTGCTGTTGGCGCTGTCTCCCGGCTTGAAGATGGCGCCGTTGTCGCCCCCCTTGAGAGTGCGGGCGAAGTCTTCCAGCACCAACCCCGATTCCTGCTCGCGGCTGTTGTGACAGCCGTTGCAATACTTGCGGAACACGGGGAGCACATCGGCATTGAAGTCAGGCGCTTCCGCCGCCGCGGCCGCCGTCACGATCAAGCTCGCCGCAACCCACGCCGGAATTCCACTTCGATAGGCGTTCATGGACATCTCGATTCTCACTGTTGGCAGTTCATCGCAAAACGAATTTCAGACGAGAATGGCATCGACGGCGATCTGGCCGAGCAACTGGCCGTCCAGGGTGACGGGGATGAACTCGCCCGCTGAGAAATCGCGTCGCTGCCGATAAGTGGGTGGCTGCGTCTCACTGATCGGATCGGTGTAGACTTCCACGACCTGAGCTCGCAGATTGACGATCCAGTATTCTCTAAGCGCTGCACGTGCATAGGATCGCAGCTTGATGCCACGATCTCGACGAAGAGTTGTATCGCAGACTTCAATGACCAGCCCGACGTCATTGGCTGATGGCAGTCGATGGGCATAGTCGTCCGCTTCAACCTGAACAACCAGGAGGTCAGGTTCCGGAACGCCATCGGGCAGTTGGAGCGGATCCTGAGTATGGATGCTCCAGTGATCCCCGATGAGCGAAGTCAACAGCCGAGCCAGCTTCCGAATGCATGTTCCATGCGGGGGATTCTTTCCCATTTTCTTGACCAACAGCCCTTCGAGCAGTTCGACCGGGGCATCGCTCTCCAAGACGCCGGATTCCAACAAGGCCAAGTACTGTTCGACTGACAAACGCTGCAGGTCGTCGAGTTCCAACAGCAACTCGCCTTCAGGGTCGATTGTGGACAGCGGTGGGAGCGAGGCCATGCTCATGCTTCTGCTCGTCAGAAAAGTCGTCGGTCGCTAACCCGCCTCGACACAAACCACTCTATGGCAAGAGGTCCGCTACTGGGATCATCTCGTTGGGTGCCAGCATCTCGGGCAAGGGAATCGAATCGGCACGACGATAAACCTGGATCTTGTCAAAACGTGGATTCGCGATCGTTCGGTTGGGCTCAGTAAGCACTGTGATGCACTCCGACGCCAGATCCACAAGCCAGTATTCGCGGATTCCACTTTCCGCGTAGACCCGCAGCTTCAACCCGCGATCCTGCTCAAGGGTGGCGTCAGCCACTTCCACAAGGACGGCAATCTCGTCGGCGACGGGATGGCGGTCCTTATAGTCCCTGCGGATTCCCGTGACCACAGCGAGGTCCGGCTCCGGCACACTACGCGCCAGAGTGACAGGTTCTTGATTCCGCAAATGCCAACCCGACGGCAACACGGCACTCAGGGCGTCCGTCAACAGGCCTACGCAAACCGTGTGCGGCGGATACTTTGTCATTTTCGGGACCAACCAGCCGTCGAGCAATTCAATCGCGTCGCCGTCCTTCAGAATCCCGTTGGACAGCAGCGACTCGTACTGCTCGACCGACATCTTCCAGACGGGAACATCCGGGATGCCTGCGGGCAGGCGCGGCTCGGCAACGGAGATGGCGGCGGCAGTTGACATGAGGCCGATCCGAAAATCGTCGTTCGCTGGCGATGAATTACTCTCGCGTTAACGGAAGCAACGGCTTCCAAGTCCACAGCCAGCCGACGAACAGCATTGTGAACAACGCTGCTCCCACTGACAGCAGCATCGGTCCCAGCGGCGGACCTTCCACTTGCAGGGATTGCCAGCGCCAGCCTTGCGCGTCGGACAACACGAACCCACTCAACGTCGCCAGCCCGGCGGCGATCGCAGCCGTCAAAGTGACAGCCGTTCGCCACAGGCAGCGGGCCATCACGATCAGCCCGTCCGCCCCAATTCGGCCGACACTCAACGTCAATGCGCTCCAGTTGGTCCTCGAAAGACCCGCCATCGCACCGGGAGCAACGACATCTGGGGACTGGCCCACGTTGGCCAGAACGACACCCTGGACGATTCCGAGCAAGAGCAGCCACACGTTGCCAAGCAGGCACGCAGCGCCGACGATCGCGCTGGTCAGCCCCCACAGCACCATCCGCGACGGGGACGGCAATTGCAAACTCGACGGCCAGTCTTGCGAGACGATGCGCAGTTGGTGTCGGAGACCCTCAAGCGTCCAGGATGTTGGCATGACACGGCTCCTGAGATTCAACGAACAATTCCACATCAATGCTGAAACAGGAACTCCCGCGACGTCAAGACGCCCCACATCAGGTCTTCCAGCACGGCCCGGCGGTCTTCTGCCGGAGTGGTCGACAGAGTCTCAACCAATGCGGCCCGTTCGCTGTCATTCGGCAAGCGGCTTAAGGACGACAGATACAGGTCGTCGACGACTTGTTCCGCCGGCGCGTTGTCCGCAACCCATTGCGCGATCCGACCCACCTTGGCTTCGAGTTTCCCCAGCAGCGTCTTGCCGTTGGCGAGATGCAGCACCTGCGTCATGCTTGGTTCATCGCTCCGTTCGCAGGTGCAGGTGAGCACCCGCTCCGGCCGGCCGAACGTGTCCAGAAAGTACGAGGCGACGCTGGTGTCGCGCAGTTGCAGCGTCCGGGTGCCGGCGGGGTAGTCCTTGAACTCCGTCGGGACTCCCGAGACATCCGCCACTGCGTCCAGCAGCACTTCCGCCTTCAAGCGTCGCGGATAGAACCGGGCGTAGAACCGCTCGTCCGCCGCATTCTCGGGGAGCGCGCGGCTGGATCGCTGGTAGGCCTCTGAGCTCAGAATCAACCGCATCAGCGACTTGAGGTCGTAGTCGTTGCGGACCAGTTCCGCCGCGAGCGCGGCCATCAATTCGGCGTTGCTGGGAGGATTGGTCAGACGCAAATCGTCGACCTTCTCGACGATGCCGACCCCCATGAAGTTGGCCCAGACGCGGTTGACGATGGCCCGACTGAAATAAGGGTTTTCGGGGGCGGTCAACCAGTTGGCGAAGACCACCCGCCGATCCCCTTCGTCATCGAGCGAAATCGCCGGCGCGTCGAGCGGCTTCGGCGGCTGCGGTTTCCCCGTGCGCGGTTGAATCACCTCTCCCCGTTCCGCCAGGAAGACGGTGCGATTGCCGTCGCCGCCGCGGAAGTCGCCCCCCCAGCCTTTTCCCCGGACGCGGGCGAACAGGCTGGTCATGCCGTAGTAATCGTCGTTCGTCCATTTTTCCAGGGGATGGTCATGGCAACGGGCGCAGTTGATCGACATTCCCAGGAAGGCCATCGAGACGGTTTCGGACATGTCCTGCGCGTCTTGATGCAGGGCGTAGAAGTTCGCCGCCCCATTCTCGAAGGTGCTGCCTTGCGACAGCACCACGCCCCGCGCGAATTCATCCCAGGGGACGTTCTTTTCGACCCGCTCGCGTATCCAGGCGTAGTACGTTTCCAACGCTTTCGGCCGCAACCGGCTGCCGGTGAGCAGCAACAAATCGGACCACTGATAGGTCCAGTAGTCGACGAACTCTGGCCGCGCGAGAAGGCTTTCGACGAGTTTCTGACGCTTCTGCGGGTCGGCATCGTTCAGGAACGACTCAACCTCATCGCGTGTGGGGAGTTTGCCGATCGTGTCGAGATGCGCCCGCCGCAGGAATTCGCCGTCGCCGCAGCGCGGCGACGGCGGGACATTCAAGGCCTGCAATTTCGCGATCACCAGTTCATCGATCACATTCTGCTTCGGGGCCGCGGTGAACGTCTCCGCCGGGAGCGGCTGCGGGTAGGGAGAGGTCACCGTCGCCGTCACGTTCTGAGCGAGATACCACGCGACGATCGATCCCTCGCCGCTGCCGGAAACGTTGACGAGTCCCTGGTCATCGACCTGGGCGACGGTGTGATTCGTCGAAGAGTACTTGGCCCAGCGGGTCACGTCGTCCACCCGACCGTCGCTGAAGTGGGCGCGCACAACCATCTGTTGCGTCGTGCCCGGCGTCAGTTGCGTCGCCGGAGGGAGGATTTCCAGACGAGTGATGCGGGGATCTTCTGCCGACGGGCCGGGTTGTCCCTGGGCGATCCATTCGGCGATCACGCGGTATTCGAGGGAATCCTCGCTGAACCGCAGCCCCCCCTTATGCGCAATGGCGCCGGTCGGCTTCGTCAGGATCAAGCTCCGCCCTGGATCGTGAGGCGTCACGCGGCGTCCCCGGGCCTGCCGCGTGAGCGTGTTGAAATCGGCTTCGGGATCGTAACCCCGCAGCGACAGCTTGAATCCATTTTTCCCAGCCGCGGCCCCATGGCAGGCGCCCATGTTGCAGCCGGTCTTCGACAAGACTGACTGCACCTGGTTGCGGAAATTCCAGACATGCGGGTCGGCGAACTTTTCGACAGTGACGGGAATCGACCGCGTCTCGCCCCCGGCCGTGATGGTGAGTGTGGTGGTTCCGTTGCCGGTGGGGACCACGAGGCCGTTTTCGACGCGGGCGATTTTTTCATCCGCCGACGCGTAAACGACCCCCTCCCGCAACTGCCGTCCGACGCGGCCGTTCCCAACCGACTGCACCAGCACCCGCTGCCGAGCCTCGGGGCCGGTGAGGCGGACGTCTGCAGGATACAGCGCCAGTTCCGCAGCGGAGAGAGGTGTGCACCAAAGTGCAAGACATAGCAGGGGCAGCCGATTCACAGTAAGTCCTCTGTTCGCTTGATATGATTCAACGACCACGAACTCAAATCCCAAGGCTCTGTTTCAGGCATTCATCGATCCTCATCATGACTCCTGAGGAAAGTCGCCCCAATCGAGCGAGAATGAGGGTCTTGTCGTATGTGAGCAACGTCTGGCAATCGACGAGGGAATCAAAGAGCAGACCCGAACCCGCCGACTCGATGGTCCCCATGCGGATCTGCAATTGCGTGGGTGCCCCAACATTTCGCCTCAAGCTGCTGGTTATCACCGCCAGAATCGTATCGTCGAGGATCGCATTCCACCGGTCATCCTGAACTACTAACGCGGGCCGCACTTTACTACCCGTCTGATCGCTGTAGGGAAAGTCAACTAATACGATGTCGCCGCGTTCAATCTTCATTTTCGCCGAGGATCCAAATCGTTATAGACGTCCATCGCTGGATCATCCCAACCAGCCCGCAGTCCGGTAGCGACGAGCAGGCGCACCTGCTCCTCCTTGGAAAGCGCCTTTTGCGGATTCCCGCCAGCGGTCAAGAATTCGAAGACCTTCACGGGAACCACCACATACTCCGCATTCGTTTCTACGTCGGTCACGTGCACCGGCTGATCGCCAGCCTGACGAATTGCATCCTGCAGGTCTTTGGGTAAGGCGATCATGGTTGTCTCCATTGTTGGGTGTACCATCCCTGCACTTTTTCACGAACAGACAGACTCCCTCTCAAACCGGCCTGCCTGTCGAGAAAGTGTGCCGGTTTTCAGCCGAACAACTCCAGAATCGGCTTCGTCCCCGAATCGACGAGGGGGAACGGACGGCCGGCGGGACCTGGGAGATGCTGTTCCACGTCAAAGCCCAGACTATGAAAGACGGTCGCCACCAAGTCGCTCGCGCCCACAGGTCGCTC
>JANRLN010000611.1:0-27928 GCA_033762515.1 Planctomycetaceae bacterium
ACAGCCGGGGCTTTCGCGGCCGCAATCACGTCGTTCAGCTTGGACTGCTGCTCGGTCGAGAGGTGCTCGGCAAGTTGCACGAACAATCGGCCGAGGATGGCCCGGCGTTCTTCATCGGCTTTGTCGCGCAACCCTTTGAGGTCGGAAACCATCTCGTCGATGAGTGGTTGAATTCGAGTTTGTTGTTCTTCGCTCAGGTCGAGTTGCCGATCGAGCCAGCGGACCGTCCACGGTCCCCAGGTCGCCGAGTCTTGCTTGGCCTTGGCGACTTTGCTGACGACGATCAACGTTCCGAGCGACCCCATGAGCAGGCCAGCCCCAAACATCACTCCCAGGACCAAGCCCAGTCGCCATGTGGAAGTTCGCATCATGGCACCGGCCCCCAAGGACAAACTTCCGCCAATTCCACGGGTCCCGATGTCGCCAACGGGGAAAAATCGGTGAGGCAAAAAGCGAACAGCGCACTTGCCGCCAGTGCAGACCAAGCCGTGACCACGCACCAGCGCGGCAGGTCTACCATTCCAGTTCGAGACGTTGCAGCGATCCTGAGAATCTCCGTTAGACGTTCCCCCGTTAGCTCCCAGGCGGGCGTCGACTCTTGTCGCGCCGCATTCACCAGTCGTTGCCACCGGACGTCTCGATTGTCCATCGCAATTCCCATCTGTCCGCTCAGCGCTTCGGGGATCAAGTTCAGCTTGTGGATCGTCCGGCAGGCAGCTACCGTTCCACGCCCCAGCGGCTCAAGGCGCTCCTCAGCTGTCGCCTCGCCCGAAAGACGCGCACTTTCGTGGCAACCACCGAACGCCCCGTCAATTCGGCGGTTTCGCGGATTGAATGTCCCTGCAAATCAATCAGTCGCACCACCAGTTGGTCTTCCGCAGAAAGCGTATCCAGGAGACGGTCCACCAGGTCGGCCGCCATCGCCTGATCAATTCTTGCTGACTCCTGTGCCAACGCGGCCACCGCCAGCATCTCCGTCACCGAGAGATCGCCTAACCGGACCTCTTTCCGCCGCCGCTCCTTCCGCAAGACGTCGATACATGTGAAGATCGCCAGTCGGGCCGCCCAATGTTCGAGCGGACCACAACCGCGGTAGTCGCTGAGCGACGTCAAAACCTTAATCAGAACATCCTGTTCAACATCCTCTGCGGGCAATCGGCGCGGCAAGTTGGCCCGTACTGTCCGGGCCACGACGGGGTAAACCCAACGAAGCACGATCGATTGCGCCTCTTGATCTCCCTCGCAGGCACGTGTCAGACAGCCGATGTCCGGCGATTCTGCGGGCTGCATGCCGTCATCCGAAAATCAGTCGTCTACCACAGTGTCGTTGGCGAGTGGCCCGCGGTTACACGATTCGTTACGTTTTTCGGAGATGGGGCGAGTGTGTGTGTCTGATCCGCCGTCGGGGTCCAGGTACGGCCGTTTTGGTCGAGAAGGGATTTCGGGTTTGATCTGAACAGATCGATCGCAATTCCCGGCCGAAGTCGAGCGCCTGGCAACCTCCGTCCCCCGACGGTCGCGGGCAAGCCAGGGTGTCGATTACCATGCGAACGCATGATTTCCGACGCAACGCACCGTGTTGCCGCTCACATCGACGAAGCATACCATGACAGACACAGGTCCGACTCCCACACATTTCCTGCGAGGGGTGATTACCTCCCTCGGGCCATTGCTGGCGCTGTTGGTTGTTGTTTTCCTGTTCGCGGGTCTGGAAGCCCTCAAGGTGGAGCGACCCGTCTTCCTGACGGCGGACAACCTGCGATTGATTACCGCCAACAGCGCCGTGATCGCGCTGGGTGCGCTCGGGATGACGCTGATCATCATCTCGGGGGGAATCGATCTCTCCGTGGGAACCGGTGTCGCGCTGTGTGCCACGGTGCTGGCCTGCGGACTCAAGCTGAACTGGAATCCGGCGTTCGCCGTCGTCGTGACGCTGCTCACGGGAGCGCTGCTCGGCGCCATCAATGGCACGCTCATCAGTTTGCTGCGGGTTGTGCCGTTCATCGTTACTTTGGGCACGATGACCGCCTATCTCGGAGCCGGCAAGATGCTGGCCGAGGGAGTCGACGAAGGGCAGACCGTTCGGCCGGCCGTACACGCGCCCGGCGACCGCAATTTTGACAAGAACCAGGTTCCCGTCTGGTTGCAGCAATTCACCAGTGTTCGCGAGAAGGCCCTGTGGCCTGCAAAGGAACATATCCCCTCGGCCGTCTTGCCGCTGGTGGATTGGTTACGGTTTCCCCTGGGAATCTGGTTTGGTCTGTTTCTGGCGGCGATCGTCGCAGCGGTTCTGCGCTACGCGGTCTTCGGCCGTTATGTCTTTGCGCTGGGGTCGAACGAAGCCACCGCGCGCTTATGCGGCATCAACGTTCCCGCCGTGCGGATCGCCGTTTATACCCTCGCCGGGTGCTTTGTTGGTATTGCGGGGATCTACCAGTTTTCCCGACTAACGAGCGGGAATCCCACGTCGGGATCGGGTCTGGAATTGCGCGTCATTGCCGCCGTTGTGATTGGCGGCGGCAGCCTCAGCGGCGGCCGCGGTTCGGTGCTGGGGACCCTTGCCGGCGCTGCTTTGATGGCCGTCATCAACAGCGGATGCACTCAACTCGGAATTCCCAACCCGCTCCAAGATGTCATTCTCGGCGTGATCATCATCGCTGCGGTGACGCTGGATCAGGTGCGTCAGCGGCGGTTCACGAATTGAGCCTCTCGAACAGGTTCACCAACTCGGCGCACACGCACGAGTCGTCGCGGTGCGTCACATGCGGCAGCGCCGCATGCAACCTGCGGCAGTCCAGAAGGGGAGCTCGCGCGGGTGGTCCCGGCAGCCATTGCAACTGTGGGCGAATCCCGGTTCGGCATTCGAACTCATCGGCCAATTGCCGCATCAGTCCGTGCAAACTGCGAGGCGGACCCGCAGCGTTGTAGATCTCCCCCCAGACCCTCGGAACACTGAGCAGGCCGGCAATCGTCACCGCCAGATCATTGACGTCGAGGAAATCAATATCGCGATCGGGTTCATGGAGGATGACCTCTTCGCCCTTTCGCATGCGCACCAGCGAAGCAGCCAAGAACGAGCGACCAATGTTGTCGACTCCCGCGCCGACGAGCGTGGTGGGACGCAGAATCACAAAGGGACGACCGCTGGTCATGACGGCCTGCTCGGCCAGAAGTTTGGTCATTCCATAACTGTCGGGAGGACCGACCGCAGCAGTTTCGTCAATCACCGCTGCAGCGGACGGGGCATAGACCCCGCGCGATGACACGAACAGGACGCGCGTATCCGGCCGCGCCAGTCCGCGCAGCAGGGCGTCGGTTCCGAGTTGGTTGGAGATGACGTGATCGGTCGGCCGATGCCGGAGCGCTCCCGCGCAATGAATCACGGCGCCAAAGTCCAAACTCTTGGGCTGGATTTCTTCGAGCCGACACGTAAGGGCGGTTACGGGAATCGTTCGGCGTGCCAATTCACGGGCCACAGCGGCCCCCAGGAATCCGCTGCCGCCGGTCAAGAGGATGCGGTCCATACACCCTCCGCCCGCAGCCTGGCGACTTCGCTCGCCGCAACGAATCCGTCCGACAAGCTTCGGCTGACGAATCCCGGCTCGCAGCGCACAGGTTCCGTATCGGGCCAGGCGGAGGGCCCAAGAAACTGCTCCACCAGAATCCGCGGTTCGTGGAAGCCCAAATGAGAGCGTGCGGATGAGCTGCCGGACATGCGTCCGTTCAACTCGAAGCCGAGGTAGCTGCCGTCCGCGAGCCGTCGAAATTGCAGGTTTAAAGATCCCCGCCAGCCTGCCGCGGAAAGGGCGCTTGCCCAGGCGTGAGTGGCCTCGGCGAGTTTGGGGTCAAGCCAAACTTCGCAACGCTCGGGCCGCCCCAAGACCATTCGGTTGATGGTGTAGCAGGGTTCAACAATCTCTCCGTTCGGGGCGATCACCGTCTGGCTGGCGAACTGGCATTCATCGGGAACCATGAAGAACAAGGGTACTCCCGCCGTCATATCGGGAATCATCTCGGCCAGATTTTCAGGCGGCGCCAGGAAGGGCTGCACCACGTAGTCTGGAAGTCGCAGGGCGGCGGTTAACTGGGATGCGTTGAGGATGACTTTTACGCCCAACGATCCATAGCCGCGCCGCGGCTTGGCGATGAGCGGGAAACCACAGCGGCTAACGAGATCAGCGATCTGATCAGCCGGGGCGGCCACGGAAAGGGTCTCTGCGAAGGGGAGTCCGCGATCTCGTGCGAACTGAGAAGTGGCCAGCTTGTCCTGCATCATGTCGGCCAGCTGGAACGAACCGCACGGAATCTTGGAGGAGAGGTCCGGTCGACGTTCGCGGAGCTGAGCCAAGGCTACGACATCGTGATCGCGTCCCGGAAGAATGATGTCGGGATTTTCGAGACGGATGATTTCTGACAGTCGCCGATCCAGAGCGTCGGTCTCTTCGAACCTGGGCACCAGGTATGCCCGATCGCAGCGAAACAGTCGCGGACTATCCGCGTCGTAGTTCACGCCGATCACGCGAACTCGTGAACGAACAGTCTCCAGCGCTTCGAGAATATTGTGGCCGAGAAAACTGCCGACGCTGGTGATTAACAGCGTGAGTCTGGACATGATCGAAACTCCTCAACGTGGCGGCTACGCGGCTGCCCGCAGCCGTGACGGCTCCAGTTCGCTGTTCGTCAAGGTGCAGCAGGTCGGCACGAGATGTCTGCCGGGAAACGGCGCGTCGGCCTGAGTTGTCACGTCAACAACCACTGGACCTGTCATCGTTTCCGGGGCGGTCAAGGCGCCGGACAGTTCGGACAGGCGACGCACGTTGACTCCCGTCGCCCCGCAGCTTCGGGCAACGCCCGCCCAGTCAACTGTGCCCAACCGAGACAATCCCGCAGCCGCTTGCGACCGCGAATTCTGCCGCACGTACACGTTGCCAAGGGCGCTGTTGTTGCTAACGACGAATGAAACCGGAATCTGGTATCGGACCGCGGTGGTAAGCTCCATCCCATGCATCTGCATGCACCCGTCTCCCGTGAACACCGCGACCGGCCGCGATGGATCGGCCAGCTTGGCGCCGATTCCGGCCGCAATGGCCCAACCCATGCTCGCTATCGACGCAGACGTCAGGAAGTGATCGGTACTCTCTGCGCGCCAGTATCTCGACGCAAATTGGCGATGGGCTCCGGCGTCAACGCATAACCTGGTCGACGCCGGTAGTCGCTCCCTCATCGCCGACACGACCTGGCCGGGATGGATTGGACTCTCCAGACTCCATCCATCAG
Source organism: Planctomycetaceae bacterium (assembly GCA_033762515.1). Lineage (GTDB taxonomy): Bacteria > Planctomycetota > Planctomycetia > Planctomycetales > Planctomycetaceae > DSVQ01. Next base: position 5,278 of record JANRLN010000611.1, read on the forward strand.
GTTCCGCCCGCATCCATGCCGAGTTCCAGAGACCTTGGCGTTGTGCCGAGCGGTCTGCGATCGTCGCCGCCAGGGAACCCAGCTCGGCTTTCGGGACCGCAAGCAGACCTTCAAGTGCCGTCTCGATGGGGATCTCGTAGTGGGTGATGTTGCTGGTATGCGGCGCCGGACCAGAACAGGAGTCGACGTGCAGATGCCGGCGCGCTGGGTGCAGCAGACGAGAGTCCCAGCACAAGGTATTACGCTCATTCAGCTCGCAACCGAACCACAGCACAGCATCGAGCGGCTCGTCGCAAAGCACGCGATACGACAGTTCGGTCCCTGCGAATCCGAATGTTCCCAAACTCAATGAGTGCGATTCTGGTATTACACCCTTGGCATCGAGGGTGGTTGCTACGGGAATCTGAAATCGCTCAGCAAAGGTCTGCAGGAGTCCCGGCAGGTTCGGAGATCGGCCTGCTCCGCGTCCCGCCACAATGACGACGCGAGTTTCTAAGGCTTTCAGTTCGCGAACCAACTGTGGAAGACTGTCGATGGCGTCAGTCTCGACTTCGTCAGCGCTGTCGGTCGCTCTCAGGCGGCCGCCGGCCGATCGCACCTGTTTGACCTGCAGGTCGTAGGGAATCGAGAGATGGATGGGCCTTCCGACTCCACGCCGCAGACGTTCGAGCAACACATCGATCGTGCGGCTGAACTCCTCCGGTGACCGGAGGCTGTGGGATTCTCCAGCCGCGGTCGCGAAGAGGTCCGCGTCGCGTGCCCCCTCTGCATAACCATCCTGAAACGCCCCGGCGCCGCGCGCATCCTGCGGCACATTGCCCGTCAGAAACAGGACGCGACTCTGTTCGAGGCGGCAGATGTTTGCCGACGGTATCAGGTTCGCCGCTCCCGGTCCCCCGATGGCTGCAACCACACCGCAACGGCCGCTTACACGCGCGTAGCCGTCAGCCATGAATCCAGCTCCCGCCTCCGTCGCACAAACGATCGGCCGAATCGCGGTCTGAGCCGCAAGAGCCTCAACCAACGGATCGATGTGGGCGCCGGGGACCAGAAACAGGTGTGTCACGCCGTGGTCGACAAGACGGTCGAGCAAATGCTCGACAACGCGCTTTTCCAAGGGCGGCGTCTGAACCGACATCACCAGGATCCCGCTCGAGAATTCAGTCCATTTCACGGCATCAATGGGCATCGACGGCGATTTTCAGGCTGCTTCGTAAGTGCCGTTGACCCTTTGGCCGACAGCTCAGGGAGATGCGTTCCGAGGAGATCGCAAACTCTGAAGAACAGGGTCGGCATCTCCCGTGACACCGGCTCCAAGACCCGCGCTGGTCGCTACCGGGCGGGGAACGCGACAGTTTTCTGGAAGGTGCTCACAAGATTCGGCCCGATTACAGGGAGTTGATCAATGCAGAGGTCGTGAACTTAGTCGAGCCCTGACGACGGCGTCGAGCGAGAATGTCCTGCGTCGCCAGTCGGAGGGAGGTCGACGAGAGACTCCAGAGTCGATAGCGGCACTTTTCGCCGCTTCGGGACCGACGGCGCGAGACAAATTCGACCGTTCTCCGACGAGTCGACACTGGTTTCGTCCACGCGACGGCTTGCGTCCGCAGCAGCAGTCCGCGACTCGGGCTCGCCGATCTGGCTTAGAAGCGAACTTGAGCCTGAGCAGCATTGAGTCAATGACGCCGGATCCGCTGCGAGAAGCCGCTCTGTCCAGTGACTGTGACGGTGGGGATCGGTCGTTGCTGCAAACGCGGAGACTACTGACCGAAATACCAATTATATAACAGCCGGAATTCCCCGTCGAACTGTTGATCCGGTCCATTGCCGATCGGGGTCACATACGCGGCGGTGAGACTGCCGCTGCGACCGAGGGTCGCGGTGGCTCCAAGCGTCAAGTTGAGCACCTGCAGGTTGCGATTCCCGGTCCCTAACTGAAACAGACTGCCGGAATTGGTAGTGCCAACAACCACGTCCTCTCCCTGAAGGGACTGGTTGTTGTGGAGTTCCACCATCGGAGCGAATCCAGATATGCGACCTTCCCCAGTCGGGTTGCGGTACAGCCAGTAGCCTGCACTCACGCTGATGTAGACGAAGGTGCTGTCCTGGGCGCGACCAATTGGCTGCAAGACACCGGTTGGCAGGCCGTTGGCATCTTGATCCGAGAGCTCGACGCGACTGCCGTTCGTGTCGAAGTCATACTGAATGAAAGTCTGAACGAACAACTGGTCATTCGGAGTATACAGTGAGGCGAGGAAGGGGAGGACGTGAAAGGAGTCATTTCGAATCGTCAGGAACGTGGCTCCGCCCGGGACGACTAAGACTAAGTTCACATCAGAGCCCGTTGGAGCGGTCACTCCCAGTCCGGCCGAGTGAGACCAGACGTCATTTACCGTCATCAAGAATTTGACATAGTTCGTAAGATTTCCGAATTCACCGTTCCCGCCATCGGTGACGCCGTCGGTCCGAATGTCGGAATTGAGAGTGCTGGCGAATGGAGCCCGCAGCTCCCATGACGCCCGACCATCGAGAAATGTCTTCTCGAAGCCCGGCGTCACCCGGTGAACTGAGATTCCGTTCGGCGTGAGCGCGGCGGCATCGAAGTAGCTGTAATTGACAAAGACGCGATCGCGCGGAATCGGGCTGCCGTTTTCCGCCAGTTTGGAGCGCCCCACAACGCCGCCTGAGCTTGGACTGGCGACAGAAATGATTTCCGGTTGGCCAAAGACCGCATACAGGGCGAAACCCGTGTTCGGCGACACCATTGGATCAACGGTGGCGAACCGTTCTGTTCGTTGAGCGGAGAACGGTCCGGCATCAATGACGTTCAGCGAATTCCCGTCGGTTTCGACAAGTCCATCGAAGCGATTCCGCAGAAATGTCTCCGAATCCCCGTTCTCGAAGTCAAAGAAGCGTCCATTGACGGTTGCCTGGCCCAGTCCGATAGGGCCGTGAAACTCCACATCCACTCCGGTGAATCGGTTGACAGGTCCCGTCAGCGCCGCAGCCGACGATCCGAACTGCGTCGGCAGGGCCAGTGATTCGAAGGGCAAGACGCAGACCGAAGCAGCAGTGGCCCCAAAAAAATCCCCGATCATGTTGGGCGCCATCTTGGTGCGACTCTGCCCAGCGACGAGGCGATTTCCGCGGAAGAAATTGTTGCCGCTTGCCGAATCGGCGGTGCTGAAGGGTGACCGCGTCTGTGAACGACTTGGCGGCGTTGTGGGTGACGGTGCTGCGGCCGGGAGTGGCAGCTCTTCGGCAGAGGACCCCGATTCGGGTGCAGACGCCGAAGGCCCGTCCGGAGGTTGTGCAAAGACGGACTGGATTTCGGTAGCGCGGAGGCCGGCTCCGATGACCATGGCAATGATGATGCGACCAACACGACGCGGGAAGTTGCGAGAATGCTCGACTTGAACCCGTCTTGTCGCTGTCGTCATGCTGCTGGCCCGATCGCTCGTTGTTGCCCGCGGGAATCCTGTTCGGATGACGGCTTCCGTCGAGTGTGCATATCGGGCGGCGACGTTTCCGACGTGCAGCGCGAACAGCACGGCGGTTCGAGATTATCGGTAATGCGGGTTTGGCCGGAAGTTTGGGCGATTCCGGCTTCTTCGCACCTGCGGGTAAATACCAGTCGTGGTCCGTAGTGACGAAGTCCGCAAAGAGTTCGAACCGGATCGGTCGGCTGTCGTTCTTTGCGGGATTCACTGCGGCAGTTTCTGCCGGTACTCATGACGCGGATCGCGGAACCTATCCGAAGAGATTTGCGTAGCTCAGCCCGAACGTCGTCGCCACGGCCTGATTGGTCACCTTGCCGGTGTGGAGATTCACAGCGTTCGCCAGGCCCGCATCCGTTGCGCAGGCGCCTTGAAGGCCCAAGTTGGCCAACCGCAGGACATAAGGCAGCGTTACGTTGCACAGCGCATACGTGCTGGTGCGCCCGACCGCTCCCGGCATGTTGGTTACACAGTAGTGTACAATTCCGTCCACCACGTAGGTGGGGTGAGAATGCGTCGTTGGCTTTGTCGTTTCGATGCAGCCTCCCTGATCCACCGCGACGTCGATGATTACGGCCCCATGCTTCATGTGCTTGAGATCGGTGGCGGTCACCAGTCGGGGCGCCCGCGCCCCTTCGACCAGCACCGCGCCGATGACAAGATCTGCCAGCCGCAGTTGTTCCCGAATGTTGTGACGATCGCTGTAGAGCGTGTTGACGTTCGGAGGCATGATGTCCTCCAGATATCGCAGACGCTCGACATTGATGTCGAGAATGACCACATCAGCCTGGAAACCGGCGGCGATCTTCGCGGCATTCTTTCCGACAACGCCTCCGCCGAGAATCGTAATGTGGGCGGGTGCGACGCCCGGCACACCAGCGAGCAAAATCCCGCGTCCCAACTGCGGACGTTCGAGGTACTTCGCCCCTTCTTGAATGCTCATCCGTCCGGCGATTTCGCTCATCGGAGTGAGCAGCGGCAAGTCCCCCCTGGGACCCCTCAGGGTTTCGTACGCGATGGCTGTCGACCCGGTCGCGAGAACGTTTTTCGTCAGCTCTTCGCTGGCGGCGAAGTGAAAATACGTGAAGACCTGTTGTCCTGGTCGCATCCGCGGCCATTCCGTCGACTGCGGTTCCTTCACCTTGACAATGAGATCCGCATGGCCCCAAACATCGCCGGCCGCTGCGACAATCTCCGCGCCGGATTCGCGATACTGATCGTCCGTAATTCCGCTGCCGATCCCTGCATGCGTCTCAACCAGCACCCGATGCCCAGCCCGTGTCAATTCCTCGACCCCGGCGGGGATCATGCCGACCCGGTACTCATCCTGCTTCACTTCCTTGGGAACACCGACGATCATGGGAGACTCCGTTAGAGTTGGCAGACTGGGCCGCCTTCTATCTTAGCGGCGAAGTTGCGAAAGAGGATCACTCGATCAATGTCCGCTGCACAAGCCACCTTCGACGACCGGGAACAAAGCGCCGCGGCGCATCTGATCGATCTGGCGCTCACAGAGGATTTGGGTGAGTTGGGGGACCTCACATGTCGGGCGCTGATCGACCCCGCCCGCACTGCCGTAGTGAACGTCGTGGCGAGAAAGCCCGGAGTGCTGGCGGGGTCGCCGATTGGTCGGCTCGTCTTCGAGCGACTCGATCCCCGCATTCAATGGGTTGCCCGTAAAGCCGATGGCGACCGTCTGGCGCCGGAAGACGTCATCGCCTCGGTTTCCGGCCCGCTCGACAAACTTCTCATCGGTGAGCGAACGATGCTCAATTTCCTGACGCATCTCTCCGGGATCGCGACGCTGACTCGGGCCTATGTGGATGAAGTGGCCGGAACCCGCACCCAGATTCTGGACACGCGCAAGACGCATCCCGGTTATCGACTCCTGGAAAAGTACGCCGTTCGGTGCGGCGGCGGAACGAATCACCGCATGGGACTCTACGATGGGGTTCTAATCAAGGACAACCACCTTGCCGCCTGGACGCTGTCGAGCAGCATCGCTGACGCTGTCCGCACAGCACGCGCGAAGTCGCCGGCCGGGGTATCGATCGAAGTCGAGGTCGACACTCTCGACCAGCTGCGCGATGCACTCGAAGGACAGCCGGACATGATTCTGTTGGACAACATGCCGGTCGCAATCCTGCGCGAGGCTGTAAGCCTGCGTGAGGCGGCGGCTCCCGCGGTCCTGCTGGAAGCTTCCGGGGGAGTGACGCTGGCGACGCTTCGCGACATCGCCGAGACCGGCGTCGAGAGGATTAGCGTTGGGGCGCTCACTCATTCGGCCGTTGCGCTCGACATCGCCTTGGATTGGAGCGGCGCTCTCTCTTAGCACCCGACGGTGCGATCCTAGGACTGTGGGAATTCACTCGCCACACGGATTTCAAAACGTCCGCTGCACCGCGAACTCCGCGATGTCTGACAAGATTCGCTTGGCCCTTGATGACGGAAGCACGTCTAACTGCTGTCGCGCATCCTGGGCCAGACGCAACGCCCGTTGATGCGTGTATTGCAGTGCGTCTGATTTCTCGAAGTAGGGCGTCAACTTTTCTCGCGTCTTTGCATTGGGGTGCAGGAGCAACTGGCGGATTTCGTGGGCATCGGCCTCCGTCGCGCGATTCAGCAGTCGGATCAGAGGAAGGGTCAATTTCTGCTTCTCAATGTCCGATCCCAGCGACTTCCCTGTCTTCCGCTCATTGCCGACCAAGTCCAAGACGTCGTCCGCAATCTGGAAGGCCAGACCAAGGTAGCGGCCGTAACGCTCCAAGGCTTCCACAACAGGAACTTCTGCTCCTGCATAGTGGGCTCCGAGGTTGCCGCACAGTGCGGTCAATTCCGCCGTCTTTCCGTCAATGATGCGGAAATAGGACTCTTCTGAAAGGTCGAGGTTGCCCCGTTCCTTGATCTGCGACAGCTCTCCTTCGCAGACGACATTCGTGGCGCGACCGATCATTCGGCAGGCATGCGTTGTGTCGAGGCTGCTCGCCAGATGAAATGAATGCGTGAACAGATAGTCGCCGAACAGGACGCTGGTTTCGTTATTCCAGCGAGAGTTCACAGTGGCGACGTGCCGTCGAGTTTCGGCCTCATCCAAGACATCGTCGTGGACAAGCGTTGCCAGGTGGATCATTTCTACGACAGCGGCGAGCACTTTATGTTCTTGCCGGACTCCGCCGCAGGCTTCTGCGGTCAGGAGCAGTAGAATCGGACGTAACCTCTTGCCGCGAAAGCGGGTAATGTGCTGCAGCAGGTCGCTGATGTATGGATTGGCCGATTGAAGTTCGGCCATCAGGATCTGTTCGGCATCCAACAGGTGGCGGCCGATGGCTTCGTCGACGAGCGTGAGAATCGGAGCCGATTTGGCCCCGGGATCACCGGCGGTTCGTTCAGACATTCTCAGTACTTTTCTCGCGAGCGGAGAGCCAGTCGCCGGGCAACGTGCTCCGTCGCACCGCCGACTGCAATCACCCTGCCGCACGATAGAAGAACCGCAGGGGAGCGCGGTGCGTTAACAGATTACCCACGAACCCCCGTGAACGCCACAGCGGGAACCCCTTGATCGGCACAACTTCGCGACAGCATCGGTCGAGTGCGACACCAGGGATGAGTTGATCCGAGAATGCAGTTGGAGCAAGTTTTCATCAGATGCTGGCAAGCGAGCAGACGATCGCGTAAACTCCGGGACGTTCGCAAGGAGTTCGCGACGCGAACCCCGTCGCGACCGAAACACTCCAGGATGGTGCAGCCCAACTCCGTTCCCGTAGCTCAACTGGATAGAGCGTCGGCCTCCGAAGCCGAAGGCTAGTGGTTCGAATCCACTCGGGAATATTTCGCTGGCCATGCATCGCGGCAGCGAGGGCGTAATTTGCCACAGTCCGTGCGTCCGCTATTGTGTGACGCAACTGCCCCGTCCCAGAGCCTTTGTGGGACTTTGCGATTCACCGCGAAGCTCGCTTGACCAGAGGTTTTCGTCCCCAGACGCGACCGATGCATCGTGACTCCGGGAGGCATCTTTCTGATGCGCGTCAGAACTGAGTCGCGCGGGGATTGCTTCAGGTTCCGTGTCCGATCTGTCCGCGTGGATCTCTTGGATCGCTGAAGGGTGTTCCGACGCGGTGAGTGTTGCGACAATGACCTGGTTTCGACCTCCATGCGATGGTCAAGGGCCGGTCAAAAGATCAGACGATGCCATGGGGGCGGTCGATGATCTCGTCGCGGTCCGAATCGCGGTCGTTGTGTGAGATGGACCGCTGCGTTAGTTTGCTGACCGCCGACTTACTGCCCTCGATGCAACTTACGCATTCGATGCGTTTCCGGTGGACCATCGGTCTTGTGGTCGCGCAGGAGTCCGTGTGGGGGTGAGTCCCACTCGTTGCTGACGGCCCGTTGGGCCCATCGACTCTATCGGTACGTGGTTCGAAGCAGACAAGGAGCCCCCTGGGATGATTCCCGCGTGGATTCGCGCCGAGCCCTATGAGTGCTGGTTTTCACTCATGGGTTCGCGTTACCGCGGCGATTTCGTGATCGTCCTGGAGTTCAACGGTCAAGTTGATGCCGAACGCCTTGATCGGGCAGTGAGGGCCGCCATTGCTGCAGAACCAATTTGGGGCTACCGGTTCGTGGAGCAATGGTTCTATCCGTACTGGCGACCGTCGACACCCGAAGAATTGCGTTCGCTCGTCCGAGTTCGAGAGATCGAAAATCTGCCGGCCGCAATCTATGAAGAACTCCTGCAACCCATCGACGCCGCCGCGCGAGTGACGATTCTGCGACGCCCGGCAGGGGATGCTTTGCTCGTCCGCGTGGACCACCGTCGCGGCGACTTCACCTCGGGAAAACTGCTCCTCGACGAGATTCGGCAGCGCTATCAGCACAATGTGTCGGCGCCGGCCGCCGATTTCATCGGCCCGGTTGTTCATCGCACGATTCGCCTGCTGCGCTCCGTGACTCCCCCGGAGCGGCAGAAGCAATACATGCGAGAGTTGAAGCAGCTTCAAAAGGAAGAATCCCGGCAGGTGGCATTTTCTGCCCCGGTTGTGACGGAGAAAGATCCCTACTCATCGCTGCGACTTCTGCGATATGGGACCGGATCGGCCGACGAACTCACGGCACGCGCATTTCAGGAACGAGCCACGCCTTCGATGGTTTTGCAGGCGGCGACCTATTTCGCGATTCGCGACACTCTGCAGTTGTCGCGGCAGTTTCCCGTTCCCATCGTGACGAACGTCGACCTGCGACGGTATCTGCCGAAAGACATGCATCCGGTTCACGCGGCGAATCTGGTGGGGGATGCAGTGGTCGCGATCCCGTGGACAGAGACAGAGGATTTTTCCGATGTGCTGGGGCTGATACGCGAACAACTGCAGCAACAGCGTGGACCGGAATTCGGCATCGTCCGCAGCAATCATCCGCTCGATGTCGCTCGGGTCTTGCGTAGAACATCGTGGATTCCGTACGGCCTCCTGCGCCGTGTGGTACAGCGAGTCTACGATCTCAAACCCGGCACCCCCCGGGTCGCCGTCACCGATTTGGGGCTGATCGGGGCGAAGGAAGAAATGTGGGGGGATGCGCGTCTCACAGGCGGCTTTGGGACCTTGGGGATTTGCCACCTCCCGGCTGTGTATGTGGCTCTGACGCTGTGCAACTCCCGAGTCACGCTCGTCACGGGATTCGGCCCCGTGAGTTTTGTCCGTGAGTTGACAGAACGCGTCGATCACCACCTGAGTCGTTTCGTCGGCTGGACTCCCGGGGCCGCCCTGCGCGAAGTCATCGAACCTGGGACGGCGACGTCCGAGTAGTACGGGCGCCGCCTCTTAAGTCCTCGTCGGCGCAACAGGTTGCGTACGACATCATCATGCCGCGCCGCTGCGATTCCTGCGGCTCGGCGCCCACCGGCGCCGAAGACGAAGCGCAACGAATCCGCGATCGCGATTTTTGTCAAAGTGTCCGGCCTGTGCCGACGATATGACCAGTACCGATTGTCCCGGTGGGTGCGGCTGTGCGTGCGCCCGTCGACGGTCGGGCCAGCGTCGGTGGAGAGCTGGGGGGCAATCGTTCCACTGGAAAGTGTTGGCTGCCATGGACTTGGGGGAGTCGCTACAAGCTCGGCGGATGCCGTTATGGCGTTCGGCTGTGGTCGCCGCATGCCTTGCCGGACAGATCACCGGCTGCCATAACGCGAAAAATCTGCATTACTTCGGCGACGCCGACCTGCAGTATTACAAGCAGGCGGTGACACAGGTCGATTATCCGAACGTGCATACCGAAACGGAGCCGACCAATGAGTTTACGGATGCCCCTCCGACCATTCGAGATCCATCCACACAAGAGGTGTGGGAGCTTTCTCTGACGGATTCAATCCAGTACGCCCTGAACAACAGCCAGATTATTAAGGCCCGCGGTACCTTTAAGTCTCCTGCCAATCCACTGATGAGCAGCCCCGAGCGGGTGGCGTCGAAGTTTGACCCGGCGATCCAGGAGACGAACACCAACGGGATTCAACCGGGTATCGAGCAGGCCCTCTCGGCATTCGACACCCAATTCAAGACATCGATGAACTGGGGACGCAACGAATCCATCCAGAATAACTTCTTCCTGGGCGGCGGTCTTGGCGCCGGGCAGACGCTGGTCAGCGAGACGGCGCAGTTTCGTTCCGGGTTGGGCAAAGCCCTGGCAAACGGCGGCAGCGTGGAGTTCAGCCACAACTGGAACTACACAGGCACGAATCAGAATTTTCAGCTCTTCCCGTCGTATTACTCAGGCTTCGTCCGGGCAGACTACCGCCAGCCGCTGCTGGCCGGTGCGGGAACGGAATTCACCCGCATCGCCGGGCGAACCTTTCCCGGCTTCAGTTCCACCAGCGGCGGGGTCGTTATTGCACGAATCAACAGCGACCTCTCCATTGCCGATTTTGAACTGAACGTGACCAATATGGTCCGTGACGTCGAGGATCTGTATTGGGAACTTTACCTTGCGTACCGGACGTACGATGCCGAGTTGTCGTCGCGTGACGCCGCGTTGCAGTTTTGGCGAACCACCAAGCGTCGCATGGAAATTGGTGCGAGGAAAGGGGCCATCGTCGATGAAGTGCAGGCTCGTGAGAACTACTTCACCAGCCGCATCCGCGTCGAAAACGCGCTCGCGACGCTCTACGTGACCGAAGGTCAATTTCGCCGACTGCTCAGCCTGCCGGTCAATGACGGACGGATCATTCGTCCCATCGAAGAACCACTGTCAGCCGAATATGTTGCGAACTGGCGTATGGCGCTGGCGGAGTCGCTGGTGCATCGCGTCGAACTGCGGCGTCAGAAGTGGCAGATCAAGAGCCTCGAACTGCAACTCACTGCGGCACAAAATCTCGTGCAGCCGCGCCTCGATTTCGTCAGCGGATACCAGGTCAATGGGTTCGGCGACAACCTCCTCTCGTATGACCCGGAAGACGGCATCACCGACGAAGGCTTGAACAGCGCCTACACCACATTGACCCGCGGCAACCAGACAGGCTGGGACTTGGGCCTGGAATTCTCGATGCCCATCGGGATGCGGAGCGCTCTGGCCACCAAGCGGAACCTGGAACTGCGGCTTTCGAAGGCACGCGCCGTTCTCGGATCCCAGGAACTGGAAATCAGCCATGAATTGAGCAACGCGTTTCAGTTGGTTGACTGGTGGTATCAACTCGCTGAAACCAATCACCATCGGCGGATTGCCTCGGCGAAGAAGACCGAAGTCATTCTGCAGGAGTACGACGCCGGGCGGGCCCCGGTTGACCTGCTGCTGCGTAGTCGGGCCGAACTGGCCGCCGCCGAGGTGGGCTATTACTCAGCTCTCGTGAAGTACAATCAAGCCCTGACCGACATGCGCGTCCGTAAGGGGACTCTTCTTGAGGAAACGAATGTCTATCTCGCCGAGGGGCCCTGGCAACCGGAAGCTCAAGGCGAAGCTCTGCGACGCGCGTGGGCACGGAGCTATGCCTTCGAGGCGAAGCATCTCAAGACGGAGCCGCCGGCGATTGTCGCGCCGGGCCCTCCCGCATTTGCGGTTCCGATGATTGACGAATTGATGAACGACACTCGCGTGCCCCCGATGCCCGCTCCCGACTCCGAAGTCCCGCCGCCGAACGCTCCGCTGCCTCCGACCACTGACCCGGTGCCGGTACCCGAGGGGAACCTCGACCTGAGCCCGGTTCCACGGGAAGATGCGCCGCCGATCCTGCAATTGCCAAATCGTGGAGCCGGCGCTTACGAGTAAGGGACTCGCCGGGAGATTGGTTCGATCCGCTGCACTTGGAGGTTCGGCTCGATGCGGGGCCTCACCGTTCCGGCAGCAGAGAACCATCGATGATTTCGATGGCGACGGTGATCAAGGCAAGGGAATCGGCCAAGACGTTCCCGCCGTGAACCCGCCGTCGACATAGATGACCTGACCCGTCAGAAACGCGGCGGCGGGGCTGGCCAGGAAGATCGCGGTTCCGACCATATCGGCGGGGCGTCCCAGGCGGCGCATCGGCGTATTGGCCTGTCCCCACGCCTGCATGTTCGGGTCGGACCACAACTTTTCTGTAAGATCGGTGAGAATAAATCCAGGCGCCAGAGCATTCACGCGGACGCCGCGGTCGCCCCACTCCATGGCCATGCTCCGGGTCATCATCTGCAGCCCGGCCTTGCTCATCGCATAGGGAGCGACCCCACGTAATGGCGATTTCGTATTCAGGGAATCGATGTTGATGATGGCCCCGCGGCCCTGTGTCAACATGCGCTTACCAACCTGCTGAGACATCCAGAAGGCCCCATCAAGGTTGATGTCCATGATGAAACGGTAATCGTCTGGCGTCACCGTCTCCACACGTTTGCGACGATTCACACCCGCGACGTTGAGCAGCGTGTCGATCTGACCGTACTGGCCGACGATTTGCTCCACAGCCTGTTCAATCTGCGACGGCTGGGCGACATCGCAGACGACGTGCGTCACCGGATGCTTCCCGATGGACATCTCGACCGCGGCGGCATGAAGGCTGGTTTCATCGCGACTCAAGAGAACCACGCGGGCGTCCCGCGCCGCAAACCCAGCGGCGATCGCTTTGCCGATCCCGCGACTTCCTCCGGCAACGACGACTACTTGCTCGGCAACAGTGAATAACGGATCCGACATTCGGACAGGCTCGCAGAGGGGTGACGACGAGAGGGACGAACACACGGAACTGCAGTTGTAGCGGCTCTGTCCGACTGGCGGAACTCAACACGCCATGTCGGTTGCGAGGTCCTCTGGATGTCGTCGATTCCAGGACCACTTATGCAGCTCCACCAGCGGGACGATGCAGACGCTGATTGCCAGGGCTACGCCCCAGGCTTGCAGATCCACCGGCTCGGTCTTGAGTACATGCTGCAGCAGCGGGACGTGCATGGCGGCGACATGGCTCAAGAAGGCGACCAGAGTGCCGAAAAACAGAACCGGACTCCGCAGCGGCGACAGCTTGAACGCCGATTTCGTTTCCGACCGGCAGTTGCCTACATGAAAGTTCTCACAAAGGACCATGGTCAACAGCAACAGGTTACGCGCTTCCGCTTCCGACCATCCCCATTGCAGCGCAAAGAAGAACAACACGAATCCGCCGATTCCGAGGAAAGCAATGCTCACCAGAACGCGTTCGATCATTAACCGATTGAAGATCGATTCCCCCGGTGGACGGGGACGGCGGCGGAGGCTGTCGCCCTCGCCTGGTTCGAAGGCCAGCGCTACGCCCTGGATGCCGTCGGTCACCAGGTTGAGCCATAACAGTTGCACCGGCAACAGGGGGATCGGCAATCCCGTCAAGACAGCCAGCAGCACCATCAGCAGCTCGGCGATTCCCATCGAAATGAGGAGTCCGATCACTTTACGAATGTTGTCGTAGGCGATCCGCCCCTCCTCGATGCCTCCGACGATCGAGCGGAAATTGTCGTCGCTGAGGACCAACTCGGCCGCTTCCCTCGCGACGTCGGTGCCGGCCTTTCCCATCGCTACGCCGATGTTCGCGGCCCGCAGGGCCGGCGCATCGTTGACGCCGTCGCCGGTCACGGCGACGAAGTGCCCCGCCTGCCGTGCGGCGTTGACGATCTCCAGTTTCTGCCGCGGAGTGACTCGTGCAAACACGCGGATGCGATTGACGATCTCTCGCAGTTCGCCGTCCGTTTTGCCTTCGAGTTCGGAGGCCGTCATCACTTCATCTTCGCGCTCCGCCAGCCCCAGATCGCGGGCGATCGCCAGCGCGGTGACGCGATGGTCCCCGGTCACCATCGTGACATCGACTCCCGCGGCGTGACATTGCGCCACCGCCTCCCTGGCCTCTTTCCGTAGCGGATCGATCATGCCGATCAGTCCCAGGTGTTCGAGATTGGACGGCGGCGGCGGTGCTTCATCGGGATCAAGGGACTGTTCCAGCCTGCCCGTGGCGAGAGCGATCACCCGCAAACCAGAACGGGCCATCGCCAGCGCGGTTTCGTTCCAATGCTCGCGGCGTTCGGGAGACAGGGTGGCGGCGCACATCTCCGCAATCCGTTCGGGCGCACCCTTCACGTAGACGACCGTCCCATTTTCCTGATGATGAAACGAGGCTGAAAACTGGTGCTCGGACTCGAACGGAATCTGGTTCACCTGGGGGAGCCGATCGAGCAGCGCCTCGCGCTTCAGACCGGCTTTACGCCCGAGGCTCAACAGGGCCACATCAACGACGTCGCCATGCCACACCCAACCGCCGTCGCGATGGTGCAGGTCGGCTTCATTGCAGAGAACGGCTGCTTGAATCGCGGCAACGGCATGCGCGTCCGCGTTCAAGTCGACCACCTGGCCATCCGCCAGGAGTTGCCCTTCGGGGATGAAGCCCTCGCCCGTCGCCTGATATTTCCTGTCGTTCGTCAATCGCAATTCGCGGACTGTCAGTTCATTGCAGGTGAGCGTTCCTGTCTTGTCTGTGGCGATCAGCGTGCAACTTCCCAGGCCCTCGACAGCGGCGAGGCGGCGCACGATCACGTTGCGACGCGACATCCGCATGGTCCCGACGGCGAGGGCCACCGTCACCGCCACCGGCAACCCTTCCGGAATCGCCGAAATCGCCAATGCCACCACGAGAAAGAACGTCTGCGTCAGTGTGCGCTCCCACAACACGACGTTCAGCACTCCGATCAGCAGTGAGATGCCCACAGTGCCGACGGCGACGTAGTTGGTGAACCGCTCCATGCGCATCAACAGCGGCGGCTTGCCCCCGCTGTTGCCGAGAACATCGAGTGCGAGTTGACCGACCTGAGTGGCGGTTCCCGTGGCGACCACCACCCCTTTCGCCCGACCGCGCGCCACGATCGAACCGGCAAATGCCATGTTGAGCCGATCTCCGAGCGTCGCTTCCGGGGTGCCGGTCCAGTGGGCGTTCTTGGTCACCGCGAGCGATTCACCGGTGAGCAGCGATTCGTCAATCTCCAGTCCCTGGGACGACAACAGCCGTACGTCGGCAGCCACGCGATTGCCCGACTCGAGCCACACGATGTCACCGGGGACAACCTCTTCCGCCGTGATCTCGCGGATGTCCCCGTCGCGCTCGACTTGCGCATGAATGCGCATCATTTTCCGCAGAGCATGGCTGCTCTTCTCGGCCTGCGCTTCCTGATAGGCGCCGATCCCCGCATTAATCGCCAGTACGACCGCAATAAACCCGGCGTCTTCGAAGTCGCCGAGGAACAGCGAGACGAACGCGGCGATGACGAGAATGTAGATCAGCGGGCTGACGAACTGTCGCGCGACGATCAGCCACAACGGCGCCGGTCCCTTTTCCGGCAGCAGGTTCGGTCCATATTCCCGCAATCGACGATCCGCCTCAGCGGAACTCAGCCCCGTTGACGTTGAATGCAACGTCTCAAGGACCGCATCACCCGTCAGCACATGCCAAGTTTCGCGCGGTTGCCTGTTCGGTTCAGCCATCGATCATCCCCTGGAGACTGGATACCGGAACAGCGGTCTCGCGGCGCTTGTGGACGTTCTTGCACTTCACGCTAGTTGATTGACCGCCGCCGCGACAACCAGTCGCTCCCACCTCCCGCGACACTGGAGAGGCATCGGTAACGCGAACCGTTGGGAGTAACACGATCAACGTACTCGTGCAAGCAGAGGCGAACACCGGGAATCCCACTGGCGGGAGCCCTTGACTTTCCGCTTAACCGGCGACGGTGCGACTCGCCGAGACGTCACTCCCAAACAATCGCGGTCGCAAGTTGCGGCGCCAGAGACGCCCGTCACTGCGCCCGTCCCATCAACGCTGCAGTCGAGAAGGGGGGACCGCGATCGTCTTCCGTACCAGTGGACTGATCCGTCCGTTGGGGCAGCGGCGGCGCCTCGAACTTGCGGCCGATCTCGCGAAGCCTCTGGGCGTGGAGCAGGTTCCGTGTCGTGAGGCGCGGCCGGGAATGTCGTCAGCCGAACCGAATGGACTCAGCCGGACCTTTGGGAGAGTCGGTCCCGATTCCGAGGGATCGCTTCCATGAAGTTTTGACAGCAAGCCGGCGACAATCAGGCTCAGCGAACAATTTCACATTCCGCCAAGATCATCACATTCCGGTCGCGGCCGGATCAACAACACGAGCAAGGCGGAGAAGAATGCGGTGCTGGCAAACACTCCAAAGATGACATTCAGCGGCACGTTCCGGTCGCGCAACTCACCAAAACCCCAGTCGGCAAGCCCTCCGCAACTGATGCTGACCATGTTCATCACACCGTAACCGGTCGCCCGCAAATCCGGTCGAACGATTTGCGACAGGATCGGCATGTTGTTGCCGTCGAAGAACCCCCAGCCGAATCCGAACAACGACAGAAATAGAACAGCGACCGTCAGGGAGCTGGCGTTTCCCACGCCGAACAGCGCCGGGATCAGCATGGCCATGCCCATGGCGCTGACATAGATGCGTCCTCGACGCGAGTGTCCCATCCATGTGTCTGCCAACCAGCCGCCGATCATCACGCCGAACAATGATGCGACGCTGACGTACAGCGTCGCCGACACCCCGGCGACACCCTGGCCAATTTGAAAGCGGTCTTTCAGAATCGACGGCATCCAATCACGCACCACCCATCCCGCCAGCGCTGGCAGGGTGAAGTACAGCACGAGTAACAGGAACGAAGCGTTTGAAAGCAGCGTCGTCGCTGATGTCCACACCGACACCTTTTGTCGCGGCAGATCGGATTCCATCCGCTCCGGCCGCGGAGCGTCGCGCAGCAGGTAGAGCAATGGCAGGGTGTAGACAATGCCGACCAGACCGGCGGCGTCGAACGCGATACGCCAGCCCAGCAGCGGGGCGTCCGCGATGTAGCCCGTGAACCCCCCCATAATGACACCCAAATAGATCGCCATCTGATGCACCCCGACGGCCCGCGAACGCGTCGCGCCCGTGTGGTAGTCGGCGATCAACGCGAGAGCCGCGGGAATGTAGAACGCCTCGCTGATTCCCATCAGCGTGCGGGTCCAGAGCAGACCGTCGTAGGTGGTCACATGCCCGGTCGCCCAGGTGATCGCCGACCAGACGAACAGGCTGGAGCAAATCGTCCAGCGCCGGCTGAAGCGATCGGCGATATAGCCTCCGACCGGGCTGAGAAACGCATAGACCCATTTGAACTGCCCGAGCATGTAGCCCCAGTTGGCGTTCGACTCGATGCTGGGGATGTCGGCCATCACCGATTCCTTCATCGCCGCCAGCATCTGCCGATCGAGGTAGTTCAGCAGGGCCACCGGCGCCAAAAGCATTACGACCAGCCAGGCGGTCGCCATCGATCGGGAAGCAACGGTCGCAGTATCCTCGGAATCCGGCATGGGACACGATCACGACAGGGGTGCAAAGGGAGTAGAAAGACTTGGCGTCGAGATGCTAACGCGTTCTTTGAGGCATCGCGATGGCGAATCGGCTAGACTCAGGCGTCGTAGAGGCTCCGGCGACAGTGACCGTCCGGGCTGACTCCTGAATTCCTGCCAGATCGTGGTCTATGCCTGCCAAGTACATTATTGGAATTGATCTCGGAACGACCAACTCGGCGCTCGCCTATGCCGCGCTCGATGCCGAGCATCCCGAAGTCAAGATTCTTCCGATTCCGCAACTCGTCGCCCCCAGCACTGTGGAACCGCGGCCGCTTCTGCCGTCGTTTCTGTATGTCGGTTCCAAGGCGGAAGCGAGTTCCAAGGCGTACGATCTTCCCTGGGTGTCGGGACGCGACTACGCCGTAGGCGAGTTCGCCCGACGACAATCCGCCGACCTGCCCGATCGCACAATCGGGGCTGCAAAATCGTGGCTGGCCTACAGCAAGGTTGACCGGCATCAGGCGATCCTCCCCTGGGGGGCCGGTGAGGATGTCTCCAAGGTTTCGCCCGTCACCGCGGCGAGGCGCTATCTCGAACATCTCATCGGGGCCTGGACGCTGGCGCTGCCCGATGCTCCGATCGGCGATCAGCAGGTGGTGCTGACGGTGCCTGCGTCATTCGACGCCAGCGCGCGCGAGTTGACCCGTGAAGCGGCGCTGGCTGCCGGACTGCCTGATTCCCTCGTGCTGCTCGAAGAGCCCCAAGCCGCGGTCTATGCCTGGCTGGCGGCGATGGGCGAACGCTGGCGGAAGGTCCTTAAGGTCGGCGAGACCTTGCTGGTCTGCGACGTCGGCGGGGGAACCACTGACTTGTCGCTGGTGGGCGTCGCTGAAGAAGACGGCGAACTCGTGCTGCGACGCATTGCCGTGGGCAGCCATTTGCTCGTCGGCGGCGATAACATGGACTTGCTGCTGGCCCATCATGTCGCCGGAATGTTCGCCAAGAAAGGAGTCCAACTCGATCCGTGGCAGTCGGTGTCGCTGTGGCATTCGTGTCGTGCTGCAAAAGAAACGCTCCTGTCGCCCAATGGTCCCAAAAAGCATCCGATCTCGGTCCTGGGCCGCGGCAGCAAATTGATTGGCGGAACAGTGACCGTTGAAGTCGATCGTGCCAGCGTCGCCGAACTGCTCACCAACGGATTCCTGCCGAACTGCAACGTGATGGACAGCCCCCAGCGGCCCAGGATGTCCGGGTTCCAGGAACTGGGACTCCCCTACGAAGCGGATACGGCTGTGACGCGTCACGTCGCTGCCTTCCTGCGCAGTCACGGCGCCGATTCCGCACCCGTCCGACCGACGCACGTGCTCTTCAACGGCGGCGTCTTCAAAGCCGACACGCTCAAGTCTCAATTGATGTCGGTGCTGCAGAGCTGGTTCCCCGACGGACCGGCTCCCGAGATCCTCACCGGCGAGCACGACCTCGACCATGCCGTCGCTCGCGGAGCCGCATTCTACGGCTGGGCGAAGGTGCATCGAGGGGTGCGCATCCGCGGGGGAACGGCCCGCTCGTACTATGTTGGCATCGAAACCGCCGGCTTGGCGATCCCTGGTGCTCCGCGACCCTTGAGAGCGCTGTGCGTTGTCCCGTTCGGCATGGAAGAGGGAACCGAGATCGACGTCCCCTCAGATCCGATCGGGCTCATCGTCGGGCAGCCGGCACATTTCCGCTTCTTCAGTTCGTCCGTTCGCAAAGAGGATCAGCCCGGTTCGCGGTTGACGGCATGGTCTCCTGAAGACCTTGCGGAGACGGATTCCCTGGAGGCCACGCTTCCCAAGGACGACACGGAAGAGGACCACTACGTTCCCGTGACGTTTCACACCCGCATCACTGAACTCGGCCTGCTGGAATTGTGGTGCGTCAGCACTCGCGGTGCGGGTCGGTGGAAACTTGAGTTCAGCGTCCGCGAGGATGCCGACAGATAACCGACAGCGCTCCCCAGACACCTAGAAGCCCGGGGATTGCGATCCCTGGGCTTCCGATGAAAACGGAGTTCCCCTGTGCCCACTCAGATCTTGTGCGCCGCTCTGCTGGTCTGCCTTTTCAGTATCAGCGCCGCCGCTGCCGACCCGATCTTTCCCGCGGATGCCCAACTCGAACTGTTGTGGAATGACGGGGAATTCACCGAAGGGGTGGCGACCCGCAAAGACGGCATGGTCTTCTTCAGCGACATTGCCATTGCCGGCAAGGGGCCGGGCCGCATTCTGAAGTTCGACCCGCAGACGACACAAACCAGTGTGTTCGTCGCCGACAGCGGTCAGAGCAACGGTCTCGCATTTGCGCCCGACGGCAGGCTGCTCGCTGCCTGTGGGGCCAACAAGGGCCATCAGGCGCTGTGCGAATTTCTCCCCGATGGTTCCATGAAGACCATCGTCGGCAAATTCCATGGAAAGGTCTTCAACGCCCCGAATGACCTCGATGTGCATCCCAAGGGCTGGGTCTACTTCAGCGATCCGCGCTACGTTGGTCCCGAGCCGCTGGAGCTGGATCACCAGAGCGTCTACCGCGTCGATCCCTCGGGGACCGTGCATCGGGCCACCACAGACATCACGAAGCCCAACGGCGTGAGCGTCGCTCCCGACGGGAAGACTTTGTACGTCGCGGAAACCGACAATGGCTCCACGGGTGTCGAACCGGCGGGCACTCCGCCAAAACCAGTTCGCTTCACCTTGAATGCGTTTCCAATCAAGGATGATGGCTCATTGGGGGCCAAAAACGTCATCGTCGATTTCGGCAAGGAAATGGGAATCGACGGCATGACGATGGACGCCGCAGGGCATATCTACGCCGCCATTCGAAATGCCTCGCGACACGGCATTGCGGTCTACACCCCAGACGGCAAAGAGGCCGCGTTTCTGGTAATGGAACCCCTGCCGACCAACTGCGTCTTTGGCCGGGGCGCAGAAGCGAACGTCCTTTACATTACCGCCGACAGCGGCTTGTATCGCATCCCGACCACTGCCAAGGGCCATCATCCGTAGCAATCAGAGATGTCTGCATCGCTGAGCAATTGGCGACCGAGTTTGACGTCCGCTCATCGCGCGGAGCGTGATGGCTACTTTCGTGGGGCACGACCTGCGGCAGCGCCTTCTACTTCAGGAATGCAGCATTCGGTTGACGCCATCGCGAAATCAACGATTCACCGCCGAAGTCTGGCGGTCGAGATCTTGGTCTTCAGGGTGGGGAGTGCTGCTGTCAGCGTCATTGGCAGGGAGCCAACGATCTACGGTCGCCGCCTGAACGCGCGACACCGGTTCTCGATTGTCAGACTCGCGTAAAGGATGCCGCTGCGTCGGGGGAGTATCGACGCCGGACGCCAGGGGATGGTTCGATAGGAAGTCCTCAGTGTTCGCCGCCGCAGAAGTTCTCGATGGTTCAGGCATTTCCGAACGACTGTCAGCGATGACTTCGGCCGGTGGGCCAGTCAGTTTCATGCGGGGGGATGCCGATGTGCGGGCATCAACGGGTCCGCGGCGGCTGGCGGCTTCCTGTTCGCGACGGAAATCGTCCAGGATCTGTTGCGCTCGGTCTTCCGAGGAATACGACGCCGGAACAACGCTGCTCTCGTGCTCGTCTTCCGCCGGTTGATAGCGTCCGCGGCTGTCGAGAGGAATGGTGGTCGTCCGCGGCAGCCGCGCCTCGTCCCGCCGTGAGGTGTGGAACGCCTGCGGGTGCTGGCTGGCGTACTCCTCAGCGACTTCCGGAGTGCGCGCCTTGCCTCGCATGGCGATATGCGATGCGTCGGAAGTCAGCATCTGCCCTTCCTTCGGCGTAAACTTCAGCCGCAGCGTGCAATTGGCGGCCATGTTTCCGGGGCGGGTGTAGGGAATAAAACAGTAATAGGCCGGACCGAGCGACCCCTTCTGCAGATGGCGATTCCAGGCTCCGGCATCGAAATTGAACTGATGGATCGGCGTCGCCTGCTCTTCCTCAGTGCCGAGATCGTCAAACACGTAGACCGACACGTCTCCGTCGACTTTGACCGGTGTGCCGCCGCGGTTGCCCAGGAACAGAATCTGGCCGGCAAAGCCGCGACAAGGCGCCCCCTGCGGATCACGTCCCTCCGAGGGTTCCCACATGCAGACGATCTGCACCACCGGATTGCGCCGACCGGCCTCCGGCATCTGATTGACCCAGGGAATGTCGAGCGTCGCGCAGCCGCTGCTCAGCAGCAGGCCGAGTAATCCGAGACCCGCGATGGTGCGACGTCCTGTCGACATGGTGAGGTTCCTTCGTGACCTTAGCCGCTGGACCATGCGGCTGTTTCTGCGATCCGCTCGGGGCACGGCTCACGGGAGTGCGGGAGTTTGGGAGTCCGGGAGAAGCTCGAGTTCGCAGCCGGATCACTTGCCTGTTGAGAGTGAGCTCAAATCCATTACTTCGGCGTGACGGATGACCAGGGTTTGCGGCCCAGTTTTACGGCTCCCGGCTGGCTTGGTTTCGAGGGCTTGGCTGCCGGCGCCTGGACTCGCACCGTCGCTGGCTGTGCTGGTGTTGGGGTCTCTTCAAACTCCGCGACCATCTGTTTGACCACACCACCCGTGAGCGTTGATGAAGACTCCCAGTGGCTCACAGGGACGATCTGACCGTCAAAGGTCTTGGATTTGGTTCGCCGAGCCGACGACGGGATCTCACTCCGGGCCGGAACGACCCCCTCTTCCGCGGGGGGAGGTGGAGCCGCAGGAGTCGCATTGAGGTTGGCGGGGATCGGCTGCGGGGTCGAGGCGTCACCAGCGGACGAGGGAACCTGGGTGGATGCGGGTACGGCGCGCAGCGGACGGTCAACCGCACCGGATGCCTCGGGCATCGGCGCCGGAGGGGTGGGCGGGGGTACGTCAACCGCCGGCGCTGGAGGGGTTCCCGGTTGAAGACTCTGCGGATCCGGCGACGCTTCCTCATTCGGCAGCCGCTGCTCGATGATCGCTCCTTCAGGATAACCCCGCAGCGGCATGGGATAGTTCGGATCAAGCCCGCCGTTCGGGTACATCTCTTCGGCAGGCACGCCGCGAAGCGGGCCGTGCATCTCCTCCGCCTCACTTTCGATGAAGTGAATGCGGGCCATCTCGACATCTTTGATGTGTTCGGCTTCAGCGTCGTCCCAGATAATGCGCGGCGTGAGGAAGATGAGGAGCTCGGTGCGTCGGGTCTGCAGGAAGTCGTAGCGGAAGGCGTAGCCCAAGACGGGGATATCGCCCAACCACGGCACCTTGCGGTGGACTTCGTCCGTTCGCGAAGTGATCAATCCCCCCAAGACCACCGTCTGGCCGCTGGGAACGCTGATCGTCGTCAC
>JANRLN010000612.1:0-2579 GCA_033762515.1 Planctomycetaceae bacterium
CTCGACCGCGGCGACAACATCGGCGTCGACGGCGTCCTCAAGCTCACCAAGACGGGCGAAAAGACCGTCTTCGCCAAGTCGCTGGTGATCCTCGGGAAGTCGCTGGCCAATCCCCCCGAGAAGTGGCACGGCCTGGAGGACATGGAGACCCGCCTCCGCCAGCGCTACACCGACCTGATCTACAGCGAAGGGGTTCTCGACCGCATGCTCAAGCGGTTGAAAATCATCGATTCGGTCCGCGGCACGCTGAAGTCGCAGGAGTACTTCGAAGTCGAAACTCCGGTGCTGCACGCCATCGCCGGCGGGGCGGCCGCCCGGCCGTTCATCACCCATCACAACGCCCTCGACATCGACCTCTACCTGCGGATCGCGCTCGAACTGCACTTGAAGCGGCTGATGGTCGGCGGCATCGAACGGGTCTACGAAATCGGCCGCGTCTTCCGCAACGAAGGGGTCGACAGCACGCACAACCCCGAGTTCACGATGATTGAGCTGTACCAGGCGTACGGCAACTACGAGACCATGATGGACCTCGCGGAGAAGATCATCAGCCAGGCCGCCTTGGCCGCCAACGGCGTGACCGTCGTCCCCTGGGGCGACAAGACCATCGACTTCACCCCGCCCTTCCAGCGCGCCAAGTACGGCGACCTCTTCCGCGAACACGCTGGGTGCGACATGCACGACGCGAACGCCGTGGCGCTGAAGGCTCAGGAACTGAAGATCCCCACGGCCAACCGCCACCCCGACGTGATCGTCAACGACGTCTTCGAAGCCACGGTCGAAGACGCCCTGATCGGCCCGGTGTTCGTCATCGACTACCCAGCCAGCATGTGCCCGCTGACCAAGCGCAAGACCGGCCAACCGGAGATCGCCGAACGCTTCGAACTCTTCGTCGACGGGTTAGAAGTCGCCAACGCCTACACGGAACTCAACGACCCGCGGCTGCAGGAAGACCTCTTCAAAACGCAATTGCAGGGACTCGCCGAAGAGGACTCGATGGCAAAGATGGACCACGACTTCGTCCGCGCCCTGAAAGTCGGCATGCCGGCCGCAGGCGGCATGGGGATCGGCATCGACCGCCTGGTGATGCTGCTAACGAACACGCAGACGATCCGGGATGTGATTTTCTTTCCGCTCTTGAAGCCGGAGGTGTTCTCGTAGGGGGCGTGGCGGCGCACGCTCTAAGAGACTCGGCCGTAGGGATTTTGAGCGTGACGCGCCGCAGCCTATGATGTAATAATCTGGCCAGACATTTGTTGCGGGAATGAAACATGGACGATAGTCCCCCCATCGTCGATGCGCTGCCATCCAGTCTTCCACGGGTCGACGCTCGGTCATCGGGCGTGGACGATGTGTCGGCTCGCAAACTTGCGGACGCCGTTGTCGATCTCATCGATTTGGACGAACTTTCCTATCGTTCGGTTCCCCTGAAGGTCGTGGGTCGGCGTCGCGTGGTCTACCGGCACGTCGGGACGCTCCGTCCGATGTCGTACGAATACGACGAGGACGCGGAATGATGGTCGTTTGGTGGCGTCGAACCAGCGGATCACAACTCGCCCAGGGAGACTTGCTGCCGGAATGTCAACTCCCATTGTTCCCGGGGGACTGGGATCGCGGGCAACCGACCGAGGAAGAGGTGCTGAGCGCCCGATTGATCGTGATGACGCAAAGCTGCGACTTGGTCAACCGAAAGGCCGAGCACGTTGCGTTGTGTCCAATCCACACATTGGGCGAATTCGAGTCCGCCAACCCGTCATTTGCGAAGAAGGGAGCCTGGGAAGCCGTCCGCAAGGGACGCATGGAAGGACTGCATCTCCTCGCGTCACCCGAATCGCCGGACAATAACCGGTCCGCGTTCGTGGTGAATTTTGGCCAGATCATCAGCCTGCCCTTGGACTACCTGGAACAATACGCCTCTTCCGTGGGAGATCGCTGGCGACTGGAATCGCCATTCCTGGAACATTTCTCCCAAGCCTTCGCCCGTTTCTTCATGCGCGTCGGCCTGCCCGCAGGGTTGGAGCCGTACAAGTGACCGCTGACAACCCGTTCGCGCCAACAAGCGGCATCGGCCGCCTAGTGATGCTGCTGACGAACACGCAGACGATCCGGGATGGTATTTTCTTCCCGCTGCTGAAGCCGGAGGTGTTTTGATCGTGTTATACTCTTGCGCAGCATCTGTCCCCGCCCGGCGCGAAGTAGCCGTGCAAGGACATGGACGGACGCACACACCACGCGGATCGCGAGCCTTCCCTAAATGCCATCAAGTTGGTTCGCTTGCGGGTGTTTTGATCGAGTTTCTGTCAAGGATAGCTCAATTCTACAAGAGGCTCAAAAATGGTCCTTGTCACCCATCCAACAATTCAAGAGTGTAATATGTCGAGCGGCCCATTGATTCAACGTGCCATCGTTTCGGCACATGCATGGCTATAGCCAGATCGGAATTGCATCACATTCCTGAAAAGTTCCACGAATGCCCAGAGCGTATTTCATAAGGCCAGCAGGCGTTTCATCAGCAGTTTGACGCAGGCGAGTTGTGCGAAGCCGTAGTAGAGGTGGTCGTAGTGTTCGTGACGCACCAG
>JANRLN010000613.1:0-6191 GCA_033762515.1 Planctomycetaceae bacterium
CCTTTATGCGATAATCCGGCTCGGTGAATTCCGGCTTCGGGGCGGAATCGGGTTGGCGATCGATCGCGATGTAAGCCGCGGTGAGATGTCCCACATTGCGGCCGCCGAACTTGGGCATCTTGGTCTGCATGTAGTTCTGGCGGTCGTTGGCCCCCTGCTCGAGGACTTGCTTCAACCAGTCGTCCCGCAGCTTATCACCGACTCCGGTGAGCGCCGGCGGCAGGCGGCCTTCGTCCCCCATTTCCGGCTGGGTTGAAGTGAACGAGGCGTTGCGTGCCTCTTCGACGCCCCCCACTTCGCCCCGTCGATGGCAGGCGTAACAGTTGAGGGCGGCCATTGTCGTGTGGATCTCTTCCTGCGGCGTTGTTTCCGCAGGCGCGGACGACTGCGCGGCGACGATAGCGGCCACTTGGCGCGGGGCGAATCGATAGTTCGGCACGCCGACGGCGGGGGTGGCGCTCAAACAGCCGCCGGTTCCCGTGAGTTCCTTCCAAGGCTTGGCCGACTTGGCGGCGGCGATCGGTTTGTCATCGCGCTTCAACTGATGGCAGTTGGCGCACCCCAGGGAAGCAAACAACGTTTGCCCCTGCCTGGCGAGTTCCACATCGACAGCGAAGTGGTCCTTCGACTGTTCCGCCAAAGGCGTCTCGGTCGACAGCGCCACCAGACCCGCGAGGGGCTGACGGATCAGGCCGTTGCCCTCGATCTCGACCGCCAGGGTCCATTCGCCGCCCCCTTGAAAGTATTCCACAACGACCGGGTGCCAGCCCGCTTCCAGCCGGCGAGAGGACCGTTTCTCCTCGTGCGGATGGATGCCGTCAGCGTTCACGACCACCTCGCCATCGATCAGCAGCCGGCTCCCGTCATCGGAACCGAGGATCAACTGATACTCACCGGCGGTCTTGATGAAAAGATGGGTGCTGAATCGCATGCCGAAGTTGTTCTCACGACCGGCCGCCGACAGATCGAATCCAGCCGAGGTTCCCTTCTTGTCGGGCTTCACATTCTCGAAATCGGGCAGCTTCTCCCACGAACCCTGATAGGTCGTGAACTCGACATTCGCCGCCACTTCCCGGTCGCGGAGGAAGTAATTTGCCAGGTCGCGGTACTCTTCGTCCTTCAGTCCCAGAGCGGGCATGCGCCCCGATGGTCGCACGGCCAAGGGATCCTTGAGAAAGGTCGCGAGACTCTGAATCGAATACTTCTGACCCAATACGGGAAACGGAACGGACGTCGCGAGCGGCGTCGCGCCGTCTGCGGGGGAGTCGTGGCACGCCGCGCAGCCGACGCGCCGGAAGTGGCTCAACCCTCGTTTGGCCGATGCGGCATCCGGGTGCGTGTCGCTGATCGATCCCGTGCCGACGAGGAAGTGCGTGAGCGCTGTGATTTGCTGCCGCTTCACATCCTCCGTCAGCCCGCTGAAAACATCCGGCATCGTCGTGCCCGGTTTGGCCTGCTGCGGATCGGTGAGGAACGCCTGAATCCATTCCGGCCGGGCACGGTCGCCGACCTTGTCGAGAATCGGGGCCTGCTTGTCGCCGACGGGACCTGCATGGTTTTCCGCCGGATGACAGGAGCGGCAATTGAGCTCCGAGATCAGAAGTCGTCCGCCCGCCGCGGCATCGGCCTCACCGTTCGCAAAGAAACGCTCGAAACCGGGGATGCGCGGCCCCGTTGCTGCTGGTTCCGCACCCGCCGCCGTCGACGTCAATAACGCGAGGCCGCCGACAGCCAGTGCCCAATTCCAGACGCCCGTCATAGTTGATCATCCCGCGAATTGCCGTCTCGTTGCGTGCGACGTGCGTGTCGCCCTCAGTGCGGCAGATGATACCCGCGAAAGTGACGCGTCGGCTAGCGCGGCAGGCAAGGGCATCCGGCGTCGGACGAGCTGCCGAACATCTCCCGCGGCGGCGATTCACGGTCCGCGGAGGTGCTGAAACGGCCCGATTCGGCTGCCGGAGGGGAGCGACACACCGTCTTCGATGACGACGTGCGGACCGATGCGGCTGTCGCCGCCGATTTGCACGCGGCCGCGGATGATGGTGAAGGGTTCGATCACCGTGTCTGGACCAATCTCGGCCCGCGGGTCGATCTGCGTCTGCTCGGGGTTCACGATGGTGACGCCGGACAGCATCAACCGCTGAAGCGTTGCGTGTTGAATCGTGCGCGTCACCTCGGCCAACTGAACTCGCGTATTGACGCCCAAGGCCTCGACGATGTCAAAGGCTTGCAGGGCGAGCACGGGATGTCCGGCGTTGAGCAGCACTTTGGGACAATCCGTGAGGTAGTACTCCGCCTGAGCGTTGTCGGGTCGGATCTGGTCGAGCGCCGTCAGCAGACGCTGTGAATCAAACGCGTAGCATCCGGTGTTAACTTCCTGAATCCGCTTCTCGTCGGCGGAGGCGTCTTTCTCCTCAACGATTTTGACGAACGCTCCCGACCCGTCGCGGACGATGCGCCCCAAGCCCTGGTTGGCGGGAGTCACAGCGGTGCCGATAATCGCGGCGGCGTGTTGATCTTGCAGCGAGGTCAGCAACCCGGCCAGCGACTCCCGACGCAGCAACGGCGTATCCCCGGCGAGGACGAGCACGGGCCCGTGGTGGGCCGCCAGCTGTGCGCGGCACATCATCACCGCGTGGCCGGTTCCCTTTTGTTCGGCCTGAAGCGCGAATTCAATCCCCGCGTGACGCGACAGCGAAGCCTGCACGAGATCGGAGCGATGTCCCACAATTGCCACGATCTGCGCGGCCCCCGCGGCGCGCGCGGCATCGACGACATAGTCGATCATCGGTCTGCCGCAGACTTCGTGCAGCACTTTCGGCAGCGCCGACTTCATGCGGGTGCTTTTTCCGGCGGCGAGAATGATGGCGAGCGCGGACACGAGATGCTCCTTCCGTGATGTGATCCGTCATGAAACCAAAGAAGCCCAGGGATCGCGATCCCCGGGCTTCGCAATGTCAACGTGGATCTAGAACCGAATGCCGCCGCGCACGAGCACCTGGTCGCCGACATCGACCTTGGGGAAGTCTTTTTCGAATTCGAAGTTGCGGTCGAGGACCCAGGCGACTTCCAGGAATTTCTCGAAGTCCACATGGTCGCTGCGGAGACCGAGCGCCAGCCGCCAGTCTTCATACTGCACGCGATTGCGACGTCCAAAGAAATCGCTCTTGGTGTCGAACTGATAGGCTTCGACGTTGTACTCGCTGGAGACATAGAGCCAGTGATGTCCGCCCCAGAAGTGACCGACGAACCGGCTGATGCGGGCCTTGGGAAACAGCAACCGCAATTCCCAGATGTCACTGGGGGTGATCACCACCCCGGCGTGCGGGATCACAATGTCATCGACCCGGTCCCAATACTGCACGCCCAGCACGAGCGTCCAGACCTGGTCGATCTGATAGGTCGCGGCGATCCGGGTGTCGAAGTTCCAGGCGTCGGAAGTGAGCGTGTCTTCGGTGTCGGTGTTGATGGAGGGGTTGAAGTCGAAATCGAACGTCCAGCCGTTCGATTTGACCTTGATCAGTTCCATGTCGAGCCCGAAGCGAAACAGATTGACCCGCCCGTTGTTGCCGAACGCCTGAGCGCCGAACAGATTGCCGAACGGATTCCCGCCGAAATTCCAGGCCCGGTAATCAAACTGTGCGGCTGTCGAAAAAATCCAGCCGGGGGCGAACGGAGCGTTGTGTCGCAGTTCGGAATCGAATTCAAACATCTCGACGTCGGACTGAAATGCGTCTTCGGACTCCGCCTGCGGGATGTAGCCCATCTCCATCTTGGGAATGTACCCAAAGCGATACGGCTGAGGACCGACGACCCCGGTGTAAATGGTGCCCGGACCGACGGCTCCCGGCAGACTCAGCGCCGGGTCACCTCCATACATGAAGGGATCTTGCGCCGGCGGAACGCCAAAGGCACTGTAGGGATCGTAGGCGCCGGCGGGAACGGGGGCTTCCAGCACCGGCCCGGTCCCTGCAAACGGATCGTAAACGGGATCAGGACTCTGACCGCGAATCGCTGCGGCGAGCTGGGGAGAAAACCGATAGACCGCCGGTGACGGAGATTCCATCGGCTCCGCCGCCCAGATGAGCAGCAGGCAAACGCTGAGTGGGTTCACAGTTCGCCCCGGAGTTGGGAGGAGTGAGGGGTCTGCATCCAGGAACTTGAGTCATTCCCGGAAGCGGCGGGATTTTTCTGAATCCTGCCCATTCCGTCAACATCAAGTCCGGCGGAAACCGCTGAGGAATTTCTTGGAATCGCACTTTGATCAGGATACGCTGAGCGGTCGGGGCGCAAGATGGACGCAGTCATCGATCTGACGGTGCTGATAGTGGCGGCAGCCGCGCTTTACTGGGCCGTGCGACCAAAGCCGTTGTTTTTGCTGAAGGTCCGTGCGGGGCGAGTGCGGGTGATTTCCGGAACCGTCACGCAGGCCTGCGTCGACCAGGCGGAGTCGATCTGCGGAATGCACGGAGTTGCATCGGGCAGCATCTCTGGATTCCGCACCCGCTCGGGACGAATCCGCTTGACCGTTTCTCGCGAATTTCCGCCAGAGGCCTTGCAGCAATTGCGGAACTGGTGGGCCGAGTTCGGCTGGAACGCACCATCGGGCGACCGCCCACCGCCGCGACGGGCGACCGCCTGCCGATAAGGGTCGCGTCGTCACGGCAGACCGGCGGCGGAGTTCTCAATCCCAAGTTCCAACTCGCAACTTCCCAGTCCCAAACAAGGACCAACTTCCAAGTCTCATTTCCCGGTCAGCGCATGCGAGTTTGGAGTTCGAGTTTTCTTTGAGATTCGGTGCTTGAGATTTGGAACGTCTTGGTCTCTCAAAACACAAGCAGCCCGGCTGTTGGAGAACAGCCGGGCTGCTGTGATTCAGGCGGGCTGCAGTTGCGCGAGTTCCTCACGCAGCCGGTTGCGCGCCGTGTGCAGCCGCCGCTTGATCGTGCCGACCGGGCTACGAAACCGATCACTCATTTCGATCAACGACTGACCTTCGAAGTAGAAGGCCAGCAACGTGTTGCGGTCGAGCGCCCGCAGCCGCGCCAAACCGCTGCGGAGTTCCTCAGCCCGCTCGCCGGACAGCAGGTTTTCCAGCGGAGTCCCCGAGGCGCCGCTGCGCGCACCGAGGATCGACGGATCCTGCGCCGTTTCCGGAGGCCGACGAACAACCCGGTTGATCGCCATTCGCACGGTGATCCGCTTCAACCAGCCGGCGAACCGCTCGGGCTCGCGCAGCTGATCAAGTTTGCGGTACGCCTGGATGAACACATCCTGCGAAAGCTCGGCGGCTTCCGTCCGGTTTCGCAGCCGACGCAACGCCACCGCGAACACGCTCGACTCAAAATGTGTCACCAGTTGACCAAACGCCTGCCGATCGCCGGCCTGCGCGGCGGTCACCAACTGCACGATTTCCTTCGTTTCCATGATGGAAGCTCGCTTTCTCAGAACCTCGCCATACCAGTCCTGGGGGATGGCGCGGAGGAGGAAATTCTCGAGGGACGCAGGCGTGCGAGCGCTGGCGAACCAGCAGCAAGCTGGTCAACGAGCGATCGCGAAACGGAACATCACGAGAGCGATGTTGGCCGCCTCGCCGTCAAATGACGCGCGAGGGCGGCGCACAAAGCCTGCGAGTTCCGCGTCACCTGCGGGGTTCGAGAGAAGTGGTCCCGAACGGTGTGAACTCAGCCGCAGAGCGGCTGGCCCAGCACCCAGGTGGCCCAGAGGGCCGGCGGCATCGCCACAACGGCGGGCATCGGATACTCTCTGCCCGGATCTACGGTTACGACCTGGCCTACCTTTGAGCGCCCCGTCGTGGACCGTCGACCGCGCAGCATCTCTGTACCGCGCCAGCGTCCTAGCGATCCGCTTCCCGACTTCTCGGGATCGGAACATTTCAAGACTGCATGCTGGGTGGGCAGGGTTGCGTGCGCAGCGGCATTCGTAACGACGACGGCCTGGCCGAACTCGAAGCTGGCAAAGGCGTTGATGGTCGCGTTGTGAATGTTGATTTGCTGCTGCATGACGCACCTCCTGCGGATTCCCGCAGTCTTTCTGAGAGCGAGCGGCGAGATCGCCGAAACTACCTTCTTCGAATACTGGCATCTCACCTTGCGAAGGGGTCCAGGCGGCCGCGAAACAACAACGCGACCGGTCGGCCCAGACCTCGGCTTCTACCACACAGACGACAG
>JANRLN010000614.1:0-15784 GCA_033762515.1 Planctomycetaceae bacterium
CCCTCGGCGTCGACCGGCGCACCGCGGGTCTCGCCACCGCCCCACCAGCGACCACCCGGTTCGTAATCGGGCAACACGGCGGTGTCGGTCAGCAATTGCAACTTCCACGCTTCACGACCAAAGCTCTCGCCACGCAGGATCTGCGCGAAGTCAACATAAAATCGCCCGGCGGCTTCTTTATCCGGCTCATCATTGACCAGCGGCAACGCCTGCAGCAGCCATTTCAAAGACGTGACCCGGTCACGATCATTGCAGCTGACGAACTCCCTGCCGCCGTGGCGATGACCACGCGAGAATTCTCCCGCAACCACGTGGCCGAAATGTTCGATGTTTTGCAGTTGCATGGCGGCGGCTTGCAAGACGCGCCAGTGTTTGGCGTGGGCCTCCGCGGCGTTGTTGAGAAAGGCGTCGACTTCGTCGATGCGGCCAAGGTTCTGCAATGCCTGAATTGCCAGGGGGATGTCGTCTGCTGTTTGCCGTGGGTCGCTGGCGGGGTTGTGCACCAGCTTGCGGAGCGCGTGGTAGGCTTCGGCGAAATTCCCTTCGTTCAGCTTCTTGCGAGCGGCCGCGCGCATCTGGGACTCCGAAGCCGGTTCCGAAGCCATCAACCACCAGGCGCCGAACAAGAACAACAAGGGAAAGAGTCCCGACACAACCAGCAGTTTCTTCATGGTGCATTCCGTAGAGCAACGCCCGCGAGCGAGCTGACAATCCGTGCCATCGCTCCAGTATAGCGACTTCCCGGAATCGTCTTGTGAAGAAGATGTGACGCTCTCACCGAGTGGAAGTTCCCGGAATTCTCGCAGCGTTCCACGAGAACCGCACAGGCATCCGTGGTGCTCAACGCGCGACGGAGAGTGCACAGGGTGGGAGTCTCGATCGCGTCGACGCTCAGGCGGCGTCGCGCGGTGCGAGGAGGTCTTCGATCGCCCGAATCAGTTCTGGATACTGATAGGGTTTTTGCAGAAAACGCGTCTGAACATCGTCCACCGTGACACGGGCCGATCCGATGACCACATGTGGTGCTGACGGCCAGACTGCCGCATGCTCAGCATCATCGCCGTCCATGTCGACGACGACAACATCCGGCTCCTCCCGTGACCCCCAGGCCTGTGCGAGCCCATGTGTGCGGGTGCGTTCAACGACGGCCCCCCGTGGTTCCAGGACCGCCCGCAGCACCGTCTCGGTTTCCGACGGACCGTCAATCACCAGCACATGGCGCGGCGTTGTCACTCTGGGCCTTCCCTGGACCAAGGCAAATTTACGCCGGGACAGCATTCTTCCCGGAGCCAGCCGCTGTTGTCATCCGTGACCTCCGCGCGGCGGCGAACTTTAGTTCCAACCGCCGCGACTGTCAAAACCAGTTTCGGCGTGGTCGGGCGATTCCTGCCGGTTCGGGGCAGGCTGCGTCCGTTTCCCGGGCCATAAGTGCGGCAGGGTTAGGATTTTCCTGAAGTCGGACGGTTGTCCGGATCCACCAGCACGACCTTTGGGCGAAAAGCGGGGATTTCCACTTCATCAAACTGACCGTAGCTGCAGATGATCACCAGGTCGCCCGTGTTGACGAGATGCGCCGCCGCTCCGTTGATGCAGATGATTCCGCTGCCGGCGGCGCCCACCATGGCATAGGTTTCCAGACGGTTCCCATTGGTGACATTGTAGATGTAGACCTGCTCAAACTCGGCGATGTTCGCCAACCGCAGCAGGTCCGCGTCGATCGTGACGCTCCACTCGTAATGCAGGTTGGCATCCGTGACGGTGGCGCGATGGATCTTCGACTTCAGGAGCGTGCGCAGCATTATGACTAGATTTCCAGCAGCGCGTTGAGCGCTCATGGTAACCCCGGGATGGCTATCCCTGGGCTTCGGTGGGGGAAGTAACGGCGGTTTCCAGCTCTTTCAAGAGTTGGTCGAGACGGAAGGGCTTATACAGCACAGACTTCAGTCCCATCTGCCGCGCTTTGACGATGGAATGTGCCGGGTCATATCCGAATCCGGTCATCAAGATCACCGGCAAATGCTCGTTGATCTCGCGGACCCGCACGAAACAGTCGTATCCAGTCATGTCTGGGAGACGAATATCGGCGATCACGGCGTCGTAATGAAAGCTGCGAACCATCAGGAGCGCCTCTTCACCGTGATGGGCCGTCTCCACTTCGCAGCCAAAGCGGCCCAGCAACTCGTGGGCGGCGATGCGAACCGACTCATCATTGTCGACGACGAGCACCCGCTTCTGGCGAAGCTTCGGGCGCTGAGGACGCAGCATCACCGGGGGATTCGTCACCTTGGGGGCGATGGTCTCCCCCACTCGATGCACGAGCTGCCGCAAGCTGCGGGTGTGTTTCAATACACGCTGCAATCGCTCGCAAACCGCGGGATCGTGGCCGATGTAACGCTCCAGAATCCAGGCGGTGTCGTTGAGGATTTCATCGACGGGCTGGGACATTTCCCGTAGGATCAGATCGGTGCTTTCCGTCGCCGTCGAGAGTTTCTCGGCGACCAGTAACTCCAGAGTGTTCAGGGCGATCGCCACTTCGCGGCAGAAGAGCTCCAGAAACTGCTGATCGTTGTGCGTGAACCCGCGCAGCTGTTTGCTCTCGACGTTGAACGTACCGAGGATCTGATCGTGGATGAACAGCGGCACGGTCAGCGAACTGCGGGAATTGGCGGCCCCCTGGAGATATAGCGGATCGCGGGCGGTGTCTTCGCAAAGATAGCTGACCCCCGTCGCCGCCACGTACCCGGTGACGCCGTGCCCCTGTTTCTCGGCGTAGAGTCGCCGACGGGTGGCTTCATCGGTCATGCCGACGTGCAGGAGCAGTTCAAGTTCATTCGTGCGTCGGTCGAGCAACCGGACCTCGACAGTCTCAAACTCCAGCACATCCTTGGTGAACTTAACGATTTTTTCCTTCAAAAGTTCGATGCGGTTTTCCACGCTCAATTCGACAAGGTCTTCCGCCGTCAACTCGCCCAGTTCCAGGCCGGCCTGGTAGATCGCCTTCAGTTTCTGCCGGGCGATCATTTCTTCGGAGACGTCGCGCACGGTCACGACCGCAAGTTCCGCGAATCTCACTTCCGCAGCGAAAACGGGGGCCGCGACGATTTCGTAAAAGGTCTTCTCCCCGGCGCTGAAGGTGGTGGCTCCACCGAATTCACCGTCGGCCTCAAACGGGGAAAACGCCGGTCCCACGACCTCGGGGGCTCCGAAGACGTCGTGAAAATTGACCCCGATAATCTCGGTTCGCCCGATGATGGTCTGCAGCCGGCTATTGCACCACTGCACGCGGAACTCGCGATCGATGACCGCCACTCCCTGCGGCAGGTGCTGCAAAATTCCCTCGAACTGGAGCAGATCCGGCAGCGACTGGGAAGGGGTGCTGCACAGCACGACGCAACGAAAGTCGCCTTCAGGGGCTTCCGGCCACTGCGGCGCTGCTTGCCAGCAGACAACCTCGAACCCTGCTTCCAGGCTCGATTTCAACTCGCTCGTCAGTGCACCCGATTCTTCCGAACCGAGCACCAAAATTCGCGGCAATGCAGACACCGACTCACCATTCATAGGGTCAGCTTCGAGTGTGCACGATTATACGTCGACGACAGACTGGCGAGCAATCGGTCCGATGGGCAACTGCAAGAACTCCCCTCACGAGCGGTTGCCGGTTCTTCACGACGAGGAAATGCTCGCGACGGCGCGGGGCCTCACAGGCCAAACAGTCGCTTGAGGGCGTTGAGCAGGCCATGCGGCTGGCCATCTTTGGATTCGTCGCGCAGCGCCTCAAGCGGAGGGTGCAGCAGCTTGTTGACGATGCGTTCCACGGTTCGCTCAATCGCCTCACGGTCGGCGTCATCAAAATGCGATGACTTGCGGAAGAGTTTTTCCAGTTCCTGTTGCGCCAATTCGTGCCAGCCCTCGCGGAGCTTCACAACCAGATCGCTGGAAGCGCGGCGATAGAACTCAGCCAGGAAGATCGACGTCTCCTCTTCAATGATGACGTGGGCTTTGTGGATCTCGCGGCTCCGGGCCTTGCGATTCTCCTCGCACGTCTGCTGCAGGCTGTCGATGTCGTAGAGGAAGACATTTTCCAAGTCGCCGACGCGGACATCGAAGTCGCGGGGAGCGCCGAGATCCAGGACGATGGCCGCCCGCTCCCGATGTGCCTGACGGGCCTGTTGAAACCGCGATGCATCCACGATCGGGCGTTCCGCCCCCGTCGTGCTGACAATGACGTCGGCTCGGCCCAGCCAGCGGTCGAGCTCCGCCCAGGGAACTGAGACGCCTCCGAATTCCGTCGCGAGTCGCGCAGCCCGGTCCGAACTGCGATTGACGACCACAACTTCACGAACTCCTTCGTCTTTCAGGTAACGCAGCGTCTCCTCCGCCATTTCGCCCGCACCGATGATCAACACCAGCTTATCG
This sequence comes from Planctomycetaceae bacterium, assembly GCA_033762515.1. GTDB lineage: Bacteria > Planctomycetota > Planctomycetia > Planctomycetales > Planctomycetaceae > DSVQ01. The sequence goes on from JANRLN010000614.1 coordinate 4,417, forward strand.
CTGAAACTGTCGAAGATGTTGCGAGCGAACTCTCCCACCGCGACGCTGGCGATCGAAACTCGCCCCTCGGAGAGCTTGGTTTCGGTGCGGACCCGACTGGAAGCACGAATCGCCCCCTGAAACAACGCATGCGTCAATGGTCCGCACGCGTCGCAGGCCTCCGCGCGTCGATAAGCATCCTTGACCTGGTTCACGATTTGTGGTTCGCCAAGAACCATGCTGTCGAGGCTGGAGACGACTTCGAACAGGTGCCGCACCACCGGGGGGCCAGTCAACTCCCGTAACTCGCCGACGAAATCGTCTTGAGGGACGCCATGAAATTCCGACAGAAACTGCGCGAACTGCGACAATGAGGGGAGCGAATGTGTGGGGGGCTGGGCGCAATACAGCTCGACGCGGTTGCAGGTCGAGAGAATCACGACCTCCAGTTGCGGATACAGGTGCTCCAATTGCGCGTACGCCTGCGCGAGCACCTCGGGATTCGGAAATGCCAGTCTTTCGCGGAGTGCCAAAGACGCGGTTTGATGCGTGAGGTACACCACACACAGATTCACGGTCCGTTCTCCCCACCAACGGCTCCCGGCGTTCGCGGATGCGGGCCATGAACCGAGGAAGAAGAGATCGCTTGCGTGAGGACCTGAGCCCCCACGGTGGTCAGAAGCAAAAAGCCGCAAGCCCATGCGGTCAGGAGGGCCACCTGGCGTCCAGCGGGTCGTTTGCCCGCCAGCAGCCAGACGAAGACGGCGGACATCAGCAGCCAGCAGACCCCGCTGGCCAGCACAATCGGATCCTGCGACACATCGCGGATCTGGGTCTGCGAGTTCCGGGCCAAACTGAGACCCACTCCCGTCACCATCCCGAATGTCAGCAGCGGAATCGACACCAGCAAAGACCAGCGGTTGACGCGGGCCAGACGTTCGAGGCTGGGCAATCCCAGACCGACGCTCGAAGAAGTCCGGAGCTTCATCCGGCGATGCTGCCACAAGTACAGCAGGCTGACGACGAAACCCACGGACACTCCGGCGATTCCGAAAACCAGCAGCGCGACATGCAGCATCGTCCAGTTGCGATGAACATTGGCCGTTGGACCCGGTCCCGCCGTCACGAACTGCGCGGCGACAATCAGGCCGATCGTGAGCGGCCACATGATGAAGCCCAATGCCAGCTCCCGATCTGCCAGCGTCACGAACAGGTGGATCAACACCATCAGCCATGCGAGCACCAGCAGCCAGTCCTGCATCGAACTCAGGAGCGGCGGCAGAAGTGTTTGTTGAGACCTCATCAAGAGATAGAGGGTCTGGGCGACGAAGCCGGCAACTCCGGCGATGATCGTGAGCCACCCGCCGGTTGCGTTGCGCGGGACGAACCGCGTCCACTCCAGCCCGAAGGCGAGCAGATAACTGGCAAGGAAGCAGACTACACTGACGTTCAGCATCGGCCAGCCGGGTTTGCAGACGCAAGGCGCGGGGTTGCGATAATTGTCGCCGGTCGCCGGGGAAAAACAACCCGGATCGGACTTCCGAAGGGCTTCCCGCTGATCACGGCCGCTCCCGCTGTCGGAGGGGTCAACGCGCCTCGCCTTCCAGCTTGTAGTCTTCGATTTTCTTGTGCAACGTGTTGCGATTGATGCCCAGACGGGTCGCCGCCTTGGTTTGGACTCCCTGACAGGAGCGCAGCACCTGCAGAATCAACTCGCGTTCAATCAGTGACACGACCCGCTCGTGAACTTCGGTCGACTCTTCGCCCGCTTCTGTGAGTCCCAGCGTCACCAACTCGCTGCACAAGGTGTTGAGCGTTCCCGACTTGGCCCTTCCCAAGCGGATTGGAGCGAGGCCGCGAACATGCGGCGGAAATACGTCGATGCTCAGTTCGTCCCCCTGGCAGAGAACAATGGCCCGCTCGACGTTGTTTTGCAGTTCCCGCACATTGCCGGGCCAGGCGTAAGTCTTGAGGACATTCAGGACATCTTCGGGCACCCGCGGAACCGGTCGATTGTTGGTCGCCGCATAGCGCTTCACGAAGTGGTGCACGAGGGGAGGAATATCATCAGTTCGATCGCGCAGCGGCGGCAGGTAGACCGGGACGACATTCAGCCGGTAATACAAGTCCTCGCGGAAGCGTCCGGCTTCAATTTCGTCGGTCAGATCCCGGTTCGTCGCGGCGACGATCCGGCAATCCACCCGGATCGTCTTGGAATCGCCGACCCGCTCGAACTCCTGTTCCTGGAGCACGCGCAGCAACTTGACCTGCAGCGTAAAGCTCATGGAGTTGATTTCATCCAGGAAAATGGTGCCCCCGTGGGCCGCTTCGAACCGTCCGGTCCGATTCTCATAGGCGTTCGTAAAGGCCCCTTTGACGTGTCCGAACAACTCGCTTTCGAGCAGGCTTTCGCTGAGCGCCCCGCAGTTGACGCGAATGAATGGGCCAGTCGCGCGATGGCTCAATTCATGGAGCGCGCGGGCCACGAGCTCTTTCCCCGTCCCGGTCTCTCCCAGAAGAAGTACGGTGGCCGAGCTCGCTGCGACTTGGCGGGTCAGTCGATAGACATCCCGCATCGCCTCGCTGGAGCCGATCATGCCATCCATGACAGGTGCATCAAGTCGTCCGGGGACGGTCGATACGGGATGCGTACTCATCGTCGGTCGGGCACCTGAAGCCGGCAAAGTCCGGGCCTGCACAGCAACCTCGAATTGCAGGAGAATCTGGCGTCGTCAGCACAACAGTATAGCAAAGTCAACCGCGCTTCCAAGGTTCTATCGTGCGGCATCGCAATTTTTCACCGCAACTTGCGGGGAAACGCCAGCATGTGCGTGTATTGCGGGCTTCTGTGCCTGTTTTGTGTGCGTAATTGGCGTGTCTCGCCCAACATCCATCGTAGTATGCATCTCAGGTGCCAGTCTGGCGACCTTTTGGCCGCAGCAGATCAAACTTCGGCAATTCCAGGCCCGTGACAGGCCCTGCCGCGTCGTGACAAGAAATGTGCGACCAATGCTTTACGCTGTCGGACGCTCCGGCGCATGCCCCTGGAGCGGTCCGCGCCGGAGCAGCAGAACCGCCTGTTGACCTCCAAATCCCAGGGAGATCTTGAGGAGTGACTCGATCGAGCGCCGCACGGGTTGGTTTCTCACCCAGGAGAGGCGGCAGTCGTCGTCAACGTCATTCAGATTGACGGTCGCCGGCACAATCTGGTCCCGCAGCATCAGGCAGCACAGACCGAGCTCCACACTCCCTGCGGCTCCGAGCAAATGTCCCAGTCCACCCTTCAGGCTGCCGCAACTGACGCTGGCCAGGCGATCGCCAAAGACCAATTGGAGCGCGCGGCATTCGGCGGGATCATTCTGCCGCGTCCCGGTACCGTGGAGGTTGACCACGTCGGGCACTGTCGCTGCTGAGGGATCGAATGACTTCCAGCAGCTCTTGATCATGTGCGCCAGAACGCTCCCGGAAGTATCCAAGGACGTTATTCCGGTGGGGTCGCTCTGGAGTCGGCCCGGACCGACGACCGCGTACCACTGCTTCCCGCGCCGCTGGGCGTGGCTGCGACGTTCCAGGATCAAGCATCCAGCACCGGCGCCGACGACGAATCCCCGCCGACGGCGATCGAAGGGACGACTGGCGGTCTCCGGGTGCTCAGGCGGAGCCAGGATCCCTAAACGCTGGAACGAGGCCAAAACCAGTGGGTGCAGCGAGTCATCGGCGCTCCCCGCGATCACTGCGTCGCAATCCCCCTGCCGAATCAGTTCGGCTCCGCGCAAGGCCGCGGCGACGCCCGTGGCGCATGCCGCGACCGGGCACAACACCGGTCCGCTCAAGCGCCGTTCCGCCGCGATGGCTTGGGCGCTCACCGCCGGGCCGAGCAGCGTACGCAGCGCGAACGAGGGATCCTTCGAGTGCTGGCTCCAGAGTTCCGTCGCTGCGAACAGACTCCCTTTGCTGGTTCCGAAGACGCAACCCAGCCGCGCTGGTTCGACGGCAGCGTCGGTCAGCTCAGCGTCGTGAATCGCCTCGCGGCTTGATCTCAAGGCAAGATCTACAAGAGGATCGTCCGCCAGGGTCAGCGACCGATCGGCGGGACAACCAATCCAACGGGAAAACTGGTTGTGTGTTGTGTGGGAGTGGCCGCGGAGATCGAGCAGGCTCAATGGCCGCGCCGCGGATTGTCCATTCAGGACGGCCTGCCAGGTCTGCTCGCGGTCTCCAGCGAAGGGGGTGACCATGCCGACGCCGGTGATGACCACGGGATCATACGCTTCCAAGTCATCCATCAGTCGGGAGCACGCGCGACGAGCAATCGCGGATCGGGGCCATAGATCACCGAGATTTCTTTGCAGTTGAGGGTGTTAGCCGCGTCGACTGCTCTTGCAAACTGCAAAAAGTGCGGCGGCAGCCAGAATCGCAAAAAGTCCTGCGTCCATGTAAACCCCGCCGCCCCCTCCTTGCGCCAGAGCCTCTCGACCAATGAGGCTGAACGCCACCACCCAAACGCCGGTGGCTTCACGACGAGACGTCCGCTGGTTGGCGGACCGGAAAGGAACATGTCGCATCACACAGCCCCAGGAGATCGCGGCGACGTGGCGGGATCCAGACGCACAGGCTTCCGGATTCCACCCTCGGTCGGCAGCATGGTTATGGCGTTCACGGGGAGCCGACTGCAAGCCTGCCATCAGAAATTTGTGGTCAGGCGCCGCGGAGATCCGCCTGCCGGAACGCGGGGGGATGGAGGTTTCCCGAGTTGGCCGCGACGGAGTTCAGGGCGTGCTGAAGATCCAGGAGGCCTGCGTGGCGGTCCGGGCGCTCGAACGGAGCGCGGTGGGTCCTTCCGGGCCGGATGCCGGCGTTTTCGGCAAACTCAGCGGATAAGGAGGAGGCGCTTCCTCGATCCGCGGCAGCGCGGGGGGACGCGCCTCTTCGAGCAAGTCCCCGCCGGCTCCCGGCGTCACTCCAGGTGATGGAGGCATCAGGGGTTGGACGGGGCTGTCGTCGGGAATTGCGAACGGCATCCGCTCTGGGGAAGGCCCCACGTTGTAACCCCACTTCATCAACCGCATTCGCACGCGTTTCGGGGGCAGGTGATCGTAGGCCATCCACTGGGCGGACAGTCCCCGCTCGGTGTTGAAGTCGGCGTGAAACCGCCAGACCTGGTAGGGATCGTAGATGGCGCACCCCGGCAGCAGGAGCAAAGCTCCCCACAGCAGCAAGACTCGGCGATGCCGGATTGACAGCACGGATGTGATCCCCCTGACGAGGATCATCGGCGCGTTACTGTCGCACCAACCGCTGTTTTGGGATCAACCGTTGCGACCTCTCTGATCGGTAAGGTCGCCGCAATCTGCCGGTTTGATTGGCGTCCACCAATGCAGAAGCCCAGGGATCGCAATCCCTGGGCTTCTGGTGCTTCAGCAGCATTTCAGCAGGCGACTACGGCAGGAACGGATCGCCTGGGTCGGTCGCAAAGTTTTCCGGGAAGGCCGGGTTCGGGAAGGCCGGGTCGGCCACGGTTCGCAGGAAGAAATTGCCGTTCGAGAAGACGTTCAACAGATTCTGGGCATTCCAGGTGTTGTTGGCGTCGACGTTGAAGCCGTCGTCCAGTTGGAAGAGTTGCACGGCCCGCAGACCGGCTCCCTTGTTGACGTCAGACACGGTGTAGACCGCGGCTTGTGCCTGGAAGAAGGTGAACGGCGCCGACACATCGCTCCCCACATTGTTGTTGAACCGCAGGTCCATCTGGGCAGTATGATCAAGGAAGACGACGTCCTGCGCCGGAGCTGTGCCTTCCACCGATGGGGGCGGAACTTCAAAGAGTCCCGTGGTCGGGTTGAAGGCGATGAACGACTCGAAGCGGACGTCGGCGTTGGAATTGCCGGAAAAGGTGTTGCCCAATCCGCTGCCGGCGGCTCCACCCAGATCGAGGCCGAGGTAGGAGTTGGTGCTCACGCGGACGAAGAGTCCTTCACCGACGTTTGGTGTGGCCCCGCCGTTGAACCGCACATCATTCCGAGTGAAGACCATGTTCGAGATGGCATCCGACGAGACATCCAGGAATTGGCCGGCAATCCCGCTGGTATCGAAGTTGAACAGGAACGGCTCGTCGGCGCCCACAGCCAAGGGATTGAAGACGCGGTTGGTGTTGGGAGCGATGGGCGGCACGGCGGGATCCTGAAAGTCGACGCGGGCGAACGCCTGGTCGCTGGCATTGGATTGGAAGAAGACACCGTTTCGCCCGTTGCGTTGAATCACGTTGTTATCGATCACAAAATTGTTGCCAAAAAGCCGAGCGTTTTGGGTACCGACGGCGGCTGGGATCGTGATCCCGTAGCGGCCTTCAAGATCGATGTTGATGCCGTTGACGGCGTTGGAATTGATGGAATTATTGGTCACGCTGGCGAGGAACTGCACTGCCGGATTCGTGGTGTCAAAGAAGAGATCCGTGTCGAAAGATGCTCCCGCAGCTGTCGTACCGCTGTCTCCAGTGAAGTTCACCCCGTGCTGGCCGTTGCCGCTGATATCGCTGCTGTCGACGCTCACGAGCGCCAGCGCGTCGGGAATGAAGACGGTAGAGGTCGATACCGAGCCGCCGTTCGGGCTGCCAGTAAGGAATCGCGCCGTGTAATTGGAGACAATCGAACCGAACACCTCGATGCCGTCGCCTCCGTTGCCGGTGTTGTTGGCGTTGTTGAGGTTCTCGTCTCCGATGATCGTGTTGTTCACGGTCAATGTCCCCGTGGCTCGCACGGCGTCAGCCGGGGCTTGAGTGATCTGGAACGTGTTCGTACCGTTCAACGGATTGGGGAAGAAGAACTGGGCGATCGAGTTGGCGCCGGTGGTGGTGTCGCCGTCGGCGGCGCCGTCACCCACGTTGAACTCGATGCCGTTGCCGTTGACCATGGAGGCCTGGCCATTCAGCTGGATGAGGGTGTTGAAGTTGGGGACGCCCAGGGTGTCGCCATTGACGAGGATGTCCAGGTCGCCGTAGGTGACGGAACCTTCGATGCCGTCGTCGCCGTTGCTGCTGATGTTGGTGTCGCCCAGGCTGGAGTTGATCTCGATGAGCGATGTCGGCGTTGTGGAGTCGACCCCCTGGACAAAGGCTCGGAAGCCATCGAGGCCGTTGTTCGACATGGTGACGCCGCTGAAGGTCGATCGTTCACCCGTCAGCACGTTGCCGAACGAACTGGCGCCGCCCGAGAAGACCCGCACGCCGTCGGCGGCATTGTTGGTGAACCGGCTCAGAGCCGCGTTGACGACCAGGAAACTGTCGCTGAGCGTCGCGAGTTCCAGGCCGTTGGCGCCGTTGGGAGCCGCAGCCGAGTTCTGGCCGTCGATGGTGACATTGTTGAGGATCAAGCGGTTCGCCGGAGCGATTCCGCCGTTGAACAGAGGCGTCGTGGGATCCAAGACGGATGCCCCGGTGGTGTAGAACTGAATGCCGTCGTCGCCGTTGCCGGTGACGTCGGAGTTGGAAATCGTCGCCAGAATCAGGGAGGCTGCCTCGCGGTTGAAGTTGACTCCATCCAAGGTGTTGCTGTCGAACAGCGTGTCGTCGATCGCTACCGACGCCAGACCGTTTTCCGACGCGTTCAACTGGAAGCCGGCAAGGCCGTTGTTCGAGAAGCTAGAACGCGGATTCGCGGCAGCGTTCGGATCCACCGGGCTGCTGATGTTGATCAGCGTCACGCTGGTGCCTTCGACGACGCCGTTGTAGCCGTTGCTGGTGGCGCCGGTGGCGACGACGTTCTGGAAATCGAGGTTGAGGTTGGCGGAGTCTGCGGTGCGGGTCTGAATGTTGTCGTCGCCGCTGTTGGTGAACGCGTCGCGGAGGCTTTCGAAACTGACGATCGAGTTGTCGACTGCGGTAATGTTGAGGCCGTCGACGCCGTTCTGGTCAAACGTGTTGTCCTGAGACGTGACGAAGACTCCACCGAGAGCGGTCCCCGAGGCGTTGATTTCCCAACCGGTGCCGGTCGGCGGGGCCACCATCGTGTTCGTGTTCTGGTTGACGATGTTGTTGTTCACCATCGCGTTGATCAGGGACGACCCGCTGCGGGTGAACTGGATGCCGCCGTCGTTCTGATTGAAGGTGTTGTTGCGAATGACCAGATTGTTGGCCCGGCCGAGGCCCGTGGTGTTCACGGACAGGGCGAACTGGTTGCCATTGGCGTTGGTCTGCCCGATGACCGTGTTGTTCTGAACGAACGAGTTGTTGAGCTGGGCCGTATCGCTGACGTTCAGCAGGATCGCACCGGCGTTGGGCAGATTCGGCCCCACGCCGCCACCACCACCGCCGCCCAGGACCGTGCCGTTTCGCGCCTGGAAGACATAGCGGCCGTTGATCGGGCTGTTCAAGCTATTCTGCACCAGACTCGTCGCGGCGGGGCTGCTGTCGAGGAATGAGTTTGGAATTGCCGAGCCAGCCAATTCAAGAGAGGTCGTCGAGCCGTTGCTGTATCCGACACGCGCGGAACTGCCTCCGAGGCCGTTGGTCCCGCCGCTGGCGCCGCCGGTTTCCCAGAGGATTTGGTCGTAGTTGAATTCGAAGTCGAAGTCTCCGGGGGCGATGTCACTGCGATCGATCAGCACCAGTTGGAACGAATTCAACTGGGTGCCGTGGGCGGCCGAACTCGGGAAGTAGTCGACGTCGTCCCAGTTCACGCCAAAGGCTTGGCGACCGTTGATGACACCTGTGCCGTAAGTGACCGGTTGTCCATTGAGGCGGGTGTCGACGTCGGCAAAGAACGGCGCGATGATTGGCACACCCGTGGTCAGAATTGGGAACGGCGTAAATGTACCCAACGCCTGGTTGAAGGTAATATTGCCGTTGTTGTTCACGAAGACTTGGCTGAAGTTAAGGCCGAAGAAGTTGCCGTTAAAGCCCACGGGCACCAGAGCCGTGGAGCCGTCGTCGTTCCGGGCCAGCGTGAACTGGTTGAATCCGGTGCGGAACGCGGTTCCACCGCCGCCGCCGGGAGCGACGGCGGAGAGAACCTGATTGAATTCGATGTTCGAGGTCGTCAGGTTGTCGCCGGTGAGGTTGTAGACCACGGCTCCGAAGCCGGGGTCAAAGAAGATGTTTCCGTCGGCTGCGGTAGAGCCGCCGATGACGATGAGGGTCTCGCCCCCCTCGGCATTGAGGTTCACGCCCCAGCCGCCGTTGGGACCCAGCGTCAGCAGCGGATCAGTCAGGTCGAACGTGCTGATCCCGAAACGGTTGGTATGGATGTCGAAGCTGGTTTGAGACTGCACGGCGACGATTTCGATGCCGTCGTCGGTATTGTCGCGGATTTCGTTGCCGGCGATCTCACCTTGCAGGCCGCTCGGCGAGATATTGAGGAAGTCGAGAGTGGCGTTGTCGGCGGTCAGCAGGATGCCGTTGTCGCGGTTGCCGGTGATCGCATTGTTGATGATCGAACCGTAGATGGTCCCGGTGGCGGTGGCATCGATTTCAATGCCGTTGTCCTGGTTGCCGCGAATCTGATTGGCGGAAATGGCGAGATTGATCACGCTTGCCGCGTCGGCGTTGATATCGATGCCGTCGTCGCCGTTGCTGTTGATTCCGTCGTTGGCGAACGACGCATCGCCGTCCAGACTGTCCGGAGCGCTGGAGTCGTTGACTCCGTCGCCGTCGAGGTCGGTGTCGATCACGCCGTCAAAGTCAATGTTGGTCGGTGGATTGTTGGCGATCACGAGATCCAGCGGTGCAACGCCGCTGTTGGACACGTTGATGCCGTCGTTGAGATTGTTGCGAATGATGTTGTTCTGAATGAACGAACCGCGGTCGTTCGCCTGCAGGCCCGTCAGGTTGGTCAAGGCGATGCCGTCCAGGCCGTTCTGAATCACGTTGCGGTTGATCAGCACGTTCTGGTTGTTCGTGCCGGCGATGCCGCGGCCGGTGGCGCTGCCGTTGATGGTGAATCCGGAGACTTCCATGCAGATGGCGCCGTCGGCGAAGGTAACGACATTGCCGCCGCCGTTGTTCGACAGCACGGGGAGGTCTTGACCGCCGGGCACGAAGCCGGGGAGATCGAACAGCACACCCGGACGCTGCACCGTTTCAAACTGGTGGGTCACACTGTTGCTGAGCAGCCGCTGGCCGGTCAGGAGCGTGACTCCCTGGTTCAGGTTGGTCGAGTTGCTGACTCCCAGGTCGAACCGCGGTTCAACATAGATGATGTCCACGGCGGACTTGTTGGCGAGCGCGAGATTGTCGAACTGCGACAGTCGGCTGTAAGGGTTCTCCACCGTGCCGTTGCCGGCGTCCACGCCCGAAGCAGCGGCGTTGGGATCGACGTGCACGACGAAGTAAGGGAGGCCGTCCTTGGGATTGAGTGCCGCTTCCTGAACGATCTTGATTTCCTGTTCGACCGTCACGCGGTAGTTACGCTGCACCGACTGCATCATGCGGTCGCGAACCGACAGGGGCCGCAGCCAGCGGCTCGACTTGCCGTCGGGCAGGGTGACCGAGACCTGCATCTGCGTGTTGGTGCCGAAGACGTGGTCGTCCGTCATGTTGACGGCGATATTCCAGTCTTCGTTGATCTGCCAGGCCAACCGGCCGCTGACGCCGGTGAAGTCGGTTTCACTGGGGGCGTCGAAGAAGTAGAAGCCGACGTAGCCCTGCAAACCGTAGCGGCCGAAGATCGGCATTGGGCCGCCGATCTGGGCGTCGAAGCCCGTGAACGCGGCTTCGATTTCATTGTAGCGATCGAGGAACAGGCCGTTGCCGACGAACTGGGCTGGTCCGAGCAGCGAAGTCGACAACATGTTCTGCTGCGTACCGACGGGGATGTACCCGTTCACGAGCAAATCAAAGTATCGACCAACCGATTCGAAGCCCACGCCGGCCTGATGGTATTCGCGAATGTGGCTGGCGTCGAAGTCGTAGAAGGCGTTGAAGCCGATGAAGCGGTCGTACTCCGGCATGTAGTAGCGCCAGCCAACGCCGCCGTTCGCGCCGCCGCGGCCGTCGTACCCGACGAGGCCGCGAGCATCGGCGAACAGCATCGAATTCTCGTCAAGGAAATAGGGAACGAAGCCCCCGAGATTCGTAAAGGATTCCTCATAGCCGTAGAGGACGCCGGCGCGGGAGTCGACGTAAAAACGCGGGGCGAACCACGTTTCGACGGGATTCATGGGGAAAAAGCCGGTCGGCGGGCCGTCTTCCCCGACGAAGACCGGGGTCGGCTCAGCGGGGAGCGGACCGGGTTGGTCGCTGACCCGCGCGCTGCCGCTGCCATCGTCCTGTGCCCGCACAGTCCCTGCGATCAATGCGCAGATCACCAGGCCATACAGACACTGCTTCGCCGTGCGTTTCATCGGATGCTCCAGCGTCCTGCTGAGTGAATCGTCGCCGTGCCTTCACCCGCCGTTTTAA
>JANRLN010000615.1:0-5681 GCA_033762515.1 Planctomycetaceae bacterium
GTGTTCGGCGCGCGGCGGGGGCGGCCTCGGATCGACTGGAATTTTGCGACGGTTTGCGAATTCTCCCTCAGCGGCTGTTCCCGCTCTCAGTCCGGCTCCGGCGGACTGAGAGCGGTGCGCTGCGTCACCAACGCGGGATGAGTTCTCATCCCGCGGCAGGATGTTTTCCGCCAGTTGTTTGGTGATGAGAGTCGGAATTGACGCCGCCGGCGGCGTCCAACCGCGGGCCCTCTGAAGGGCGTTCCCAACGGTGTCGGGCAGCGTCCGAGGACTGCTGCCGAATGCGGCGGGCGGGCGATCGTCAGGTCCTGCGGCGAAGATTGACCAGGGCGACCAACTCCTCGAGCACCTCATCCGCGGTGAGATCCGACGAGTCGACGACCACGGCATCGGCGGCCGGTTTCAGCGGCGCACACTCCCGAGTCTCGTCGCGCTCGTCGCGCTGGCGAATCTCCTCCAGCAGCACGTTCCAATCCAACTGCCGTCCCTGCGCTTCCAATTCCCGCAGCCGCCGTCGCGTGCGCTCCTCTGCGGAGGCCGTAAGGAAGATCTTGCATTCGGCGTTGGGAAAAACGACGGTTCCCTGGTCTCGACCTTCCGTGACGAGATCGACTCCCACGGCGCATTGGCGTTGCAGCGCGACGAGATGCGCCCGCACGTCGGGATTGGAAGCGACCAGAGAGGCTGCCTCGGTGACGTCGGCTTCGCGAATCCGGTCGGTCACATCGCGGTCATCCAGCCACAATCGCTGCCGGCGAAAGTGAATCGACACCGTCAGAGGGACGGCGCCGACCGCCGCGGCGTCGCGGGGAGCAATTCGGCGCTCCAGACATACCAGGGCCACGGCGCGATACATCGCGCCGGTGTTGAGGAATTCAAACCCCAGTCGCTCCGCCAGATTACGGGCGGCCGTACTCTTGCCCGTACCCGCAGGTCCATCAATGGTGACGATCATGCCCGAATTCCACACGTGCCGAATTTCCCGCGAGGGATCTGCTTAGGCGAAACCGACTTCGATGTCAGCCAACTCATAAGGTCCGAGTTCGCACAAAACCGCATCCTGCTCCAGGGTCAAGACCTGGAGCGTATTGCCGCGGAGATCGCGCTTGCGCGCGAAAATCGGCTGCCGGAAAAGTCGCAGTCGCGCCGGGCGACGCTGCCCTTCCGTTTCCAGCAGCCGGACCCCGAACCCCCAGGAGCTCAAGGTCGGCGCCGGTTCATCCGGGTCGGCCGCGGGCATCGCCATTGGCTCCAGAAAACGGACCAGCTGCACGTTCCGCACATCCAGATGGAGCAGCCATCCCGATGTCACCGACTGCGAGAACCCCGCCTCCGTGGGGACGACGAACACCGGTCCTGCGGCTTCCCGAGCCGCCTCCAGGGGGTAGGGCTGATCGATGGCGACCGTAAACTGGAACTTGCGGCGCGTCTCGCCGGCCACCATCAGCAGTGAATCCAGCATGCGGGGGCCCGTCTTGCGATGACAGGGCAATCCGTGCGGGACAATCGTCAGCCGCTCGGAGTCATCGGCGATTTCGATGTACTCGGTGGTCTCAAAGCGATCGCCGCCGACGGCATGGGCGCCGTCGAGGAGGACGCGCGTGACGGCGGCGGCGCTGTTGTCCCAGGCGAAACGCACGCAGAAGTACTGGTTCCAGGGATCTCCATCGGGCAACACCACGTCGCTGAATTCCAGATCAAACTCGACGACGGGACGATATCGCGGCAGACGCGTCTGCTGCCGAAACTTTGCCAGCACGTTTCCCGTCAATTGATCGACGATTTCCCCGAAGGTCGCCAGTTCAATCACGGCCCCCGAAGACCGCAGCACTTCCTGCCCCAGGCACCGCGTCTCGGCGTATTGCGATTTCGTCGCCGGCGCGTCTGCGGACGCGGGAAGCTGGCGCTCGCGGGGATAGCGAAACGAAACCAGTTGACTGAATCGGTTCTCCCGTTTCGACGGATGCCGGACCTGGCCGATGCCCCCGGTCGACTCATTGAAGCTGATCTCGAATCGCTCGCCCCGAATGAGCCAGTCTTCGACCGCGGGCAAGCGACGACTGCCGCCGGATCGGGGCGACTCCTCCCTGCTCCCGGCTCCAGAAGTCGACAGCCAGACGAAACCGCAGCCCGGCACATCGACGGTCACGTCATAGGACTGATCCGTCGGCGAGGGATCGACGCCGCGCACGCAACCGGCGACGGCGGGAACGGCGGCCGACCTCGGCCACGGAATCGTCACCCGGCGGCCGAAGCGATACGGATTCAGCAGCATCAAGCCCGTGGCCTTCTCCGCCGCTCCTCCCAGCAGCGCCGCCGCCAGTTCGCGCGGCCAAGCGCGGAGGACTTCCGCCAGGCGGGCGTCGACCGCCGCGGTGTCCACACTCTCCGCACGATCGGGGCCCGCCGATTCCAACAGTTGCTCGGCCTGAAATTCAGCATCCCCCCCCACCGGCTTTCCCTGAAGTGCCGCCGCCATATTGCGACACCACGCCGCGGCGTCGAACTGCAACCGACGCTGAACATGGTCGGCATAACGGGAAAGCGGGTTCGCCTCGCGTCGCGCGACGTGCTGAATCAGGAACGGGGTGAAATAGTCCGTCGCCGGATAGGACGACAGGCGGCCGGGGGTTCCCGAGGCTGCAAACATCTGCTCAAAGGTGACGAATTTCCCCAGCACCGGCGCATATTTCTGCATCCGCGCCAGGTCCCCCAGCCAGGGGGCCTTGACCTCCGGCCAGCGGGCGAGACAGACGGCTGCCACGTGGTCGTTGTCCATGCTTTCGGCCAGACGGACCGGGAACCGCAAGAACGTCCCGGCGCCGTCGGCGGCCAGGGGGATTCGACTGAACGCGTCGATGATCGTCTCGTCGCACCCCTGCCAGCGCAGCCGGGTGTTCTCGGCGTCGGGGTAGATGCCGTCATCCAGGACCACGTGCAGCGCCCCCACGTAGCCCAGCTTCGACAAGATCTGGGGCCAGGCGGGAAACAGACCGTATCGCCTCCGCCCCCAGACTTTCGGAGTGCTGCCCACCAATGCTTGAAAAGTCGCGTGGCCTGCAACCATCTGCTGCAGCCAGGAACTGACGGGGAGCACCGGAACCGCGACTTCCCGCTGTTCGCCTCCGACCAGGCCCACGCGTCCGGCGGCGACACCCTCGCGGAGGGCGCGAATCAGAACCGGATTCTGATCGCCAATGGTCTGCAAGTCCTCGCCATTGACCAGGACATTGATGGGTTGCGGCCCGGAGACGGCTCGTAACAGGTGTTCGTCGGCGACGTCCGGAATGACAAGCAACAAGTCAATCAGGTAACAATCGACCGGATAGAACTTCTCGCGGGCCTCCAGCAGGATCTCAAAACTGGATCGGAGGTGGGCGACGGCCGTTTCGTGGTCCCGAGCCACCACGGCCCGTGCGGCCGCGATGGCCCGGTTCTGCAGGCGGATTTCGTCGATATTGGCGAAATTCCGCATGTGACGCGTCAGCAGTTCGATCTGCAGCCAGCACGTTCCGAGCGCGAGAAAGTCCCGCGCAAGTTCGGCATCGAAGTCCGCGGGAGGCAGCGGCGACAGCGCGGCGGCCAACATTTCCTCCCGATCGTGCACGTGATCGATCACGACGGCGTCGACCGCTCGAGCCCGTTCGGCCCAACCATGCGGCAACCAGCCCTCGGAAACCTCGGGAATGAAAACGAGCTGCCCCGCTTGAGGCGCCGGGGGATCGTCTGCCCGATGCCAACGCGGCAATTGCGGCATCCCCGCTAGAATTTGCGGATGCCAGGCCACGGCAAAGGCGTTGAGCAGACTCGCCGCGGGGACTTCCCCTTGATCCGTGGGGAAGTCTTCCAGGCTGTGGCTCGGAATCAGGATAATAACGTCTGTATAGGCCATGCCGACTTCGCCTGATTTGACGGACGCGCGGGAATCACTGCCAATCAAACTCACCACGGACGGACCGTTTCTCGATGACGCCGGCTCGCGAAGGGTGGCTTCCCACCGATAGACTACCAGCGTCCCAGTCGAATCTGTAGCCGCACTCCCGAGACCCGGGCGTCGTTATCGAACCGCGGCGGAGATTCGTACGGAAACCTGGAACCGCCCGACTCGGCCGCGCATCTCATACTTTGGCAACGGGGCGATCGTTGGGATTGGCCCCAAGGATGGACACTCTCCACAAACAACACGGAATGATCTTTTGTATATCGAGCGGAGATGGCCCGCAAGTGTGGACTCCGACGGCGACCGACAGGCGGATCATTTGGCGTAACCTGATTTCCTGCTTGACGTTTATGGAATCTGCGGAGTAGTGTGTAAGGGTCAGCATTTCGTAGGGTCGCGCTCGTGGAAGTGGTTGGCACCGGAGTGAATACGGTGACGATCTCGACAGATTCGGTTCTCGAACGTTCTCGAACACAGCAATTCAAGACAGTCGGCACGTCGGACGACACTCAGTCATCTCGCAATGACGAGCAGTGGTTTCGTTGGCCTCGGGCTGTCTGATTCCCTTTGCGCAGGAAGGCAACAACATGGCGGAAAACCAAGCCGTCTGGGGCATTGAGATCGGCCAAGCGGGCCTGAAAGCCATTCGCCTGCGTTATGCCGAAGCGGCCGGGCAGGTGATCGCGGCCGCATTCGACTATGTGCCGCATCCCAAGATCCTCAGTCAGCCCGACGCCTCCCCCGACGAATTGATCCGGCAGGCGCTGGACACCTTCCTGTCGCGCAATCAGATCGGCAACGATCTCGTGGCGATCGCGGTTCCCGGTCAGACGGCCCTGGCGAAGTTCATTCAGTTGCCGCCGGTCGAAGCCGGACGCGTCGCTGAAATCATCAAGTACGAGGCCCGTCAGCAGATCCCCTTCGCCCTCGAAGACGTCGAATGGGATTTCCAGACACTCGGCGGGGGTGCCGAGGAGAGCGGCTTCCTGATCGACGCGGAAGTCGGTCTGTTCGCCATGAAGAAGGAGCAGGTGCGACATCACCTGAAGCCGTTCCTCGACCGCAAGGTGGAAGTGGAAGTCGTACAGATTGCACCGCTGGGGCTGCACAACTTTCTGTGCTACGACCGCCTGGGCGTGCGGCTGAACGCGGAAGGGGTCGAGCAACCCGACTACACGATCGTCCTCGACATGGGAGCCGACGCCACCACGCTCCTGGTCACCAACGGAAAGAAGATCTGGATTCGCAACGTCCCGATCGGCGGCAACCATTTCACGCGGGCGCTGACGAAGGAGATGAAACTCACGTTCGCCAAGGCGGAGCATCTGAAGTGCAACGCCACGAAGTCTCCCGATCCGCGAGCAGTGTTCCAGGCTCTGCGTCCGGTCTTCAACGACTACGTGTCGGAAATCCAGCGTTCCATCGGGTTCTTCTCCAGCGTCAACCGTTCCGCAAAAATCGGCCGACTGGTTGGGGTCGGCAATGGATTCAAGCTCGCGGGCCTGCAGAAGTTCCTGCAGCAGAACCTGCAGTACGAGGTCGACCGCGTCGACAACTTCAACGCGGTGGTGGGGGACCACGTGCTGACGGCCCCCTTGTTCCAGGACAACCTGCTCACGTTTGCCGTCCCTTATGGACTGGCGCTGCAGACGTTGAAACTGACCGACATTCACACCACGCTGCTGCCGCGCGACATCGCGGTCGCCCGCAAGATTCGCCGCAAGAAGCCCTGGGCGGTGGC
>JANRLN010000616.1:0-23093 GCA_033762515.1 Planctomycetaceae bacterium
CGGTGAGAATCATCGGCGGCTCGCCTCGCGCGAAGGGATGTGACGCTTGCACCTGCGGACAGCGCCCCAAACTACGTTCGCGCCCATCAGACTGCAACCGGCCCGCCGTCCCACTGGCGGCATCGTCCCGCGACCAAGCCCGGAGTTCTCACGGGGCATCGTCTTTCAAGACCGACGCCCCGCGTTGTTCCAGCGCTTGAACCAGCACCATCCGGTTCGTGCGGGTGGGGTCGATCCAGGCGACCGCGCGACCGTCGCGGAAGCTGGCGGCGGCTTGTTCGACCCCTTCGGTGCGGGCCAGCGCGTCATAAGCGCCGTAGCAGCAGGCCTGGCAGTCGAGGCCCCCAATGCGAATTTCAATCCGCTCCAGTTGCTCGCGGGGGATCGGGCAGGGGGGCTTCAGGCCAAACGTATGCTCAGAGACATTACGGAATCGGTTGTCGAGCCGTTCGATGATCTGCTCGGGCGTCGCGCCGCGCAGGAACTCGCAATTCGGGTCGTACGCGAAGGTCCCTTCAGCTCGCTCTGCGTCAAGATGAACGAGCCGGATCTGCGGGATGCGGGCGGCCAACTTTTCAAAGTCTGCGGCCCGATCAGGAGCGAACAGACCGAAAACTCGCGCTTTCAGCAGGGATGCGTCATCGATCGTGATCGGCGTTGTCGGCGGGACTTCAGCTTCAGGCTCCGCCGGGGCGCCGACGCCGGGGCCGGCGATTTCCGGGAGAACGCTCGTCATCAGGACGCCGGCTGCAGACCCCGCTGCGCTCGGCCGCACGACGGGCGAGAAGTCCTGGGGCGGGAACTCGCTGCGACCGATGACCAGCGGACTTTGCACCACCTCGTGCAGCAGTGTTCGCAGACCGCCCCCTTGAGCGATTGTACGACGGACGACGTCGTCGATCGCGGAACGATGACTGAAGCGGACTTCGCGTCCGGTGGCGTAGATCACCCATTGCCGCGCCAGGTTCCGCAGCAGTCGCTCGGTCTGTCCGGCCAGCAAGAGTTGATACTCCTGGACCGACTGGAAACTCCGTCCATCGGTGAGTACGCCGCTGGCGTCGACGGGAGGTCCCAACTTGAAACTCAGGTGGATGAAGGGATCGATCGCCCCGCGTTCGGCCGGGTCTCCGTCGCCGATCGAGCGGTAGCGCCGGCGGAAGCCGCCGATGACGTCGAACGCTTCGAGCGCAAATCCCGGCGGATCGATCCGCGAGTGACACGACGCGCAGACGGCGTGCTCGCGATGTTTCGCCAATTGCTCCCGAATCGTGGTCGCCCCGCGGACGTCGGGTTCAATCGCCGCGACATTGGCGGGAGGCGGCTCCGGCGGTTCCCCGAGCAGACGGTCCATCACGAAGGCCCCGCGGGGAACGGGCGAAGTCGTGGTGCCGTTTGCCGTGATCTTGAGAATCGCCGCCTGAGTGAGGATTCCGCCGCGGGGGCAATCAACGGGGAGTTCGACCCGACGGATCTGAGCGCCGCTGACGCCAGGAATCCCGTAGTGAGCCGCGAGCTTCTCATTGACCATCACGAAATCGGACCGGACGAGGTAGCTGGCATCGAGATTGCGGTCGAGGAGTTCCCGGAAATAGGCCCGCGTTTCGGCGACCATCGCATCCTGCAGGTAGGGGCTGAACTCCGGATACAGCTTTTTGTCCGGATCATTGGCGGCGATTTGCCGCAGTTTCAGCCATTGGCCGAGGAAGTCCTCCACGAACCGCTGTGAGCGAGGATCCTGCAGCAGACGTTCCGTTTCTGCATGCAGGACGTCGGGGCGGCGAAGGTCTCCCGCCGCGACATGTTGGAGCAGTGACTGATCCGGCAGCGAGTTCCAGAGGAAGTAGGACAACCGGCAGGCAACGGCCGGATCATCGAGTTGGTCCGGCGATTCCACGTGATACAGAAAGTCGGGGGCCGTCAACGCCGCCTTGTAGGCGAAACGCATCGCTGTTTCGAACGCGTCCCCGGCGGCCAGACGCTCGGTGACGCGATTCACGTAGGACTGCACCACCTCGGGTTCCACCGGACGACGGAAGAGCCGCGGCAGGAACGTACCCAGTAGTCGCGAAGCATCCTCCCGCGGAGCGGTGCTTTGCACGGTCCACAAACCGGGTTCCGGATCGGGGCGGTTCCTCCCCGCGCCGAGCTGACGCACTTTCTTTCGCGGCGGCGGCCGGACGCCGCTGTTCGCCTCCGCAGTGAACTCGGTCAGCGCGATGTCGCCGAACAGGAGTTGATGACTTTTCGGCGGCCAGACTTCGTGCAGCGGGCCTTCGATATCGAGCCAGTCGCACACGATCCCCGGTCCGGTGAAGGCCATCGCCCGGCCCTTGCGGGCATAGTTCGCCGCCGGGGCGAGCGAAGCCGTATTGAATCCAATCAACTCGTTGTGATTGAGCCAGACGCCGATTTCATGTTCTTGCGCCGTCGTCGGAGCGTTGAAGTATCCCAGGACGTAGCTGGGATGCTGTCCCCCGCGCCCATCGCCCGTCAGTTGCACGACGGACAGCCGCGCGGCTTCGGTGCCGCGACCCGGCAGGACAGTCCCTTTGTCCCACTGAAAACTCCACAGAGATGTCCGAACGCGATAACGCCCGGGATAAATCGTCACGTGTTCGATGAAATAGGGATTGAAGGACTCGTCCTCGTGACGGAAGAGACCGACGCTGCTCCCCGTGCGGAAGGACCCCATTCGCTCGTGGGCTCCTTCGTCGATGTGGCGATGCTCGCCCGAAGGGGGAAACTCGGGATCGGGCTGCCCATTTTTGAGGAGGATGCCGTCGCCATTCAGGACCACATGGGCGACGAAACCCCCTCGATTGCAGAGCGAAATGCGCCGTCGCTGGACGGTTGGCGGCTGCGGTCGCGTCGCGATTGCCGAGTCGAGGATCTGCTCGGCTGCTTCGAGATACTTCGACAGGTTGACGTGCGACAGATCGAGCGCGTCGGCGTGCTTGTCGAAACCGTGAGCGGATCCCTCCGCCGGCAGAATTCCTGAGAGCGCGATGCCCGGCATCTCGAACAGGTCGCGAATCGTGTTCTCGTACTCGGACCGCGTGAGTCGGCGGAGTCGTGACCACTGCTCGTCGTCCAGCGCCGCACGGTCGGCGGCGAGCAGCGAATCGTGGAAATCTCGAACCGCAGCGGTACGTTCCTCGGGAGACGGTTGTTCCGCCGACCTGGGGGGCATCTCTCCCGCCGCGAGGCGATCGTGCACTTTCACCCAGCGTCGGAAATGTTCCGGCTGCTTGAAATCGCGCGGCAACGTGCTGAGGTCGAGTCCCGCTTCCTGAGTCGTGGGGCCGTGGCACTCGAGGCAATACTTCTTAAGAAACGGCGGCGGCTCGGCATGGGCTGAAAACGGCGCCAGCACGAATGCGCCGGCGATGACGAGGAGGATTTCGTCGACGCTCATGACGCCAGCTCCAAGCCGCGCAGCGTCCCCTTGCCGGTCGAGAACTGGTCGACCTCCAGTCCCAGACGCTGCAGCATGGAGACGTAGAGATTTGAGAGCGGGTAGTTGTTCTCCGTGTCAAAGGCCAGATGTTGGCCATGGCGGAACCCCCCGCCGGCCAGCAGCACCGGCAGATTCTGGTTCGAGTGCGAGTTCGCGCTCCCCATGCAGGTGCCGTAAAGCACCATCGTGCGGTCGAGCAGCGTCTGGCCCCCTTCCTGCGTCGCGGTGAGCGCGTTGAGGAAGCCGTTGAGCACGTCAAACTGCCCTTCTTCCTTGCCGCGGAGTTCGGCGAGGACTTCGGGACGATTTCCATGATGGGTGATGTTGTGAATCACCGTGGTGTCCACAAACAGCGACACAATGCGGGTGGAATCCGTCTCCAGCGCCAGCTTCACCACGTCGAACAATTGCCCGGTTCGGCGCGCGAATTCCTGGGCGTCGGTGATGTCGTCCGGCGGTTTGGAATTCACCTGAGGCTTCTCGCGATGTTCCCACTCCTCCGAGCTATGCAGCCGCTGCTCCAGGTCGCGCACCGCCGTGTAATACTGATCCAACCGCTGGCGATCCCCCGCCGACAACCTGCGGCCTAATCGCTTCGATTGATCCCCCACGAAGTCGAGCAGACTGCGACCTTGCCGCAGCGCCTCGACATTGGCGGCGATCTCGTCCGGACGACCCTGGAAGAACAGCTTCTCGAAGAGTTTTCGCGGACTCTTCTCGGCTGGGATCGGGGCGCCGCTGCGGGTGAAACTCAATGTGGGGTTTTCATTGGTAATCGCCAGCACCAGCGACGGATACCGGGTCTGATTGCCGAGTTGCTCGGCAGCGTACTGATCCAGCGAAACCCAGTTCCGAAAACCTCCCCGCTCCGGGTGAGGCGTGCCGGTGAGAAAGCACCGCTCGGCAGCATGTCCCCCGGTCACTCCGGGAAGACTGACGCCGGAGAGAACAGTCATGTGTTGCCGGTGAGCGGCGAGACGCTGCAGATACGGGCTCGCTGTGTAATCCCTGCCGGGCTGGTCGGGAAAGAAGAACTGGGGCAGAATCCCCATGTTCGTCTCTACGGCCACCATCCGTCGCGGGACAGGGGGCGACGACTCCGCCGCGAACGCGGGAATCATGGCGTCCAACAGGGGGAGCGCGACGGCGACGCCCGTTCCCTTCAAAAACGTCCGACGGGCCAAAGCACCGTCCGCGAAATGAGACGTCGACATGCAGGTGTCTCCCGGAGAGGATGCCTGAGCATAGCCGACACCGGGAGCACTGAGAATCGAACTTCCCACGCGTCGAAGCGCTGCGCGTCGAGAGGCGTTCCTACGTCTTCAGAGAAGCTGCGGGGAAGGAGCGCTCAGCGGGCGAGCGAGGCTTGCGTCGGGGCCTCGCCGGCGCGGCGCAGCAGGGCGAATTGCGGCAGGGATTCTGAGGGCAAACTGGTGGCACGAGGCGTGTGGTCGTGCAGTCGCAGCCGATCGTGAGCCAGGAAGACCGCTTCGAAGTAGAGTCGAACGCGGCGGCCGTTTCGGGAGAGGTCGATCACCAGATTCTCTTCCCCGGACTGAGCCCCCAACGCCGCGGGAGTGGGTACGAACTCGTAGCGTCCGCGCGACAATCCTTCCGAGGAGTTAAAGACCACGATGCCGTCGGGCTGAAAGCGGAGCGACATCTCGGCGTTATACCAGCGGCCGATGAGCCGCTGTTGCGGCGTCTGGTAGCACCCGCACAGCAGCAACACCCCGCCGAGCATGAGTCCGATTTGCCAGGATCGTCGACCGCGCACTGTGGAAATCCTCAACCTAGCGGCTCGGGAGTGTCTGGAGACCTGTGTCTGCGATGCCGTCGACATGCACCAGTTGCGGCACGCCTCTTTCGGGGCACAATCTGGCGTAAGACTCGGCCGTGGTGATGTACGGTCCCAACGAAAGGGACGCTCCCACGGGCGCCAGCCCCCGCACCCGCACCGATTTTCGCACGCAGACGCAGTACGCGAATGACGGCCCGGGAGGCTGAATCGAACTCGTCTCATCCGCTGCGTCGGCGCCATTCCGGCCGCCGGACCACGGGTGAAAGACGAACACTCCCGCAGTGTCGTCCAGGAATCCGAAGATCGTGGAAGTCGACTCGATAAAGTCGTCCGCGGCGGCTGTTCGTTCCCCCAGTTTCCGCGCCGTGATGGCGTTGGCGGCGAACACCACTTCGGCGTCGCGATAGGCTGCTGGAATCCCGTGCTTCGGCCATGTCTTCACAGCCGATAATGCGGCCGCTTCCACGGCATTCTGCAGTTCAATCCGAGCCAGTGCCGCGGTTCCGAAGTCGGTGATGCCGAGTAGAATCAGCAGCATGATCGGAATGATGCAGACGAACCAGACCAACACCGCGCCATTCCGGCGTGGCAGGGCGGGCGACGAGAATCTTCCGCGACGGGCGTGTGTCGTCATTTACGGAGTCCCCAATGCATCGTTACGGGTGACTTCCACGGGCACCATGAGCTTGCTCGAACAACTGCATCCGTCCGTCACGTCGAGGGCGATGTTGAAGGTCTGTTGACGGACTCCCGGGCGCAGGTCCAGACGCGCGCGGAAGGCTTCCGCATTGGTCAAGCCGCGGGCTTGACCAGTGGTCGTCCACCGATAACTCAACCCTGCTCGAGGTGTTTCCGCATCCCGGCTGCCGCGGGCGCTGAAGGCGAGTTCCAACGGACCGTGCCGATTGGCATTGATGCGGATGGCCGCGGGCGACGAACCGTCGCCGTCGGCCGCCGAGGTCTGGAGTTGAAACCCCTGCGGGAGCTGCCGCGACAACAATTTGACGGCCGGTATCGGCGGCTGGTTGTCGGTTTCGAGTCGAAAGACGGTGGAGTGGCGGATCGTGGCGCCGCTCCAATCCAACCCGAAGGTCTTGAGCGCGTTGGGCAGATTGCGGTCCAGGGGCAGCCAGACGGTGACGCGCACGTAGCAGCCGTTACCGTCCGCGGAGGGGGTCGGCAAATCCGGCAGATCCCCGTTGTTCGGCAGACTCATGCCCGACTCCATGCGGGTCTGAGTGCGACCATCCACGCTGCAGGCGTTGTGATCCAGGCGGACGGCAAGCGACCGGGAAAGGCCCGAAGCGACGAGCCAGCGGTCGATCCGTGACTTCAGGTCGACTTCCGTGCGACCGGAGTTGAACTGAGCCAGCGAATTCGGGCCGAACCGGGGCGCCTCGGATGCCAGTTTGGCTCCGTAGCGACTGGCGAACGCCACCCGCTGATGCAGCCGCATCGCCATCGAGAATTCGGCGACGCTGACCGCGAAAATGATCAACAGAGGAACGACGCCCAACACCTCGATGGTGACAATGCCCCGCCGGCGACGTTCAGTCTGTTTGGACACGAGCAACAACGCACCACACTCCGCCGATCGTCGACCCACGACCGTCCGCAGCCGATTGTCGGACTGCAGACTGCGCATCCGACTTCTCAACGTGGCTCCATGTCTGCACGTGGCGTGCCGTGACGTGCGCGGGAAGACTCCCAAATCCGGGCGACACAATCGTTCCGGACGCTGCGCGCCTCACCGGTGCTGTTGCCCGACGTTGGCAGTGTTGCCGGCTAGTTAGCGCCCGAATCAAGGGCGATCGGTTTCTGAATGGCGCACCGTCCGGGATTTCGCCGCACGCGGGAACGTGAAGCACCTGCCCATCGTCTACGGTCCGGAACTTCGCCGGGTTGCGATCGGGGGCGACAGGTCACCCGGACTCGGCATGAGGATTGCGGCAAAGACGCTGCTCCGGGGAATGATTCCGGGATGAGAATTGCGTGCGGGGGATCAGCGGATGCGACGCGGGCGGGATGAACGATCGGCCAGTCATTGGCTGCGGCGCGGCTCAATGGCCGTGGAATATCTCTTGCTGGCGACGATCGTGGGCATTGGCCTGATCGTCGGCCTGGCATGCGTACGAGACGCGCTCGTCGCGGAATTGCGCGATCTGGCGCTCGCCATCCGTCTGCTGCTGTAACGTGGAGTTGACGCGTGGCATTCGATCTTCCGCTCATGCGCTTTGGCCCTGAGGGGGCTGTATGATTCGACAGGGTTCCCCGAGCAGTCGACCGCGGCGCCGAGCCCAGCCGCGCGCGTCGATTGTGTTGGAACTACTGATGGCGCTGCCGGTGATGGTTCTGGCGATGGACGTCGTGGTGACGATCACCTTCGATGCCGCGTTTATGACGAGCATGTCGGTGGCGACGATTGAGGCGGCGCGGGAGGCCGGTTACGTGTTTGCCCGCGGGGTCCCCTTGACCGATCCGCATGGCGAACCCGAATTCGACCCGCGGGACGGCGACGATGTGGCTGATCGCGTGGCACTGATTGTCGAGCGCCGTCTGCGCATGCTGCGTCTGCGCGTTGTTCCCACCGAACGTCCGGGAGTGGCGAGCGATCTTCCCGGAGTCCGTGTTGTGGTGCGGCATCGGGGCCAGGTGGCGGAACGCGGGAACCGGATGATCCCCTTGCGTGCATCGGCGTCGGCTCCACTCCCCGATGAATTGGAACTGGTGGTCGCCGTTCGAATGTCGAAGCGCTCGTTTTCCAGCAGCAAGTCGACTGACGAGAGCAACGAGTCCCGAAGTTGGCTGGGGTCGAATGTGCTGCAATGCAGTGCCCGAGTACCCCTGGAGTAACGTCGAGGGACTTGCCGGTGGAAGAAGTTCTGGCGGTTTTTCTCAATTGGCTCTGGAAATTCAGCGTGGTGCTGGCCGCGGTGATTGTGGCCTCCCACTATGCCGGACGTCGCTGGCGAGCCGCGCGGGCTCGTCGCCGTGTGGCAACGACAACGCAATACGCTCTGTCGGCGTCGCGGCGATGCTGAGCATGCCGCCGGCAGGGGAGGGCTGTCGCTCGCGTCGCTGAGTGCGCCCGAGAATTCCAGAAAATCGGCGACAGGAGACCCATGATCCCACACGACCGCAGCGCCACGCAGAAAACTGCCGGCGTCTATCGCGTGTGGAGTTCACCCAGCAGTTCCACCCGCAGCACGTCCGCCCGCATTCGACCCCGAAGATCGGTCACCTGGCGGGCGCGACGCTTGAGCGTCGCCAGTTCGGCATCCAGGCTGGCTTGGGCGGCTTCAGCAACGGGGATTTCTTGACGCAGCGCCCGCGACTGGAGCTGCCAACGCCATTGCCAGCTCCGAGTGAGGTCGCTGAGTGAAGCCGTCCCTCGCTCGAAGAACTGCTGCTGCTCCGCTTGGAGCTGTTCAGCGAACTGATCGGCCTGCCGATAAAGCTCGGCGAGATGGTCGACGCTCAGTGAGGCATCGTGGAATTGAGTTTCGTCAGCGGCCAGATCCAGGGCGGCACTTGTGACCCGATCGCTGCGACCGATACCGGCGCCGGCCTGAGACCAGGCTCGGGTTCTGGCGACGGCAGTCTGGCGCACCTGCAGTTTCCAATGCGGCGAGACGTTCAGCATCGTCGCCGCCGCCGCCAGACTCGGCAGCGAAGCATGCCCTAAATACTTATAGTCGAAGAGCCTGCGTCGATAGTGCTCCAC
Organism: Planctomycetaceae bacterium; assembly: GCA_033762515.1. Classification (GTDB taxonomy): domain Bacteria; phylum Planctomycetota; class Planctomycetia; order Planctomycetales; family Planctomycetaceae; genus DSVQ01. Next base: position 8,983 of record JANRLN010000616.1, read on the forward strand.
CGCGGTCTGCTCGCGTGCGGCCGACAATCGCGGTACGGCCGGCGTGGTTCCGGTGAGGTAGGCGGCCTGCAGTTCGGCATCGCGCAGCGCGTATTCCGCCAGCGCGAGATCGGCGGTGAACCCTTCTGCCGCCGGTTGTCGGAAGGCTTTCAACCGGGCCACCGCAGCGCGGAGATCATTCAGGCGGGGCGCCAGGGCGCGCTCCACGTCCCGCGGGTTCACCGCCGGCCAGGGTCGAGCGTCAACATCGACGTCCACCCGATGCAACATCGCGGCTTCGACGACGGCGAGACTTTCGAGATAGTCGGGCAGCGGCATTAAGCCCCGCTCAAAACTGCGCCGGGACTCGGATCGCAATTCGGCAGCCAGCCGGGCGGATCGGGGCTCCACCCGTTCAGGAGTTGACGAAGCCCCGAGTGCCGCAGCGAGCGAAATCAGGCCGATCAGGCCGATCGCATTCTCTGACCGGAACATGCGGTCCCTTCACTGACGGTTCCGGCGGCGCGGCTACGGTGCGGGCTTTTCCAGCAGATCTTCGAGTTGCGGCAGCCCGCTCCCATGGGGAAGCGCAGTGCCGACCGGCGAACGAGCGGGGGTGAACTGAATCGGGAAGGTGCTGTAGATCGCGTTGAAGTTGGCCAGCGAATAGGGCGTCCGCGGGTCGAGGCCGATGCATTGAGCGAAGGCCTGATGTTCGGCGATCATGGTGTAATTGTAGGGGCGGAAGTAGTAGTAGCCATGGTAGCGGGGATAGTAGGCGTAATGAGGATAGAGGTCGCAAGTGCTGGACAACTTGCAGATCTTGGTGTCGTCCTCGTCGCACGACGCGTGGCAATGTGGACAACCCGGCGACATGCAGGCCCCGCCGGGGCAGGCGGAGGTGAGACAGTTCCCGGCCGGACTGCAGCACGGCGCCCTTTGGACGTCGGCTTCGTATGAGCCCAGGGGACTGGGAGCGGGTTCGGAAATCGGCGCTGCGACCAAGGGGGCGGGCGCAGGAGCCGGGGCGGGGACGAGGGCCTCTTCCGCCGGTGGGCTGGGGGCGAGCCGGGGCGCACCGTCCTGCTGATTCCGGACCTGGAGAAGCTGGTTCCACTGAGGCTGAGTACTGTAATAGGAACCCGCGCGGACGACAGTCGCGGCGGGCGCGCCGGTATCAACTTGACCGACAGCAAGCAGAATCAGTGACCAGGACATCAGACCGACCTTTCGTGGATCAGGACCGCCGTCTGAGGAGGGATGGATGCGGGCCGGATTGGCTTCGGTGCTAGCATCGACCTGCTCTTCGTTGAACCATCGGTCTTCTCGGGACTTGGCGTACGATCGGCAGATTCGGCGCGTCAGTCCGCGGCACGGCCGCTGCGATCTCTACCGTGGGCATGGACGATACCGACGGATTCCTCAGCAATTCCGGCAAATCTCTCTGGGGACGAGCGTCCTCGCGCCGCGGAGTTGACGCGGCGCAAACTGCGGGAAACGCCCCGAGAACAGTTCCCGCCCGCGGCAGGCAACGAACGCCGGAGACAGCGGTACGAGAGTTGCCAGCTAAGCTGCCAAGGAGAATTGCCGTGCCGCGCGTGTTGTCCCGTAAGTTTCGATTGTTGATCTGGATGTCCGTCAGCGGTCTCCTGGCGGTTTTCCTCTGGGGGGGCGGCTTGTCCGCTGTACGCGGGCAGGTCCCTCAGCCTGCCGCGAGACCGGCCGCATCGCCGGAGGCGACGTCGTCACCGGGGACTTCTGAACGACGAACCTCTTCGAAGAGCGTCATCGGCGCTCTCCGTGACCAGATTCTGGGTTCACCGGTACTCGAGGAGGCAGGGGCCGCCGACAGCCTGCTCGAATCTCTCGACGAGGCGGATTCGCTCTTTCAAGACGCCAAACGCCGTAACCGGGACGCCCTGCGCCGATTGAATCAGCGGCCTCGGCACGGCCAGGCGGCAGGCCCGCAGCCGCAGAACATCGTGGTTGTGGTCTTTGAACGCCTGGGACCGCAACGCCTGGATGCAGACGAAATCGGCGCCGCAATGCCGAATTTGCGCCGGCTGGCAGCCCAGGGGGCCACGTTCGCACAGGCTTACGCCGGCAGCGCGGATGTGGACACGTCGTATTGGACATTGCTGACGGGCAAGAATACGGGACGTCTCGCGGCTGGCGTGAACACGACCAACGACCTCGGGCTGGACCCGGCGCTGCCGGAACTGTTGGAGCGGGCCGGATACGTGACCGCAGGCGTGGGTCATTGGCCGATGCGGCCCGAACCGACCAACGCCGGCTTCGATTTCTGGAGCGGGATCTCCGGGACAGAAGTTCGAGCCGAATTGCACCCACGGGAAATGTCGCTCGGCGCGGCGCGGATGCAGGTTCCCGGCAATCGCGAGAATCTTCGCGGGTCCACGCTGTGGCAGCTCGTCGAAGCCGAGCTCACGAGTTGGCTGTCTGCGCGTCCGTCGTCAGCCGAACCCTTTTGCCTGGTGGCCCGCCTGCCGATTCCCGATCGAGACTCCGTCGCGGGAGCAGTTGGTCTGGAGACCCTGCAAGCGTGGGATCATGTCTTGGAGACGCTCGGCGACTCCCTGGAGCGAAACGGACTGAGCGAACGAACATGCATCATCGCAACGGCGCTGGTTTCCGAAACCGAGGCAGCCGGTCCGTTATCGGGATCGCGATTGTCGGAACAGCACTTGAGGATCCCGCTGGTCGTCGCAGGTTCCTTTTGGAAAACCGGGGAAGCGAAGATTGATCGTCCCGTGGCACTTTGGGACGTGCTGCCGTCGTGCCTGGCTCTGGCGGCCTCGAACCGATCGCCCGCGGATCGCGACGGGGTCCCCTTCGTCGCGCGGGGGGGCAACGCCGTCTCGCCGACCGATCGGGTCCTGTATTGGCGGTCTCCCGATCAGGCTCGGGATCAAGCGGTCCGCAAGGGGCGCTGGAAGGCGATCTATTCGGCAAAAGACCAGCGGGTGCTGCTGTTCGATCTGGAAAACGATCCGAACGAGCGGGAGAATGTGGCGGTCGAACATGCGGAGATTGTCAAAGAACTCCTGTTCGGAGCGCCGGAAGCCGTCAACGCCGCACTGAAAAAACTGCAGCGTTGAACTGCCGACTCGGCCGGTGACCCTCGGTCGACCGAGAGGCCGGCGGAGCCGAACGGAGCATGTGCGGACGCCGCTTCCGCAGACCTATTGCAATGGAGCCTCACGTGATGCATCGTCGATCCGCCTGCCTCGGCGTTCTTCTGGCGACTCTGGGACTGTGCTTCTCGGCTTCGCGCGAGGCGGCGGCGATCGACCTGAATGAGGTCGATGTGGCCGGACGCAGCTACCTGACGGTGGTCTCGTTCATCGACCTGTTCAACGGCGACTGCTTTGAGTTCGGGGAAGAAGATGAATTCACCGGATCGATGGGCCTGTTGATCGGGACCTGGGAACCCGATTCCGAAACCTTCGCCCTCTTCTTCACCGTCAACTTTGTGACGGTCGAACTGCTCTCGGCGACAGAAGCCACGATTACGGCAATCACGGCGTTCGACAATGCGATCATCCTCGGCTTGATTGAGACTGACGACGGTGACGGCGGCTTCTTCCTGGGCTTTGAGAGCCAAATTTGCGATTTCCCCGCCCGTACCACTCAGAACTCGCCCCTGAAACCGATTCCCGACAATACGGTGCCGAGTCGAACGGTGCGATAGCCGGCGCTGCAATTCGCAACGTGGGCTCAAGCCAGGGCGCGGCCTCGGACTCTCGGCGCGACGGTGGGCGAAAGCGGCCTCCGCCAATGCGGCCTCCGGTCGTTAAGCCGCTCTGGCGGAATTCGGGGGCGGAACTCGGGGGCCGAAATCGAGTTCTTCGATGATCCCCCGCGCGCTCTTCAGTTCTTGCTGAACTTCAGGCGGCGCATGGCTTCCCGCCCCAGCGGATCGCGGAGGAACTTGCGATAGCAGGTCGGACACAGGTCGAAGCGAAACTCCTGCGTCGACCCATCGTCCAGTTCGTCGGAAGTGGGCGGCTGATGCTCAAGGGCTTCCGCCACCGCGTGCAGGTGATCGGCGTCGAGATCGACCGGCTCCAGCGCATCCGGATCGAAGGCGGGATAGGCCTCCAGTTGGACGACATAGCGTCGATGGTCGAGCGAACAGCCGCAAAGATCGCACGAAAAATGCAACATGCTTTTGCCGTTTCTGCGTGGACAAAACCAGTGCACATCCACTGCCGCTTATTGTAAGCACACCGCGACGAACGGTGAAAGACTCTGTTGGGAAATTGTTCGGGAAGATTGGCGGGGCGAACAGCAGGCCCCGTGACGTCGGCCGCGTTCCGGGAATTGAGATCAGCGGCTGGCCGCTGGATCATCGACTGGGCAATCGTGCGACGCCTATTCCCAGGCGTCGAGCATTTCCTGCAGTCTGCGCGGATCAACTTCCGCCTCGGACGATGCGGACTCGGGAAAGACTGCTCCCGAGGCTGGAATCCCCGCTCCTTCCGGCGCCGGCGGCGACGCTCCTCCGTCAATGGTCAGGCAGGGGGTCTCGGCGTGCAGGAATTCCGTGTTCGGTCCGGAGTGCTCGGCTGCGGAGCGGACCGCGGGGGGCATCGAACGTACGCGACTCAGTTTTTGCAGCAGATCGTCTTTGGACAGCGCCGTCTTGACCACATAGTCGTCGGCGCCGCTGGAAATCGCCGCCATCACCGTCTGTCGGGATGAGTCGGCGGTCAACATGATGATCCGCACGCTTCGCAGGGCGAGATGGCTGCGGAAAGCCTGAAGAGTCCGCAGTCCATCCCAGACGGGCATCTGAATGTCGATGATGGCGACGTCGGGCGTGTGTTCCATCGCTTTTTGATAACCTGCTTCGCCGTCACTCGCCACTGAAACGAAGTAATCGCGGCGGAGCAGGCCCATCACCAGACTGCGGATCTGCGGATCGTCGTCGATCACGAGCACTCGGGCCCGTTTCGTTGGGTTCTGGGTCTGTATCGCAGCACGAGTCATGGATGGAGGCGATCACGAAGCGACGAGGAAATGTCGGGGCGCGGCTGCCTACCAGCGAGGGTTCGGCGGGTCGCCGGTCGGCGCCGCGGCCTGCTCTTTCGATGCCTGCAGCTCTTCAAACGACTGATTGAGCCAGTCCAAAATCTCATTCAGCCTTGTCGAAACCGACAAGCCCTCGAGCGATTCCGGTGTCGCGTTCTTCGGCGGGGAAGCCGCTCGAACAGTTCGGGGGATGTGTGTCGCAGAGGCTGTCATTGGCGCCGGGCTTTCAAACGTTGATCCTTTTGATCGTCCTCGTAGCGTGAAAATGAGTCGGCGGCGGAGTCGCGATACTTCGAAAGATAGGTCAATTTGCCCGGCGTGGTCGTCCGCGGCTTGAGAATTCGCTGCCGAATGACAACGCCGAGAACGAACGGCGTCGGCACAGACGGAAAATCATGCAGAGAACGCGAAATCGAAACACCGCGCAGGCTGTCTGCGAGCCGCAGCAACGCGCGCTCCAGACTCGTCAGCCGCCATCACGAAGGCGGGGCGGGATATCGAATCGCGGACACGCCGTCCGGCCGGAAAACTGGGAGGTCGCGACGTTCGAACGTCACTTGCTGGGGAAGCGGACGATGCCGTCCCAGGTGACCGGAGCAGCGCGGTTGCCCTGCATGATCTGCGCCAGGAGGAAATCCTGGACGCGATCGCTCGGAGGCATGGAGTGCAAGTCGCGATAGGCGTCCTCCCAATGTCCTCGTTGAAAGCTCTCGACGCCGCGTTCGAATATCGCGAGGTGCTCGTCCGTCAGTTCCGGCCATTCCGCCAGGGGAGGGAGCAACTCGCTCACAACAACCGCGTTTTCCAGACCGTAAGGGAGCACGCGCGCCAGGCGACGGATGCGTCCTTCGCTCGCCGGCAGTCTCTCGCGAACGATTCTCGCCACATGTTCGTCCATCAGGATCGGTGCGCGGACTCGCTTGGTCATGCTCTCCAGGCGATGAGCCAGGTTCACCACGGGACCGAAGACGGTCACCTTCACCTGTTCCGCCGTGCCGATTTTCCCCGCCACGGCGCGACCATGCGCCAAGCCGATGCCCATGCTGAAGTCGGCCAGCGGATGGTCCTTTTGCGCCGCCGCCTTGGCAAAGGCGGCGCGAATTCCCAGCGCAGCGCGACAGGCATCCACCGCCGCATCCGCCGACGGCAGCGGCCAGCCCCAGAAGCCGAGCGCGGCGTCTCCCTGAAAATCCCCCGTCACGCCGCCATACATCAGGATATGCTGCGTCATCACTCCCAGGGCCCGGCTGACGCGCTCCAGCAGCCCGATCAGATTGTCGGCCTCATGTTCGGCCCGTTGACTGAAGCCCCGCAGGTCGCAGAACATCACCGTCACGTCGCACTCGCAGGGTTCCAGCAGCGTGGTGTCGAGTTCATCTCCCAGCGCCGAGAGAATGGGCGGAGCGAAAAACTGCCGTAGTCCGGCCTTTTGTCGCTCCAGCCGTCGCGATTTAAGGACGGCGGAGAGAAACTCGGCGACGAACTCGGTGAACTTGACGTCCGCCTCCAATTGCGCGCTCTCGGTCAGCGTCGCTCCGGAGATGTAGGAGCCGCTCATCTGTCCCCCCACATACAAGCCCGACGGCTCGTCAGAAAGTCCGTCCACCGGCGTGCAGAAGGCCCAGTCGAATTCCTGTCCCAATGTCGGTTCGGGGTCGTGCCGCTCGGTGACTCCCCAGACGTGCAGCACGCTCGTTCGTTGCTTGCGGAGCGCTTCGATCACCAGCCGCCGACTCGGTCGCAACTCCCCCGCGGTTTGACGTCGACGTTCCCAATGGCGCGTGAGGACGGAGTCATCGTCCCGGCAACTGACGATGGAGACCGCTTCCGCGTGCGCCACGCCGCTTAACAGCAGATTCGCCAGTCGTTCGTACAGCTCGCGATCGGTTCCGGCTCCGGCGATGACTTCGGGCAGATGCGTCAGGACCGCGATGCGGTTTTCCGGGTCGTGATAGCGAATGCGCCGCAGTTGTTGCGGACTGAAGGCCCGTTCTTCGACGGGACGTTCCGCGCCAGGCTCCGTCACCTGGACCAGTTTGAACGCGGTGGTGCCGAGAACGAATCGGCCGTCGGTCCCGATGCGGACGCAATCCACGGGCTGGCCGTTGTAATAAATCGGATGCCTTGCAGCCGACAGTCGCTGAACCTCCAGGACGTCCTCGTGCAGCGTCAACGCGACGTGCTTTCGCGAGATGCGCGGATCCCAAGGGACCGGGAGCTCCGTGTCGGCGTCACGTCCCAGGAGATACCGCTGTCCGACGATGAGGGGCAGCGACCAGGCATCTTCAGCGCGCGTGCCCCGGGCCTGCAGTTCATGCACTCTCGGATCCCCTTCCCCCCGCTTCAGACAGCGTGGGTGTTGCAACGGCGGTGCGTCGGCTCAGCATCCGCAGCCAGATGGGTTTGCGATCGCTGAGCAGTCCCACGATCAGCCACCAGCAGCCTCCCACGACGCCGCACACCATGACGATTCCCCACACGGCGGACGAAACGAGCCGTTCGCGGAGGTGCTCCACAGGCGCCAGGACCGGATCGCGGCGTTCCTGGACCACGGCGATCCAGCCGGTGCGCCCAATGGGAGCGAAGGCCGCCAGCCACTCGCCGCCGAACTCCACCGGCGCCAGCGAAGCGACCGGATCGCGATAGCGGTCGGTGCGATCCAACTGATCGGCCGGCGTTTCCCCGCCGCCGATCAGCTGGACGAGGCGTTGTGCGAGCGCCGGGTCCAATCGCAGCTCCTGGTCGAGTCGTTCAACCGTCTTGAGATGCTCTTCGGTGAGCCAGGGATGAGCGAGCACCACGCCGCTGCGTCCGTCGACCAATGCGAGCTGTCGGCCGACGCTGGTCCCGGCCTCTCCGGAAAGATGTTCCTGATAGTCGTCCAGAAGTGCGCTCAGATTCAGCGATCGGGCGAGGACGCCGATCACCTCCCGCGGCTCACCGCCTCCTTCGGCTCGGTCAAATACCGGGACCGACAGGGCGATTTTCCACTGATGGCTCGTCTGACTCGAATACGGCGCCGCCACGTGGGGTTTCTGAATGGGCGACATTCCCCGGCAGTCGCCTGACAAGTGTCCCTCCTCAGTGGAGTCCGACACGGTGGATCCCTGGCCGTGGAAATAGTCGCGACAGGCGAAGGCTTGATCGATCGTATCACTCAAGGGGGCCCGCCAGCGCTGATAACCCTGTGCATCCTGCAGGAACCAACTTGCATCGATCGAACGCCCCAGTTCCGCCCGCCGCTGCTCAACCTGCCGTTTCTTGCGGTCCAGCAGTGTGAAGAGCTGTTGACGCTCCGAGAGTGGTCGCTGCGCTTCCGCCGTGATCGCCTCGCGGACGGCGTCGTCGTCCGCAATCGCCAGCAATTCGTTGAGCCTGTCGTCCAATTCCCGTTGCAGACTGCCGGCGAGCAGAGTGGCGGACAATGCATCGCTTTCCAGCGCCCGCGAGACGAGATTCGAACGACTCGTGGTGACGGCGTCGCGCAGGGCATCGAGTGCGAAGGGGAGCACGCTGAGGACCAGCAGCAGCGGCAAGATCAACCCCGTGACGATCAGGGGACGCCGCGCGCGCTGCCGCTCTCGGGCATTCAGCCGGTCCAGTACGGTCTGCGGATTGGGCAGCCGCCGCGCCGGATCGATCGCCAGGCAGCGATCGATGATGTCCGCCAGCGCGGGATCGACTCCGGGGACGCGACGATGCTTCAACGGCCGCGGGGATTCGGTGACGAATTGCCGATACAGATCGATCCGCTCCTGCAGTCCGCCCGCATTCCGCAACGCGGTTTCGTGGGCGTCTGTGCGGAAGGGGGGCTCGCCGACGAGCATGTGATAGAGCAGTGCGCCCAGCGCGTAGACGTCCCAGCGCGTGTCGGGAACCGCATGCAGATCGGCCTGCTCGGGCGCCATGTAAAATAGAGTCCCCAGCGAATGGCTTCGTTCTTCGGCCAGTCGCGACTGGCCAAAGTCGCACAGGCGGGGTTCGTAGTCCTGATCGAGCAGGACGTTGGCCGGCTTGATGTCACAATGGAGAATTCCGCTGCCGTGGGCGTGCACGAGGGCTTGGGCCACGCGTTTGCCGATGCGTACGGCCTCACTCACGGGGAGCGGTCCGGGGGCCAGCCGTTGGGCCAGTGAACCATTTTCGAGGTACTCCATCACGTAATAGGGGGGATCGTGTTCCCAGCCCACTGCGATCAGGCCGACGATGTTGCGCGAGGTGTACAGGACTGCCAGTTTCTCGACTTCGCGCCCGAGCAGCGCCCAGTCGACGCCGCGTCGTTGCGAATAGAACTTGATGGCGACGTGCTTGCCCGTGTTTTGTTCTCGAGCCAGCCAGACTGAGCCGAACTTGCCCGCGCCGATTCGCTGCAGAATGAGATAGCCGGGAACCGTTGACGGCGGAACATCGTCGGCCAGACTCAGGCTGATCGCCTGCTCGGACGTCGCGGCGTCGTAAGCGAGCGTTTCACCCGTAGGCCTCCCGACGTCCAGCGATTCCATGCCACGCCCCTGTTCGCGGTCCGAAACTTTCCGCACAACGACCGCAAAACGATCAACGTAACCGAAGCCGCGTCGGTTGCCTATCGGACATTATCATCCCATCATGACGCCGCCGGGAGCGCCGGCGGCGGCGTGCTCCCCAGAATTCCGGAGTCCACAGTGATGTTCGCCCCCCGAGAAATTGGTCGCACGGGGATCCTCGTGACCCCCTTGGCGCTGGGCTGCTGGCCGATCGCAGGAATCACCAGCTTCGACGTCTCGGAACAGGCCAGTCTCGCCACCATCGCCGCTGCGGTTGACGCGGGAGTCAACTTCTTTGATACCGCCTACTGCTATGGATACGACGGAGAAAGCGAGCGGATGGTTGGGCGCATCTTGCGTCCCCATCGAGATCGGGTCGTGATTGCGACCAAGGGGGGAATTGACTGGGGTCCTGACAAGAAGCAGGTCCGCGACGGCCGCCGAGCCACGATCTTGAAGCAGGCGGAGGAAAGCCTCTCGCGGCTCGGCATCGACTGCATCGACCTCTACTACCTGCATGCTCCCGATCCGGCCACTCCCGTCTCGGAATCGGCCGCGGCCATCGGCGAACTGATGGCGGCCGGCAAAGTCCGCGCGGCCGGATTGTCGAATTGCACCGTCGAACAACTGGCGGAATTTCACGCCGTCTGCCCCCTCTCCGCGTACCAGCCGCACTACAACATGCTGCAGCGGGAGATCGAGGAGTCGCAGCTCCCATGGTGCATCGAGCACGGCGTCTCGGCGATGATCTATTGGCCGTTGATGAAGGGCCTGCTCGCCGGCAAACTGGCCCGCGATCACCAGTTTGATCCCCGCGACGGCCGGCCGAAGTACCCCATGTTCCACGGTGAGGAGTGGGAGCGCAACCAGGACTTTCTGGATCAATTGCGCCCCATCGCCGCTGAAGCGGGCGCCAGCGTGGCGCAAGTCGTCCTGAACTGGACGATTCAGCGGCCGGGGATCACGGCGGCCCTGTGCGGAGCGAAACGCCCGGAACAGATCCGGGACAACGCGGCCGCGCTGACCTGGAGATTGAGCCCGGAGCACATCCGCCGAATCGACGCCGCCATCGCCGCCCGCGGTCCGATCGTCTCCCGCGGGGCGGTTCCCGCAGGTTCCGGCGCTTCCCGTTGAACGGCGGCGACAGTCTCAATCCCGTCCCACCCCCAAACCGTCCGCTGCGCGGTTGATATAGTTGAACCACGCGGCGATCAGGGTGATTTGCAGGATCCCCTGGTCGTCGAAGCCCAGGCGACGCAACTCTTCGAGGTCGGACGGACGGACCTGTGTCGCGTCGCGCGTGAGCTTCTCCGCGTGCGCGCACACCGCCTGGTCTGCCGGACTGAGTTCGGCGGTGCGGTAGTCTCGGCCGATGGCTGTGACGAGTGCCTCGTCCCCCGTGGCCCGCCGCAGGAACTCGCGGTGAGAAACGCTGCAGTAGCGAGTGCAATTGCACTGCGAGACGACCGTTGCGATCAATTCGTGCTGCCGGCGCGTCAGCGGCAGTTGAGGGTCCATCAGCGCGCCGAATGTCGCGAAGGCGTGGTGCAGGGCCTTGGGAATCAGGCTGTGCGAGGCGACGATGCCGTCGGCATCCGCCGTCGGGAGCCCGGGGACGTCAGCATCGTACTCCGGCGGATACCAGGAGTGCTGAGCATCCAAAGCCTGTCGGTACGCCGGGTCGGCCTGGGACTTGGGGATGGTGCGAATCCACGTCATGGTGTTGCGCCCTTTGTTCGGTGAGAAATGACGTTGTGACTGCCGCCGCGGGGGAAAGCCCGCCGTTGGACCAGACGGGAAGGCGTTTCACGAGAGGGCTGCGCGTTTCACAGCCGGTTCGCTCCGACGCCCCCGAGAACTTGAGCGAAAAATGCCGTTTTCCGGGAATTTCGCTCAAGTTGGACTACCCAGACCGGAACTTCATTCGTTATACGACCGCCGCACCCAGCGGGGAACCAAGTCGCGAATCGATCGGCCTCTCCCTCCGATCGTGGGCCCGTCGGCTGCTCCCTTCTCTCACACATCTCCCGGATTCAAGTCGATTCAAAAGGGTAAGACGATGGCGAAACGTTTCGCGTTCCTGGTGGCAGGACTGGCGTTGATGAGTTCTACGATGGGTTGTTGCTGCAGCGGCTGGTATGGCCGCAGCGCCGGCTGCTCGCCATGCGGCGGCGGCGGTTGCGCCCCCGCCTACTATCCCCCTGCCGGCGGCGCCGGCTACAACCAGGGCTATGGCTCCAGCGCCTTCATGCCGGGCTATGGCCAGACGGCGTACGTCGGCGATCCGGCTGTGATGACCGCCAGCCCGGGAATTCCGGGGGCGACCTATCCCACCACCGCCACGCTGGCGCCCCTCAACGCGCTGCCGACTTACTGATTCACAAACCGGGCAGCCACCTCCGCTGGGCCGTAGCCTGAACGTCCGTGTGGACGCATTCAGGTTCACGTTGGTTTCGTGCCGCTGCCTGAGGATGGAATTTTCACGCCGGTCGCGCTCGCCGCGCCCGGCGTTTTCGTTTTGTTGCGGCATCGCGCGGCCAAACCGGGGGCGTGGGCTGCGAAGCGCCGCAGGCTTCGAAAACGCGAATCCGCGAAGCCCCGCGCCGACTCGATGGAAACTCCGTCCGAGAGAAGGGGGACGAGTTGATCACAGATTCCCGCGTGCGCCAGGGGAGACCCGTGTTCCCTGGATCCCGGCAGCTCGGCTTGAGCTCACGGCGTTACAAAGGGCGTCGCGCCCTCCAGCCTTCGGGCTTCTCGATCGCAGCCAGGAAACATGGGCGCCCCCGTTGCATGTTGAGCAAACCATGCCGTTGACGCGGGTTTAGTAGCATCGCAGAATACGACAGGGTGTGAGTCCACCCGCTTGGCATCGTCGCCGTTCGTTTTCGATCCCTGCGCTCGACTCCTTGCTCCGGCGAGGATGCGGGGGCTAAGGCATTGCGCTCCATGTTGCACTCTTCCCGGCCGACTGCGCCGCCGCTGTTCGCAACTGCACGTCGCTGGGCGCTTGGGGCATTCGTCCTGGGCATGGCAGGGTGCGGCCAGCAGGTTTATGAGCAGCGCCTGCAGGAGTCGGCGAAGTTTTTTGCGTATGTGCAGAAGGTCGACTCCAGCGTCGGACCGGTCTGGAAAAACACGCCGGCCAATCCGGGCCCGATCGATCAGATCCGTGTTCCGCTGCAGTTCAAGGAAATCAAGAAAGCGCTGCCGACCAAGAACCCCGAAACCGGGGAAATGGTGGAGCCGGAAATTGACCCGCGCCAGCCGGATTATGTTCCGCTGGAATTGCCGGGATTGGTCGCCACCTGGGAAGCCCCCTGCCGGGTGACCGTGGACGGCAAGTCGGAGATTCGTAAAGGGTATTTGTATTTCTTGACGAATGCCTACATGTTCGCCAACGCCGATCAGTCGGTGCGGGCGCCCGACTTCGTCAAAGATCTGCTGGCATTAATCGCCGACAAACTGTCGCTGAATGCCCCCGATCCGGTGAAGGATGCGCAGAAGGAACAGTATCCGCGGGCTCAGCCGTTCTACGTGGCGCAGAAGAGCTACGACGTCTATCGGCTGCCCGACGCATTCGTCAAGGACGGGGCGACCTACACGATGGAAATCTACGTCCAGCACGCAGGTCCCGTGGAAGGAGTGGTCCTGCTCGCGCTGCCGGTCGGAATGGACTCCAGCGAAAAGATGAACGAGCGAATCCCCTATCTTCTCGAAACGCTCAAAGTCTCCTCGAAGCCGCCCGTAGCGCCCCCGAAAAAGGGGGGCGGGAGCCCGGCGCCCGATAAGGGGGCGGCATTCTGAGACGCTTCGCCGCTGCGGCCTGGCTCCTCGGTGGAGGGAGAACGACCGTCGCGAATCACTTCCGCGGTGGCTTCGCTGTTTTCGACAAGGACTTGGTGTATTGCTCCCAGGCCCGACGGTATTCCACCGGGACGGGCGCCCGGCGGCTGTCCACCTGATCCACCTCCCGGCTCGGTTGCTCCTTGCCGCTGCGGACTCCGCTGCGGCGATTCACATCCAGGCTCTTGAGCATCTCCTCAAACTGGACCCGGCGAGCCTGCTCAGCAGGGGTTTCCGATTTCTGGGACGACTCCCGGAGAGCGGTTTCCATGCGCTCGACGAAGCGCTGAAGTTGATCCTCGGTCCAACCCAGCTCTTCCAACAGACCTGGATCGACCTCGCCCCGCTCCAGCCCATTCTTGAGTTTCTGCAACACCAGTTCGGTCGCCTGTTTCTTGGCGTTCAGATCGGCTTCCTCACCCGCAGGGGCCCCCTGTGGGGCGCCGTTGTCTTGAGCGCGATTCGACTGACTGGTCGAGTTGCCGGTCCCGCCGCTCTTTCCACCTTGGCCGGCTTTTTGGGATTGCCCACCAGGAGAACCAGATTGGCCCGGCTGATCTCCCGGTGGGCCATCACCACCTGAGTCGCCGCCGGATTTCTCACAGCCGGACTTCTCACCGCCGGACTTCTCGCCGCCGGACTTCTCGCCGCCGGACTTCTCGCCGCCGGACTTCTCGCCGCCGGACTTCTCGCCGCCGGACTTCTCGCCGC
>JANRLN010000617.1:0-17393 GCA_033762515.1 Planctomycetaceae bacterium
CATTGCTCATCCGACAGATCGCTGGGGTAAGCCTTCCGAGTCGTCGCGTCCATGCGTCGTTCCTTCCAGGTTCGAGGAACACCCAATGTCGCTCAATCACTGAACTTACCGCAATATCACTTTTCGGATAGACTCTTAGACTCTCGCCGGTGGCGCGAGGGGGTCTGTCGATGACGGCAATGCAGGGAGGTCCAGTGATCGTTCAGCGCAGGAACCGCGGCGTCAGCGCCCTGTCGATCGGTTTGCTGTTGCTGGCCGGTTGCGGCGTGGCTCCAGCGCCGACGGGAGACCACCTGCGGGATCTGCAGGCGCACGCCCTCTTCGCCGGTCGCACCGAGTTCGGGCACTGGGGGCGCGATCCGGGAAATTACACGGCTTGGGGAACGCACTCGAATCGGCTGATTCCCATCTACACCTTTGGGACGCTGGGAGCCGGTTCGGGAATCGATCTCACTTCATACACGGGCGAAAACAGCCCGTATCGGAGCGAGGACGCGCTGAAACGCATCTACGGGCGACTGCCGTCCCACACGTGGAATCCCGCGGCCGATTACTGCGATCAGACCAACCTGTTCGATCTCCAGCAGGCAGCCTTCAACGCCGGGAAGAAGCATATCTTTCTGGTGATTTTCGATGGGATGGATTGGCAAACCACGCAGGCCGCGGCGATCGTTCGGACCGGCAGGATTCCGTACACGGAAGGCCGGGGGACGGGTCTGCACTTCCAGGACTACACGGCCAATGGCACCACGCAATACGGATGGATGTGCACCAGCCCCCACAATGCCGGGACAGAAGTCGACGTCAATACGCAGACGGTTAAGAACCCCGGCGGCGTGATGTTCGGGGGCTACGACGTCGCTTCCGGGGGTGCGACTCCCTGGGCCATCGCGACAGACCTGGGATATCCCATTTCAGAACCAAAGGACAAGGCACGCACGCACGCCTATACCGATTCATCTTGCTCGGCGAGCAGCATGACCGCGGGCATCAAGTCCTATAACAACGCCGTGAACGTCGACTACGCGGGCAACCCGGTCGTCACCATCGCACATCTTTTCCAGGAACAGGGTTACGCGGTTGGCACCGTCACCAGCGTCCCCATCAGCCATGCCACTCCCGCTGCGGCCTATGCGCACAACGTCTTTCGCGACGACTACCAGGACCTCACCCGCGACATGCTGGGCCTGAAGTCGATCAGCCACCCGGAGCAGCCGCTCCCCGGTTTGGATGTGCTGATCGGCGGCGGGTTCGGCGAGGAGCGGAGCAAGGACAAAGGGGGCGGACAGAACTTCGTCCCCGGCAACGTCTACCTCACGGCCGCCGATCTGCAGTCGGTCGATGTCCGTCACGGGGGACGCTACGTGACGGCAGTACGGACACCGGGAGTGAAGGGGAGCGACGCCTTGCTGCAGGCGGCGACCCAAGCCGCGGAAACCCGGCAACGACTTCTCGGCTTTTACGGCGTCGGCGCCTACAAGGGACACCTGCCGTTCCAGACCGCCGACGGCGATTTTCAACCCACGGTGGGTCGGACGGGAAAGGCCGAGAGTTACTCGGCCGCTGATCTCGCGGAGAACCCCACGCTGGCCGAGATGACGACCGCGGCACTCACCGTTCTCAGCCGTCACGAACGGTTCTGGGTGATGATTGAAGCGGGGGACGTGGACTGGGCCAATCACGACAACAATCTCGACAACTCGATCGGCGCGGTCTTCAGCGGGGACGCCGCCGTTAAGGTCGTCACCGATTGGGTGGAGGCCCACAGCAACTGGGAAGAATCGCTGCTGATCGTGACTGCGGACCACGGTCACTACCTGCATCTGACGAAGCCCGAACTGCTGCTGCCGACGACGAAGTAAGGAATCCCAGGGACAGCAATCCCTGGGATTCAGGGAGCGAAGCCGTGTCGAAACGCGCCAAGCACTGGTCCCAGCGTAAACGGTCGGTCCGCCGCCCGGTCGAGCGGAACGCGGCGCCGGGGACGATCCATGTCGACCCCAATGCGCCGCAGCCGCGAATGACCCTGATCGCCTACGGTCCGGACACCTTTCATGAGCAGGGAATTGCGCGCGTCGACGAGATCGCCGCGTTTCGCGGTCGCTGCGCCGTCATCTGGGTCAACGTCGATGGTCTGGGCAGCGCGGACGTGATTCTCGAACTGGGGCGGATGTTTCATCTCCATCCGCTGGCACTGGAAGACGTCGTCAACACGCATCAGCGCGCCAAATGCGACGATTACGGCGACACCCTGTTCTGCGTGGCCCGGATGGTGGCCGGCCCCCCGCTGGCGAGCGAACAGATCAGTTTCTTCATCGGCCGCGACTTCGTCATCACGTTCCAGGAAGACCGCGAAGGGGATTCACTCGAACCGGTGCGGCAACGCCTCCGCCATAACCGCGGACGCATCCGCTGCGCGGGGACCGACTATCTCCTCTACGAGTTGTTCGATTCGGTCATCGAAGGCTATTTTCCGGTGCTGGAAAGCTATGGGGATCGGCTGGATGAGCTCGATCGCGACGGCAGCTATCGTGAAACGGGGCAGAAGATTGCTGAGATCCACCAACTCCGCAGCGATCTGCTCTATCTCCGCCGCGTCATCTGGCCGCATCGCGACGCGCTGCAATCGCTGCTTCGCGGGGGCCATACCCAGATCAAGATTGAGACGCAGTTGTATCTGCGCGATTGCTACGACCACGTGGCGCAGTTGATCGACATTCTGGAAATCTATCGCGAGAACTGTTCGGACTTGCGCGACTTCTTCTATGCCAAGCTGAGCAACCGGACGAACGAGATCATGCGGGTGCTGACCATCATCTCGACGTTGTTCCTGCCGATGACCTTTGTCGCGGGGGTCTACGGCATGAACTTCGACTGGATGCCGGAACTCCATTGGTCGTGGGGCTATCCGCTGTCCCTGGCGATCATGGGAGGGATCGGCGTGGCGTTTCTGGCGTTCTTTCACCGCCGCGGCTGGATGCAAAGTTCAGAGATGGTCGCCGCGGCGCCGGAGGCGAATCACTCGGAAGCCCAGGGTTAGCAAAGCATGGCGCACGCGCAGGGAATCGGTGGTGGAGCGCTACTTTCCGCGAATCTTCAGTTCGCGGGTAAGATGCCTCAGTTCCACCTTGAGGTTGCCGCCGAATGAGACCTCAAAAATTGACGGCAGTTTGCACGATATCGATTTGTCGCGTATTTCCGGCCAGGCCTTGAAGAACTTCCAGGTGACGTCGTCCGGGCTGGCTGCCGTCCATCCCGGTCCGAGGCAGACAAACGTGAGATCTTGCGCGATCAAGGTCCGCTGTTCATCCTGCCGTTTAAGAATGCGGACGTCCCCGCTGATGACGACAGGTTTCGGCGACCACTTGCCGATTTCCGACAGCCACTCGACGTCAGTGGTCGCCGGAGCAAACGTATCATCGTGCAGGATGATTGAATGCTTCTGATTGGCGACAATACACGCCAAGGCGCGGCCTATCGCCACCGGCACACAACGGTCGAGGAAAAAATTCATGCGGACTGTTGAGCTTCAAACGCGACGGCCGCCTCTACTTCCTCCCTGTTGACGCCAAACCAGCGGGCCACGGACTCCGCGTCCCGTCCGTGCCCATCGAATGCGGCCGACAAAAGGTATGTGGGCTTCTTGGAAATGCTGGTAATGGGACGCCCGAAGCAGATTCCCGGATCCAGTTCCACGCCATCAGCGATGCGCCATCGCATGGCGGCATCCGTTGCGGCATCGTAATCAAGCCGCTTCAAAAACGGGCGGATGATCTCGGGAAACACCCGCTGGCTCGTCAATACGTCGTGAACCTGCTCCCGCTCGGAGTCTTGAAGATCGACGTAGAGCACCTTGCCGCCGGCAACCGCCAGGGATTTGAGGCAGAACGGATGCTTGACGCCGAAACGGGCGATCATTGCGGCCCGTGACTTGCGGACCGTCTGAAGACTGACTCCGCGCTCCCGCAACTGCCCGGCAATGAACACCTCAATCAGATCGTGGAAGCTGATGAGTTTCTCTTCGGTTTGGTCGCCGTAATCGCTCACGAAGACCGGAAGCTGCCTGCGTCGATCGACGAACCATTCACGCACGCGCCCCCGTCGCAGCCCCGTAAATCTGGCGGCTTCGGTGAATGAGTACGAACCGTTTGAGAGCAGAGACACCATCGCGCGAACCAGACTGCGGGCGGGAACGATTTCACCCATCAGCATAGGCTATCGGACGAGTCGGCGGACAGTCTAGACGACATTCGTCGCGAAAACCGATCGTCGCTGATCGTCACGGCGTCGGCGTCAACACGGTGTCGCGGAGGATTGATCCTGATGCACGACCGGATCCCCCCGACTTCCGGCGCCGGGCCGCTCAGGGTTGGCAAACCCCGGGATTCATCACGCGACGGTCATGCCGACGAACTGATCCAGCAGCGCCACGTATTCCCGCGGCGACAAGCCGTTGCCGATCAACTTGGCGGAACCCTCTTCCAGGGCGGCGTGCCAGTTCTGGCGACCCTGCACCAGCCGGGCGAATGTCTCGACGTCGGTCCGGCAAACGCACAGCCGCTCGGCGTGCAGGCCGGTTTCGACATGAACGACGTGGCCGTTGTCGACGACGAGCTGCCATTGCCCGCCGCCGGGACCGCGGACATCGAGGCCCAGCAGCCGCAGACCAGGTCGCGGACTGGATTGCTCGGTCCAGGACTGCACCAGCGATTCGGCGTCGAATTCCAGGGGCAGCGGCTTCTTGCTGGGCGTCGGGAAATTCGCTGCAATCGCCTGCCGCGACAACTTTACCAGCAACTCGAAATCGACCTTGGGGCAGGGCAGATGCGGAGCCGCCCGCTCGATGTTCGAACAGTCGAACTCGGGATCCATCCGCCAGTACGAGTTGTAAACGCGGATATGCTCGTGGAACAGCTTTTCCGCTTCGCTGTCCTGGGCGGGGATGTGATCGGCGCCGCACAGTTGCGTGCCGTAGATGCCCACCGCGGCTTCGAGCACGTCGCGGATCACCTTGGTGGTCACCGGTTGCCGCGGGGTCAGGTGATACGTCTGGCCGTGGTGCTCGGGATGAAGCAGCACGTGAGTCATCGCGGCGGAGACCCAATCGACGGGCACCAGGTGTTTGGTCTCGTCGCCGTTCAGATTCAGTTTGACGTCCGCGGCGCAGATGCGGCCGGTGTCGTCCGGTTCATGCATCTGAGCCAGCGTGTGCACCAGCTGCAGCGCGGCGTAGAACCCGTGGTACGTGGTGGTGAAGCCGGTTCGGCTGTCGCCGACAATGATGCCGGGCCGATAGATCGTCGGCGTTTCGATGAAGTCGGCCGACCGGACCAGCTTTTCGGCGGCGAGCTTGCTGATTTCGTAGTCGTTGCCGAGCGACTGCCCGACGTCGACCTCGGATTCCAGGATCTTTCCGCAACGCAATCCCGCGACATACGCTGTGGAAACGTGATGGAATTCCCGAATGGCGGCGTGGCGGGCGAACTCGAGCACATTCTGCGTGCCCTGCACGTTGGAGCGGTAGGGCTCGCCCTGAGTGCTGGTCGCCTCGAAGGTCAGGCTGGCGGCGTTGTGAACGACGGCGGAGCAGTATTCGGACGCCCAGCGGAGATCGCGACCATCCAATCCCAGATCGGGCAGGGTGATGTCCCCTTCCAGAATCACGGGGCGCGGCAACGGTTTGTTTGATTCCGCATCCCAGCGCGCGAGGAGATTCTCAATCCGTTGTCGCGCCGTCAGTTTGCGATTCGAGCGGACCAGAACCGCAACTGGTTGCTCGGCCTGCAACAGATCACGCAGCAGGTAATTGCCGAGCAGACCCGTGGCGCCCGTCAGGAAGTAGTAGCCACTCATTCCGCGCTGTTGTCCCACCAATCCGCCACAGCCAGAGTTGCCTTGTGATGGCGTCGACGCGTTTTCCACCATCACGTACTGTACTCCGTTGTGCGCGTGCCCATCAAACCACTCTCTCGCAGCGAACTGTCCATGCGGTCAGTCTGTCGGTCCGCCGCAGCGACTTCGTAAGTCTAGGGGTGCCGTCGTGACGCGACAGCCTGCGACCGCCAATTTCTCTTTTCCGAAAGGAAACCCGGAGAGGTCGGTCGGATTACAAAAGACGTAACGGCTGAATGTGCGTCGGCCCCGGTGAACGCTTGTCATTCAGCAGCGCCTCAGAGACGCCCCCGCACTCCGCAATCATCCGGGGCTTGCGAACGCCGTCGCCGTTCCTCGGCAAGCGACCAGCGCACGGGGAGGGACCAGATCGCGCGCCGATCATCCCCGCCCAGTGTGACGCTCTGCAGGAGCGTGGAGCACGGCGGAGCCGGATCGGGCGCTCGTTCGGAGCGGGAGAAATGACGTCGACGTCTCTCGGCTCGCGACGAAGATGGGCCAACCGGTCGCGCGCTTCAGGACGCCGAGCGTTCGGCATTTCCCCGCGGCTTCCCGGTCCCTGCGGAATCGCGAGGCCGCTTCGATCAGTCGGCCAGCGGCTGAACTTCGACCTTGCGGATGTTCACCCGGCTGCCCGGGTCGTGTTGCTGGAAGGCGAAGTGGCCGCTCGGGAAGGTCTTGGCGAAGTCGAGGTACTCGTATAACTCACGGCCGTCGACGGTGATCTTGATCCGGGTCATTTCCCGCCCGCGCCACACGTCGTCGCGAACTTCCAACTCGTACGTGAACCATGTGTCGGGCTTCACCAGCTGCTCGTAGACGTGGCAGAAGCCGTACAGCGAACCGGTGCGAATGGGGTCCTTGTGCGTGCTGTCGATCTGGGCTTCATAACCATCGGTGAAACCGGGCTTCGGCGTCGTGCGGAAATAGAGTCCCGAGTTGCCGCCGTCGTTGATCTTGATCTCCGCCCGATACTTGAAGTTCTTGTAGGGTCCTTTCGTGCAGACCAACATCGACGGGACTCCCGAGCCGCAGATCGCCCCGTCCTGCACCTCCCAGACGCTCTCGGCTTTGCCGACCTTCTCCCAACCTTCGAGCGACTTGCCGTCGAACAGGGGAATCCACGGGGAATCCGCGGCACGCAGGTCGCTCACGGATGACGAAACCAGACACAGAGCGGCGGCCAACATCCCGCGAAGGGCGACTGTGAACATGGGTGAAAATCCAGGTGGGGACTCGGAGTTGAGAACGAACCCGAGTAACGTAGCAAACCGCGGGAACCGCCGCACCTGACGGGGGAGTCTCACCCCGCCCGTGAACCGCGAGCGAAGGGGCGTTGGATGCCGGCAGCCGCTACTCGGGCTGGTCGACCGGGGGGGGCGTCTCGGAGTTCGAGTCTGCGGCGGGGGTCGGGGAACTGGGTTCGTCGGCAGACGCTGGCTCTGATTGTGCGGCCGCTTCTTCGTCGGCGAGGTGGCGGCTGGTTTCCATTTCCTGAGCGGCTTCGGGCTCGAGGACCTGCGACCACTCGCGCAGTTTGCGCAGGGTCAGCCATGCGCGATAGCCGACGAAGCCGGCCCCCACGACGCAGCCCATCCCGGGACCCCATTGGACGGCTTTGCCCCAGATCGGCGCGCTCAGGTAGCCCACGGAGCCGAGCGTGCACAGACCCGCCAGGGTCGATTGCACGGTGAACTCGGTTTTCATCGTCGCCCAGGTGTGCTTGGCCAGGGCGCTGCGGGCCGACATGTTGGCCACTTTCCGGAACGACTGCAGCTCGGCGCGGGTGGCCTCCTTGTCGACCGGTTTGCGCGGCTCGGCTGTTTCGCGGCGCGGCGCGACCTCGCTGACCTCTTCAACGACGGCCGACGGCTCGATCGCCAGCGACGAACGCGTGTCGGGTTCACGACGGGTCTCGAGCGGGACGGGGGATTCCGCCCCTCCTTTCCGCGTGCGGGCGAGAAGCCGTTCCATGTACGACGCGACGGAGTCGTCCTCCTCGGCAATCTCCGACGTCGCTGGTTCTGCAACGGGATCGGGTTGAGGCGTCGACAGGCGGCGCGGGGACGGTGGCGCCGAATCCTCCATTGCTGCGGGGACATCGCGAGCCGGCGGACCGGCCAACATGGACGCCAGCCGGGAACGCCACTCCTCTTCATCGGCGTCGGCATCGGCATCGGCGACGTCGGCGGCGGTCTGCGCGTCCGCGGCGGTGAGATCTGCGTCAGGAAGGTCCTCGGCGATCGGGGATTCGCAGGCCGTTGCGGCCTCCCGCTGCGCCGCGGCGGCTTCGCGAGCGGCGAAGTCTTCCGGCAGGTCAAACATCCGGGCAAGTTCGGCGCGCAGGCTCACCCCGGCGGGGGGGACGTCGGCAATGGGCGATGGTTCCTCGTCGACCGGATCGGCGGGGAAATCTGGGGCGCCGTCGACCGCAGAGACATCCGCCGGCGCCGGGGGCAGGACGAGTCCGAAGTCCCGCAGGGGATCGATGAACTCCCGCGCCCGATCCTGGTAATCGAGTTCGTGGGGGGGAGCGGGGCTGGCGTAGGGCGAGTCGTACTCCACGTCGTCGCGCGGATCGATCGAGAACCCGTGCAGGCTCGGCGTCGGGGGCGGGGCGTCAACGGCGGTCGCGACGTCGTGCAGAGATTCGTCCGCAACCGGTTCGGAGAAGCGCCGGGCTTCCCGCGGCGCCTCGTCCCAATCGAGGAGCGGCGAAAAGACGGACGACGGAATCGGCTCGGGGTCCTCGTCGCGGGGATCGGCGTCGTCGGGGATCGTGCCGAACGGAGTGGTCGCATCCGGACGATTCCATGATGCGTCGACGACCGGCGGCGGCGGATCCTCGCCGGGCGCCGCCGGAGTCGCATCCTCCGCGGCGAGCGCGCCCAACTGCAGCAGATGATCGGTCCAGCGGAGACGTTCGCTCCGCAGTTCGTCCTCGGCGGATTGACGCGTGCGGTCCCACGCCTCGCGACGCGCCGCGTCTTGAGCCACTTCCTGCTGCCAGAGGTCGTGCTCCTGACGCCAGGCTTCGGTTTGCGTATTCAGCGCGGCCTCGCGAACGGCGAGATCCTGCTGCAATTCGAGCAGCTCTCCGTGCTTGTTCGAGAGGCGCTGCTCCAGTTCGGCGAATTCTTCGAAGCGCGCGGCAAGGGCGTCGAGCGCGAGCTGCACGGCGTCGAGGTCGGATTCCGACAGTTCCTCGGCGGCGTCGGTTTCAACCGCGTCCCCCTCCGAGACGACCGGCTCTTCGGCAGCCGCTGGAATATGGGACTGCGCCGCGGCCAGGGCCTCTTCGGCAGCCTGCGTCTGTCGGCGTGCGGCGGCGAATTCCTGTTCGAGCGCTTCCTGCAGTTGTTCGATCTGTCGACGGGTGGATTCGAGGTGGTCGGTTTCGCGGTCGAGCTGCCGGCGGCGGTCAGCAAGGTCGCCCCACAGCGTCTCGCGTTCCCGCAGCCAGTCGGCCTGCTGTTCCGCGAACAGCCGTCGCTCATGCTGCAGTTGCTGCTGCGCGGCCAGGAACTCAGCGTGGACGTGGGCCCGCTCATGGAGTTCGTGCGACAGTTGCTCCTGCTGGCGCTGCACCTGCGCCAGGGACTCCGCGTGGGCGGCGTTGCGCGCCGCGCATTGGGCCTCCCAGTCGCTGCGTTCGCGGGTCCACTCCTCGCGTTCGGCCTCGAGAGCCCGTTGCGACTGTTCGAACTCGTGCCGCGCCCGGTCGAGGTCGACGCGCGTTTTCTGCAGTTCCTCGCGGTCGGCCTGCAGCGCCGCGCGCCGCTCTTCGAGCTCGACGTCGCGTTCGGTCAAGCGGCTGAGCCACCGCTGCTGCGTCTCTTCCCATGCCGCCCAGGCCGCAGTCTGCCGCGTGGCTTCGCGCTCCAGTTCCGTCCGGGTCTGAGCGGCGACTTCTTCCAGGCGGGTGCGTTCGTGGGCGAGGTTCTGCTGCAGTTGCGTCAGTTGCGCCTCAAACCGCTGCAGTTCCGCCGCGCGGGTGGAGAGGGTCTGCCGCTGTGCGTCGAGGTCGTGTCGGGCGCGCTCCAGCTCGTGCTCGGTCCGCTCGACGGAGGCGCCGCGCCGGGCCAGGGCGGTCGATTCGGCCGCCAGTTCGACTTCGCGGCGAAGCGTCTCTTCGCGCCAGGCCGCCCGCGCGCTGTCGAGCTGACGGCGCAGATCCTGCAGCTCATCATGCAGCCGGAGCACTTCCCACGGGGGGGGACCCGCCTCCACCGGGGGAGTCGGGGAGGGTTCAACAACGGCCCCCCGCGGCGTCTCGTCTTCGATCGCGGCGTGCAGCAGGTCTTCGGCGGCATCCAGAAGTGCCAGCGGATCGGGCCGACCGGTCGTCTCAGCCGCCGGCGGCGACACGTTCGAACCTGCGTCGGCGGTGTGCTCCGGGGGAACCTGCGGCGGTTCTACGCTCGCCGCGGGATCGGCTTCGGGACTGGCGGCGGGAATGTGGACCGCCGCCGCTGGCGAGCTGGTCTCGGTCACCGTCTCCACAGCGTCGGAGTCGGGCATCCCCTCGAGCAGGTCGTCCGCCGTGGCGGGACGGAGGGTCCAACTGCACGGCCCGATGGTGACTCGATCCCCGGCGCGGAGCAGCGCTTCGCGGACGGGGCCGTCGTTCACCCAGGTGCGGGCGTCGATCGCCCGCAGTCGCAGTCCCTCAGGACCGACGCGGAACTCGGCATGCTGACCGGCCAGGCCGGGGACGTCGACGACGAGGCTGCACTCCGGGGCGCTGCCGATGAGGTGCTCGCCGGGAGTCAGGAGATACCGCGACCAGTGCGCATGTCGACCGGGCTCGAGCACCATCGGGGTGGTGTGAGTCGGTGCGCGATGAAGTACTGGAGTCCGTGAATACATCAGCCGACCTGGAAAGGCTTCCGAAACGTCTTCTCAAGGATCGTCCGCAATTTCCCCCGTTTCGCGGATGTTTGCAGAACTCGCCCCAATTGGCCCTTACGTCGGGGAAGCTTGACGGTCAAATGGCGTGGACGCATTGCGCGCGAAGTTCTGAGAAGGCTGTCCATGCCGTGCTGCCGCGCGCGGGCGGAAAGCCTGTACCGCCTGAACCGACCCTGTCGAACGCAGGGGTCGCGCCGGTTCCACCGGGCGACCTTGCCAGTCTGGGCAGTCTCTGCCAGAATCGCGGGTTCGACGAACGTCCCGGCGGCCAGAGGGATTGCCCCGGCGGATTGCTCTCCGCGCCGCGAGATTTCGGGGAGCCGCGATGCAGTTGGAAGGATACCTGCCGATGTCTGTGCCTGCGATTTGCCGGGCCGTCCTGTTCGCGGTCCTCCTGACCACACTTCCGGGGTGTTTCAATTCGAGTCCCCCGGTTCCGGCGACCAGCGGCAACACGGCGACGGCGAGCCAGCCCTCCGAGCCCGCGGCCGACGGCAAGGCGCCCGCCTTCTGGCCGGATGCCCCCACGGTCCCGTATGTGCCAATCATGACCGAGGTCGACGGCATTAAAGTTCCGCGGATGGAGGTCAAGACCGAGGCCCTCTCGCTCAAGGGAGCGATTCCCGCGGACGTCGGCAATCCGCATGCCCAGAAAAATCCGGGGGAGAGGGTCACCGGCGATTCGATCAGCATTCGCTTCGAGTCGGAACCGAAAATCCTCAACTCGATCATCGAGACCTCGGCGGTTGAGCAATACATCAGCAGTTACCTGCGGGAAGGTCTGGCGCGGCAGAATCCCGAGACGTTCGAATACGAACCCCACATCGCCTCTAAATGGGTGGCCGAAGATTCCATCAAGCTGAGCCCCAACTACCCCGGCAAGGAACGTCGCGTTTCGGCCGACGGCGGCGGCGCTGCTGCCGAGACGCTCGAAATCGAATACACGCTCCCCACCGAGAGCGACGCCGAACCCCCGAAGCTGACGTTCACCACGCACGACGCCGCGGGGCAGGCTCTGGGCAACGTTTGGGTGGGCGTCTTCCCCGTCGATCACATCGACGGAGCGCCGACGACCGGCTATCACCTCTGGAGCGACGCCGCCGGTAAGGTGACGGTGATGGGGATGCCGACCGGCAAGTACACGCTCAAGGTCGGGGCCGAACTCTTCGGCGTGTCGACCAAACTCGATGATGGCTCCCTGTCGGTCGTCGCGGGAACCCCTGAGAACCCGTTGACGGCGGAACTCGCCGCCGCCGGCAAAGACGCGTTGATTCTCAAGCCCGAGGAATGGGCCGACGTGCAGCGGCAGACGTATTACACGTTCTACCTGCGGCCCGACGTCAAATGGTCGGACGGCACGCCGTTCACCACGAAAGATCTGGAACTCGGCTACGCCACGATCAACAACGGCACCGTCGACGGCGACTCGCTGCGGATCTACTACCAGGATCTCATCGAATGCACCGCACTCACGCCGCAAGTGGTGCGAATGCGCTATCGCCAGCAGTATTTCAAGGCCTTCGAGTTCACCACCGGACTCTCGGCCTTCTGCCCGCCGTTCCACCTGTTCGAGTCGTACTTCAAGGCCGACGGCAAACAGTTCACGCTGGAACGCCTGACGGAAGCCGAAGAGCAGGCTCAGAACAAAGTGAGCGCCCACGGGGCCGCGTTCGGCAAGTTCTTCAATACCGATCCGCGCTACAACAGCGAGAATCCCCTCGGCACCGGGCAATATATGTTTGGCCGCTGGGAACGCGGGGACCGTCTGGAGCTGAACCGGAATCCGAACTACTGGCTCCCCGAGCGGGCCGCCTATCTCGACAAGATCATCGTGCGGTTCATTCCCGACAATGTGACGGCGATGCAGGCCTTCAAAGGGGGAGAGCTCGATTTCTTCTATCGCATCACCCCCGAGCAGTACCACGAAGACTTGAAGGGCCCCCCCGACTGGTTCGCCGACAAGTACGTCAAGGCGCAGTGGTACTCGCCGATGTTCAATTACTTCGGCTACAACATGCTGCGGCCCAAGTTCCAGGACCGTCGCGTGCGTCTGGCCCTGTCGCTGCTCTTCGACAAGCAGGACTTCCTGGAGAAGAAGCTCTACAACGCCGGCGTCGTGGTATCGGGATCTCAGTACTACTTCGGCCCCGGCTACGACCATTCCGTTCCGCCGGTGGGGTATGACCCGGAGACGGCCCGCGACCTGCTCAGCGAGGCGGGCTGGGTCGACACCGACAACGACGGCATCCTCGACAAGGACGGCGAGCAGATGAAGCTCGTCCTGCCGATGCCCCCCGGCAACCCGGTGGCCACCGACCGCGTGCAACTGTTCCAGAAGAGTCTCAAGAGCGTCGGCATTCAGCTCGAGATTCAGTTCCTCGAATGGGCGTCGTTCATCGACAAGGTCAAGGCCAAGGATTTCGACATCTGCACCCTCAGTTGGGCCACCCCCGTCGAAAGCGATCCCTATCAGATCTGGCACAGTTCGGGAGCCAAACCGGAGAGCCGCGGCAGCAATCACGTCTCGTTCGACAACTCGCAGGCGGACGAATTGATGGAGATGCTGCGGTTCACGCTCGATGAAGGGGAACGTAAACGAATTCATCACTCCTTCCACCGGATCATCGACCGGGAACAGCCCTACACCTTCCTCTATTGCGTGACCGACGCCGGCGCCTACCACAAGCGCTTCCGCGGCGTGAAGTGGTATCGACTCCGTCCGGGGTTTGACCTCACGGAATGGTATGTGCCCAAGGACGAGCAATTGAACAAGTAAACTGGTCTTGAAGCCCGGGGATCGCGATCCCCGGGCTGCTGCATCCTGTTTTCGATTCCCCGTCTTGAGTCCCCCCCGTTGCTGAATTACATCCTCAAACGACTGCTCCTGATGATTCCGACGATGTTCGGAATCATCGTGGTGTCGTTCTTCGTGATGAAACTCGCCCCCGGCGACCCTTCGGCCCTCAAGTTCGGCGGCGCCGAGCAGGCCTCGGTGGGAATCAACGCCGAACGGGGCACCGAGAGCGCCATCAAGCGCTTCCGCGAGAAGTTTCATTTCGACAAGCCGCTGGTCACGCAGTTCGGATACTTCGTCAAACGGCTCGCCACCGGCGACCTGATCTTCTTTCAACGCGAGATCCCGATCTGGGACGAACTCTGGGACGCGTTGAAAGTCACCGTGCTGCTCAACCTGTTCGTCTTCGTGCTGATCTATGCGCTGTCGATCCCCGCCGGGATCTGGAGCGCGGCTTTTCCGTATTCGAACGCCGATCGCTTCCTGACCGTCGTCCTCTTTCTGCTCTACAGTCTGCCGTCATTCTGGGTCGCCGAGCTGTTGCGACTGGTGGTGATGTCGGAATGGTGGTTGAACGTGGGACTCAAGCCCCCCGTCCTGCCGATTCTGGGGTTGCACGCGAACGACTACGCCGCGATGTCTCCCTGGGGTCAGTTCGTCGACTACCTGAAGCACATCGTGCTGCCGGTCGCCTGCCTGACCTACGGCGGGTTGGCCTACATCAGCCGGCAGATGCGGGCGGGGATGCTCGAAGTCATTCGGCAGGACTACATCCGCACGGCCGAGGCCAAAGGCTGCAGCAAGGCGCGCGTGATCCTGGTGCACGCCCTGCGCAACAGTTTGTTTCCGATCATCACGCTCCTCGCGTCGCTGCTCCCTTTCCTGGTGGGGGGGAGCGTGATCATCGAGTACATCTTCAACATTCCCGGCATGGGGAAGCTGTCTTACGAGTGCATTCTGCGGCGCGAGTACGACTTCGTGATGGCCACGCTGCTCCTCTCGGCCGTTTTGACGCTCTTCGGCATCCTGCTGTCGGATGTGCTGTACGTGCTCGTCAATCCCCGCGTCAGCTTTGAGTCGGAGCGATAACCGCACGTGGCCACGCCCCAACGCACGACCGACCAAAGCCAGTGGGCGCTCATCTGGCGGCAGTTCCGCAAACGCCGCCTCGCGGTGGCCTGCGCCTTCGTGATCCTCTGTCTCATCTCCGTCAGCGTTTTCGCTCCGTTCCTGGCCAACGATCGACCGCTGTACTACCGGGGATCCAATCGTTTCGAGTATCGCGAAGCGGTGCGCACCTGCCGGGAAATTCTGTCGCGACTCGCGGAAGAGGGGACCGCCAAACAGACGCCCAAGAATCGCGAGGATCTCCTGAAATCGCTGGCCTTGCAGGGACGGCTGATGGAGCAGGCCTTGACGCCCGAACTGGGGGGCAAGATGCGCGCCTTCACCGAGGAAGCACTCGTCGCCGCGACAGCAGCCGACGGCAGCACCAAGCTGCGCGAGCTCCGCAAGCGGCTGCAGAGTGAGTTTGGCGGCCGAGAGATCCCGCTGGCCTCCCGTTCGGCCTGGCCGATCCTCGCCTCTCTGGGGGGGGTGGAGATCGGATTCATGGCCTGGAACGTGCTGTTGATCACCGCGCCGCTGTGGTTGCTCGCGATCCGCCGTCTGGTGCCCGCCGAGCAGGTGACGCTCCGCCATCGCGTGGTGGGGGCCGTCTGGGTGTTGGCGCCGCTGATCTGCGGACTGGCGTGGTGGTGGGTGATCCCATCGCGCATTGATCGCACCGATTACAAAGCCGGCGTCTACGCGGCCGATGAGCAGGCCCCTGCCGCGCTGGTCGTTTACGAAGGAGTGGTCTGGCCGCCGGTCCCCTACGGTCTGGACGAAGACGACATTTCGCAAAAAGAGGCCAAGCCGGCCTGGTTCGCCGCGGCGGATGCGAAATCGTCGAAGCCCTCATCTCCCTGGAATGCTCCCCACTGGTTGGGAACTGACAACCTGGGGCGCGACATCCTCTGCCGCATGATCTGGGGGGGCCGCGTCAGCTTGTCGGTGGGGATCGTCGCCGTCTCGATCTATGTCACCATCGGCATCATCATCGGGGCCATCGCGGGTTACTTCCGCGGCGTCTGCGACCTGATCATCTCGCGGATCATCGAAGTGGTGATCTGCTTCCCGGCGTTCTTCCTGATCCTGACCATCGTGGCCTTCGTCGGCCCGAACGTCTTCAACATCATGGTCGTCATCGGCCTGACCGGGTGGACCGGCATCGCCCGCCTCATCCGTGGAGAATTCCTGCGGCTCGTCGACCAGGAGTTCGTCCTCGCCGGTCGTGCCCTCGGGTACTCTCCCGCCCGGTTGATCTTCAAACACGTGCTGCCGAATGCGATCGCCCCGGTGATGGTCTCGGCGACCTTCGGCGTGGCGGGGGCGATTCTCACCGAAAGCAGTCTGTCGTTCCTGGGGATGGGGATCAGCGTGCCGACCCCCTCGTGGGGGGGCATGCTGACCACGGGACGCGACGCCATCTTCCGGGCGCCGTGGCTGATCTGGTATCCCGGCCTGGCGATCTTCGTGACGATCAGTTGCTACAACCTCGTCGGGGAAGCGCTGCGCGATGCGTCCGACCCGCGGCTGCGCGGGTCAAGGTAGGATCAAGCTGCGTCGCCAATTCGCAATCAGGTGCGAGTTCTGGACATAGCCACGCTACTCGACCTGCGATCAACTGCTCGACACGGGAACACATTCGCACGCTGCGCCTTCGCAAAGCACTTGATCCCGTTGAAGACTATGAACCGAGCACTGCGAGTAGTGGTTACGCGATGAATCAGAATCGAAGCGTACGCAACTGCCAGTATGTCGCACACTCGCACACGTGCTGGGCTGTACCATCGTGACTTTAGCAGGCGCGTTCAAGCTTACGGAGTACCTTCTTCTCGGCTAAATGCCGACAACAAGGATGGATCGCACCATTCAAATGTCAAACACGATGACTTCGTATAGATAGTGATCGAAAGGTCGAAAGGCTCAAGAGACTTCTTCACACGGCGAGAGTTAACATTAGTCGTCTTAAGCAGATTGGTTTGTCGCTCAACTTGAAGTAACTTGGCGGTTCCTGCATCGGAAATCGTGCAGAGTTCGATCTCTGATCGCAAATGGCTCCGAACAAGCCCATTGACCTTGAACACCTTGCTCACACCGCCCGGCACGAGATCGGTATGCAATATCGTTCGCTTGGCCAGAAGCGCAGCCGGCACAATAGTCCACTGCAGGGCCAAGACGCTTCCCTTGGCGTACCGTAGCCGGCAAAGCCATATAATCTCTTCGTTCATTTGTAACTCAAGCTTGTCGGCTACAATTGCAGCATTAATGTGACCGCTGCTGGAGTCGATCGTTGCCACGGTGCATTGAACCGGTTGAGCGATCGTTACATCTCTCGGTTCCAGTTTCTGATCCGCCAGCCACGCACCAAGACCATGAAATTGATCTAGTTTCCACTTTGAAACTGTTGCCACTGAGTTAGGGGATGTTAGTCGGCCGGAATCGGTGTTCCCTGACCACTGGACGCGATTTGGCAGCGGGAGAGTAGTTGTCTGAACGATCCACCCCTTGCCTGGTCGAGATCGCAACAGACCTTCAACAGCAAGATGATGCAGGATACTGCGAATCGTGGTCCGCGACTTGCCGTAGGTTTCGGCAAGCTTTTGCTCGCCGTCGATTGATGAACCGACCGGCCATTCTGCCTGCTGAATCCGAGCACGAAGGTCAAAATAGGTAGCTTCCGTACCCATTT
>JANRLN010000618.1:0-1906 GCA_033762515.1 Planctomycetaceae bacterium
GCGATGCGCTGATCGCCGCCGACCAACAGGGCGATGGAGACATCCTTAGGAGCGGAGATTTGTCCGAAAAAGCAAACCCGTCGGCTACCGCCCTTGTCGCGCGCCCCCAGCCTGGCACCTGTGGTGGGATGTTGGCCTGCACAGAGCCGCGCCAAGGCTTCCAATTGACACCCTCCTTCAAGGCCCAGGCGAGCGGCCCCTTGGCCAAACCATGTCATTTCGGCCTGACCTTCCTCCGAGAGGTAGTCGCCGACGCGTAGATGTTGCCGGAAGTAGTTTACGGCACCGTCCACCCGAATGCAGGGTTTGTCGAATCTCACCATGCCTCAATCGATAGTTAAACCCATAAGAAAAGCGAGCCTAAACCCATAGGAAAAGCGCTTGATGACGCCGCGGGAGCCTCATTTTTACCACCTAGTTTCGATGCGAATGGAGCAATCAAGGAATCTCCATGGTGAGCATCCGCCTTGACCCTATTACCTCTGAAATGCGTGACACGCCACCCCTAACGTCCGTTAGGCGGGGGCGGCGAGAGCCGCCACTACGTCACCACTCGCTCACCACTACATTGCCACTCGATGCGCGGATAACCCATAAGCTTTTTGTTTTACTTAAACCCATAAGGTGGCACTGTCGGGGTTGATGGATGCTCCTGATCTGCACAGCCGTCTGATGGACGACGCCCGACGTTACGATCCCGCCGCTCACACCCGTGGTCTGCTCGGGCCGTTTCGCGACGTCATCCTTCTGCAGCGGGCGAAGTTCATGAGCTACGAACAGATTTCCGCGACCTTCGCGCGGCACGGGCTGAAGGTCTCACCCGCTGCTGTCGGGGTGTTTTGTCGCCGGCATTACACCAAGGCTGAGATCGAGCGAGCCCGCCAAGGTCAGGCCTCCAACCCTGGCCTTGGGCGAATGCCGGCGGCGCCGGCCAAGGTCGCTCCAGCTCTTGGGGCTTCCGCTCCCGGACCGGCGGCAACCGGCAACGGCAAGCGCGGGCCGAAGATCGCGCGCGACAACTACTGAACCATGGAGACTCCAGATAAACGCATCATCCTTTTTCCCCAAGACAAAGGCGGCATCGGAAAGAGCTTCGTCGCCGCGTTGCTCCACGACTACCTCACCGAAGAAAGGGTCCGAGTGAGGGCCTTCGACCTCGACCACGCGAATTCCACGTTCAACCGGCTCGTGCCGGAGGCCGAGTTTATCGACACGGACGTGGACATCGACAAACTCGGTGTGCTCGACCGGATTGTCCATGCTCTCGATGAAGCCGACGTGGTGTTGGTCGACAACCGGGCGACGGGCGGCAGTAAGGTGTTGGCCTATCTTGACGAGGCGCAGCTGCCACACCTACAGGCCGAATTGAACTGCGCGTTGGTGTTCGTGCTGATCGCAACCGATGACAAGGACGCTAACTCGCAGATCGCAGAGCTGATCGACGGTTATGCCGGGCGGGTGCAATGGCTCGTCGCCCGCAACCTCCGCGACAGCGAGTCGCTGCCCCTTTATGGACAGAGCAACTCCCGGCGCCGACTGGCCGAACTTGGGGCTATCGAGATCGATGTGCCCTGTCTCTTCGAAGTGACCCGGAACCGGCTGCAACAGGCAAATCTGACCGTCGGTCGCGGGCGAACCGCCGACGGCCTTCACCTGCTCGATCGCTCCCGCTGTGTCCGCTTCCACGAGCGCATGGCGGGGGAATTTACCAAGGCGCGGGCTTTGCTCATCGGATGACTCCCGAGGAACTGTTGCAGGCTGAGAACCTGCCGCCGGAGTTGGAGTGGGTCGCGACCCATCACCGCCTGAATCCGGATGATCCGGTGTATCTGCTCATCGCGTGGCACTGGCATCGCGTGAAGTCTTCCGAGGACACACTCCAAGCGGCCATCGTTGAGCTGAAGAC
>JANRLN010000619.1:0-23231 GCA_033762515.1 Planctomycetaceae bacterium
CTGGTGCCCATCTTTTCCGTCTGGGTCAGGAGCGACGCAAACGAGTGGACTTCGGGGATGTCGATGCGGCGACTGAAGTTCTCCAGCGCCGTCTGCATGTTGCCGATCGCCGCCTGCTGATTGACGATCCGCAATTCTTGAGCAAGGGCCGGGTAAGGTCCGCGAAGGTCGGGCAGGATGCGCCGCAGGGAATCGGGAATCGTCAGTCCTTGGCTGACGCACATGTTGAGCATGTCCAGCAGGTCCGGCATCCCGCGTTCAATTTCGCTGCGACGTTCGGCCGCTTGACCTCGAACATAGAGCCGCGGCAGGGCCCAGCCCAACAGCGGCAGCGCGATCAACCCCGCCACCGCGATCCATTCCCATTGCGCCGGTGCGAGCAGCAGCGCCGCTCCCGCGATGACCAAACCGAGCATGATGCAGAGATACCGGACCGCAGCGAGATTCTGAACCGCGTGGGGTTCGTAGTAACCTGCCGCCTGCAGTTCTTTCCGCGATTCTTCGAATCGCGCCGGCGACTCCGGAAGAAACGCGGCAAGGGTGGGCGTGAGTCCGCCGAACACGAAATCGTCTTCGCGCGTCACCGGTACATCTTCAGCCCGCAACAGGGGCAGGCGATGTGCCGCGGTGCGCGGTTCCGACAACAGGGGGCGGTCGGCCCAGGCCGAAGGTTGCCAGCCTGGAGTTGTGGAAACGACCGGCTCGGTGGAGCGCGCCGTGCTCGCCGATGCGGCCGGTCCTGCGGACCTTTCGGCGTCAGTCAGCGTCACGCCCGACTTCAAGATCGTTAACTGCTCGATTGCCTCTGTTTTGGCGGACGGGATGTCGTCGTAAATCGACTCCGAATGCTCCGCGCTGACGGCTGCGGGCGCCAAGGTTGCAGCCGCGTTCGGAGCGACCGGAGACAACGGTGTTGGACTCGCGACGGCGCCGACGGCGGCACTCCGTTTTCCGAGCCGACGCGACTGCCACGCTCGGAACAGCAGCCAGACGCAGGCGACGCCTGCGGCGACATACAGCGCCAATCGCAGCCAGGGGGGGATCATGAATCAACTCCTATCTTCGGGTGAGGACCGGTCTCGGGTCTCACCGTGAGTGACGCCGTCGGCCGTTGGAAAATGCTCCAAATTCCAGATCCCCAGCAAGCTTCAATTCTCAAAGGATCCAACCCGCGGTCTTGGTTGCCCGATTGAGGATTGTGACGCGAGGTGTCCCTGAGAACCGGTGATCTGGATTTGTGATTTGGATTCAAAACTTTTGTGACGCGGAACTCCGTTGCGCCCGATCAGGTGCGCTGGCTGTCCTGCAGGATCCGCAACACCCAGACGGCGCCGATGATTTCGAGTGCAATGGCGAGCAGTGTGGCGTTGCGTCCCCAAACAGAACCCATCAGATTCTGGAAGTACTCTGGATCGCGGAACAGAAAGAAGGCGAGGATCGACGGCGGGAGCACGATCATCAGCGTCGCCGTCGCGCGGCTGGCGGCCGTTGCAGCACGCAGGCGTCCCAGGAACAGGAGACGATCGCGAACCGCCTGCGACAACCGGTTCAGCACCGTGACGAGATCGCCCCCCGTCTGCTGTTGGACGGCCAACGTGGTATTCATCAGATTCAGCGTCATCAGTCCCGTCCGTTCCGGCAGATCGCGGAGCGCTTCTCTGAGAGGCACTCCCATCTTCAGTCGTCCGGAGGCAAGCCGCAGTTCCGTCCCCAGCGGAGCTGGAGTGTCCGCCGCCACCAACTGCAGACATTGCTCCACGCTGCGGCCGGTCTTGGCGGCCCGTCCCAATTCTTCAAGCATCGGGGGGACCTGCTGCATCAGCAGTGTTTGCCGACGGGAGCGGGCGAACATCGCCGCCAGAATCGGGGCGAGGAAGCCGCACATGGCCCCGAGCGCTGTTGTCAGCAGGTTTTCCTGAATGACGAACACAACGCCGCCGAGCGTGATGGCGGCGCAGACGCACAGCATCAGGACCATCGTCGGCGATAGTTCCCAGCCGCACTGGATCATCAGCGTGTCGAACCAACTGTTCAGCCGGTCGGCGGTGTCGGCTGGGCGTCCCGTCCCGAAATTTTCCCGCTCCTTAAGGATTCCGGAAAACTCCGGACGGGGAGTGACGGGAGTCATGGTGGCAGAGGACATGAGGTAAAGTCCGTGGTCCGTGGTCCGTGGTCCGTTGCGGTCAGGCGGTCAACTTGCATGGGCGACGCCGGGCGATCCATGTGCGGCGGCTACAGCCGGGATTGATATTCACTGCGCAAGGGCAATTCGCGGGCAGAGAACAGCGATGAGGGAATTTCATGGCCGCGTCCGGCGAGGCGTTTGAGGACTTGCGGTTCGTAGCCGGTGGCGTAGAACG
This sequence comes from Planctomycetaceae bacterium, assembly GCA_033762515.1. Lineage (GTDB taxonomy): Bacteria > Planctomycetota > Planctomycetia > Planctomycetales > Planctomycetaceae > DSVQ01. The sequence goes on from JANRLN010000619.1 coordinate 2,361, forward strand.
CGCCGCGAGCTCGGCCGTCCGCGTCAATCCCCGCCATTCGATACACGAAGATGTCTTCGATCTGGTAGACGCCGTCCTGGCAGCCGCACAATTCCGAAACACGAACGACTTTGCGTTCCCCGGTGCTCAACCGGTTGATATGCACCAGCACCTGCACGGCGGATGCGATGTACTGCCGTGCGACCAGCGTGGGTAGTTCGACGCCGGAGAGCGCGATCATCAATTCCATGCGGTCGAGGGCATCGCGGGTGTCGTTAGCGTGGACCGTGCTCATCGAGCCGTCGTGACCGGTGTTCATGGCCTGCAGCATGTCGAGCACTTCGCCGCCGCGGGCTTCGCCGACGATGATGCGGTCGGGACGCATGCGGAGGCTGTTCTTCACCAGGTCCCGCTGTGAGATTTCTCCCCGACCTTCGACGTTGGGCGGACGTGTTTCGAGGGCGACCACGTCTTTCTGCTGCAGTTGAAGTTCGGCCGTTTGCTCAATCGTCACGACCCGTTCCGATTCCGGGATGAACCGGCTCAGGTTGTTGAGCAAGGTGGTTTTCCCGGCGCCGGTGCCTCCCGAGACGACAATGTTCAGACGGCCGCGAACCGCGGAGATCAGAAAGTCGGCCATTTCCGGGGTCAGGCTGCCCATGCGCACCATGTCTTCAAATACGACGGCGCGATTCTTGAATCGCCGGATGGACACCGTTGGTCCGCGCAGCGCAAGGGGCGGAATCACAGCGTTAAAGCGTGATCCGTCCGGCAATTTGGCGTCGACCATCGGCGAGACTTCATCGATCCGGCGACCCGCGCGGCCGACGAGACGCTGAATGAAGTGGAGCAGATGTTCGTCGTTGGCGAACCGCACGTCGGTCCGTTCCAGGCGGCCGTTGCGCTCGATGAAGACGCTGTCCGGACCGTTGATGAGCACGTCGCTGACGTCGATGTCGCTCATCAGAGCTTCGATGGGACCGAAGCCGTAGATCTCGTCCATGATCTCGCGGACCATGACTTCGCGATCTTCCGTCGAGAGTTGCACCGATTGCTGCGTGCAGAGGTGAGATGCGAGCGATCGGAGCTGCGCACGGAGTTCGCGCTCCGGCAGTTCGCCCGCCTTGGACAGATCGATGGCGTCCACCATCTGTCGATGCAGTCGCGTCTTCAGATCTTGAAACGCTTGCCGTGGGTCGGCGATTGGATTTGCGGCTTCGGCGATCATGGTCTGGAGCGGTCTCCCGGACAGCAGCGGCAGGAACTCGGTGTTCCGCCCCTGCGGTTACTGGGTCAATTGCAGGCGGTAAATGTACGTGGGTTGGGACGCCGTTCCCGGAATCGGAGCATCGACGGGATCCGCAGGGGTCGGTGCGTCCACCAGCGCCGAGCGCGTCGCGAGGACCGTTGGCTGGACCGTGATGCGGCACGATCCATCGCTCTGGCTGGTAACCTTCAGGACTCGGATGGCGACCAGCCTCACACAGTCCACCGACTGGATGTTCGAGCGTTCGTGGGGCGTCGCCTCGGAATAGAGCAGGGCGATCCGCGGTTCTCCAAGGATGCCGTCGAGAGCATCGAGATCGGCCGCTTCGAGCTCCGGCAAGCCTTCGAGGGTGAGGCTGTGGGAACCCGAATTCGGCGCCGCCGCAGCCAGCCGTAATTCTCCTCCCCAGTCTTCGAGATGGGTGGTTGACCACCCCGATTGAAATTGGTGCAGAAGCTGCTCGTCCTGGAATTTGCTGCCGACGTTCACCAGTTGGACGTTCGCTTCCGAAACCGGTCCGCCTCGTCGTGCGGTCCGCAGGGTGAGTTCCGGGATGCCATCGCTGCCTTCGGTGACGGTGCGCGAGTGCTCGTCAAATCCGAAGTCGTCGCGACCTTTGCGTTGTTCAATGGCCGCCTGCCAGGTGTCCATCCGCTGAGCAGTCGGATCCGCCTGCCAGATTGCCAGCGGAATCGCGGGAACGACCGAACCCGGCAGCGGACGAACCCCGACGACATTTCCCAGAATCGATGCGCCGGCCCTGGCGGCCGCATCGCCGAATGGTTGGCCGGTCAACCCACCGATGAACAGCGCGACCGGGTTCCCGCGGAATCGTGTTCGATGGGCCGTGACCAGCACGGATTCGGGAGCGGACTGATCTTGCTCGTAGCTCGAAAGTTGGTTCGCATCGCCCGGCGCGGGTTGTGGAAAGGTGATGTCCCCTTCATGAATCGCGACAGGTTGTCCCGCGACGCGGTTCTCAATCGCCGCCATGATGGCGGCCTGGACTGCCTGATCAGCGAGGATGTTGGGATCGCTTTCGAGCAGCAGGCGACGATCTGACGCCAGCTGTCGGGCCCCGGCCAAGGCCGACGCCTCTGCGGCGGTCGTCAGTTCCAATCGCGCGGCCTCCAGCCACAGCCGATCCAGGATGAGGGCCAGCCCCATCATGGCCACCAACAGCGCGACCGCGACCAACGGCGTCGTGAGTCCACGCCGCTGGGAATTCAAGCGCGTCGAAACTGGTGAAGAAGGCTGCATGGGGCAAGGGTCGACTCAGTAAGCGGTCCCGATTCCGTTGTATGTCGCTGATTCGCGTCGACACCTGCCGGGAGATGCGTCGGTGAGACCGGCGTTCGGAGTGGGGCAGAGTTTCCCCCGCTCCAATTCGTCGAGTCTCCATCGAGCGTCGACCGGTGCGACGCAGTATGGCTCAGGTTCCGTTGGGTCGATCAGTTGTTCATCGGAATCATCCGGCTCGCAGTCGGAGCCCGACGTTCGTTGGAAAACTGTCCGGGGTGCATCGGGTTGGTGTAGGGGCTCTGAACGGTCGGTGCGCCGCCGCCGGAGGGAGGCGCTGCTGGAGTCGCCGGAGAGCCGGCGGACGGAGGCAACACCAGGCGATCGTCAGTCCCGCGATAGTCTGCGTCGGTTGGCAGTCCGAAGTAGCGCCGGTAGTCGAAACCCTGGCGACGACCGCCCCAGCCGTCGACGCGTCGACCTTTGTCGTTGAAGTAATGAACGTCCCGGCCGGATCCCCGGTAAATCTCCGACATGAAGGGTTCGGGTTCCGGCTGTTGCGGCTTGAGGCCCAGAATTTCGTAAAGGGTGACGCGCTCGTCGTTCGAAAGGGCCAGGCCCCCATTACCCGCGCCGCCGGGGTTGAAGGTGAGCGTCAGACTGCCGCGCTGCTTGGCGAGTGTTACGATGTTGGCCTGGGTCTCCGTCAATTCCAGCGTCACGCTGGTGTTGCGATCGACCCGAGACTGCTGCAGATTGCGGCCCAGAGCGATGACTTTCACTCCTTCGAAGAGCCGCATTGTGAGCCCCCCTTGAAAGCGGTCATCGTCCGCGCTGGCGTTGTAGGTGAACAGGACGTCGACGAATTCATTGGGCTTGACCAGTCCGTCGACCATCGCACCGGCATTGGCGACTTCCACGGTGACCGCCCGCATCCCGGCCCCGACCTTGTCGGCCAAGGACGGGAGCTCTCCGGGCTGGTAGAGCTGATTGGCCTTAATCGGCGCCGCCGGCTTAATCGCTTCCTTGGCGATGCGTCCGACGATCACGCGATTGACCAGAAGCATGTCGCGATCAAGCCGGTCGATGGGGTACGGACCCATTCCCAGGTGACTTTCGGTGATCAGCGTGCCGACAGGAATGTCGGCGATCGCCATCGGGACGTTGCGGGTGGTCGCCTGCGGCGCGGCTTCTTCCCGTGCCAAGAGATTCTTGGCCACATAAGCGGCGACCAACAGGCCGACGACACCGAACATGATCAATGTCAGCACGGCAGGAGTCAGGCGTCTCACGTAAGGATCTCCCCGGCGCTCTTCGTCGCCTGTAGCGACCGGCGGTTGCATCTGCCGGCGGCTGCTGTTTCAGTTCTGGTTAGGACGAGGCAGGAAATCCGTTTCGTGTCGACTATTCGCGCACCATGCGCGTCTCTGAGTACAAATTGCGGCCGTTGAGTCCCACACCAATCGGCCACAACAGATCGGGCGCGGCGACCGACATCGGAACTTCGACGGCGACCCGAACGATGTCGCCCGAGTGCATCCCCAAGTCCGAAGTCACCGCGAGTCCGTCGTGAAACCGCGAGGGCAGCACGCGGCGAACTTCCGCGTCGATTTCTGCGGGATCGACTCCGGACAAAGTTCCCTTGCGGGCGCCGGCGCGGCTGGCTTCCACCACCAGACTCCGCGAGTAAAACAGCCAGGTGAACTCGAACAGTCCCAGCAGCACGACCGCCAGGATCGGCAACGTCAGCACGAGCTCCATGCTGAGGACGCCGCGGCGTTGCTGTCCGCATCTTCGCTGGTATTTCGTTTCGGTCCGCATGGGCTCAAGTCTAAAGGTCAGCCGTTCAGTCCGAGGTCTCGGCGGCAACTACGGGCCGAGCTGCCCGCCTTTAAGGACGGTGCCGTCAGCCAGCATCACCAGCCAGGCCGCCATGGCCAGCGGCACGGCAAAGGGAATGATGCGCCGGTGACGACGCTGATCCGCCGTCTCGCCAAAAACCGGCTTTCCTTGGGAATCGGTCTTTCCCGTCGCCAAATACTGTTTCTTGAAGCGGCGAACACCAAACCTCAGGACCGTATAGAGCGTTACGACTGCGCTATCGAGCACGACGAGCAAGGTGCTGACGATCATTACGCACAACGTCAGTTTGAAGCCCATCCAGACGCTCACCGCTCCCATCAGTTTCACATCCCCGCCTCCCCCGCCGGCGACCATCCACAGGACGAAGTAGGTGCCGAAGCCGATGGCGAAACCCAGGAGTCCGTCCTGCAGACCTCCCCACCCGTGCGCCCAACCTTGATAGATCCAGCCGAGGGCGAAGAAGGGGATCGTCAGCCAGTTGGGAATCTTGCGCTTGCGAATGTCGGTGTAGGCGGCAGTGCTCGTCAGCGCAACGACGCTGGCGATGAAAATGATGTGTTGCGGAGTCCAGAACTCCATGTCGTGATCTCCCAGTCGACGATCCGTTCCCCGGATCCTGATTGTGCCAACGCTGGTGTTCAGGCCGAGGAGAACGCCGCTGCGGTTCCCCTGCTGGTCTGAGAGAAACCTAGTTCACGTTTGCAGATCGCCACGGACAAACGGAGGATTCGCTACTCCCGTTAAGCGATTGCAAACATCGACTCGAATTCGCGCCAGAGAGTTCAAGCGTCGACGAGGCAACGCCTTTGGATCACTGTCGCGCGCCGTCAGAAAGTTCCAAGAGCGGCTTGGTCGAACACGTACGAAGAACAGGAAATCCAGATTGATTGTGCGGGTCGCAATGATTGCAGGGATTCTGCCGACGAAGTCTGTCGTGCGAGCCGTCGTCGGCGGCGCGGGTGGGCATCGAGCGCCATCACAAGTCTGCCGGCGTGACCTCGACATGTCCTTCGACGGCGACTTCGCTCCTTCCCCCCTGAGCCGGGGTAGTCCCCGCCCTCACTGGCGGTCATAATGGGTGGTCTGGGCAGAACCTTCTGCGGCGCACGGCGCGTGACGCGCGCGCCCGAATGCCCGAACGAAGAAGAGGCGGGATCTTGGATTTCTTACAAACGGCAGAAGAGGCGGCGCGCGTCGGCGGACAAGTGCTCCGCAGTTGGGCCACTCGATTCACAGTCCAGGAAAAGAGCCGGGCAAACCTGGTGACCGAGGCCGACCACGCCTCGCAGGCGGCCATTTTCGAGTTCATCTCTCGGCGATATCCCCAGCACGACTTCCTCGGGGAAGAAGACCTCTCGGAGTCCCGCTCGGATGGTCGTTTCCGCTGGATCATCGATCCGCTCGACGGCACGACGAACTACGTGCATGGTTTTCCGTATTATGCCGTATCGATTGGTTTGGAGCAGGATGGCGAATTGATTGCGGGTGCGATTTATAACCCCTGTTACGACGAGATGTTTCTGGCGGCGGCCGGGTGCGGGGCGACACTCAATCGGCGGCCGCTGCGCTGTTCGAGCGTCGACTCACTCGCAGACGCCATGGTGATCGCCAGTCTTCCGGTTGTCAGCGGCAAAGATGATCCGGCGGTCTTACGTTTTCTCAATGTGCTCGGCAATGTTCAAACGGTGCAACGGACTGGTTCGGCAGCGATGAATCTGGCTTATCTGGCGGCGGGGCGGATTGATGCGTTCTGGTCGACCAGCCTGCGCCCCTGGGATATGGCGGCCGGAGTCCTCCTCGTGCGTGAAGCCGGCGGCATGGTGACGCGGATGGACCTCGGTCAATTCGACGTGAATCAACCCGATTTGCTGGCCACCAACGGGCGACAGGTGCACACTGCTCTGTCGAAGCTGCTGTTCTGAAATCCATCTCATTGCGGGAACGGTACTTGGATCGCACAGATTCGCGAACTACATTGCAGGGAGACGCTGCTCCCGAGTGTCCGCGCGGGATGAATTCGCCGATTCGCGATTGAATTGCGGAAGCGTGTCAACAAGAACACGGACCAAGGGAAGATCCGGCGGACAGCAACGTGAGCCACAATTCGGGCCAGACACGAGCGAGAAGTCAGCCGTATCGCTTGCGGAGTGCGGATGCGGTGCGCGCGTCGGCTCGCACTTCCGGCCGAACGTTCCAAGGCCAACTGTCGTGGATGGCGATTCTAGTCGCAACGATCGTGGCTTTCGGATCGACCACAACTGGCCAGGACGCCCCCGCAACGCCACGATCCGGGATGCTTTCGACGGGCGATGGAACGGTCCCCAAGGGGGCGGCTCCCATTTCCGACCTTTCGTCGACCGGCCCGCTCCCGGGGACGTCCAGCAGCTCCGGGCTGGAAGGAATACCGCTGAAGGTGCAGTACCGCCTGTATCGCGGCGAAGAAATTGTGCCGGTGCTGGTCGATGCGCGATTGGAGGATCTGCTGCAACTCCTGGAGAGCCGTCAACGCCCGGAGGAATCGCAGCGACCGCGGGTTTCGATTTCATCGATCGAGTTGAACGGTTCGGCGGGCGACGACGCGGCTCTCCTGGATGCCAGGTTTGTTGTCCAAGTCATTCAGGCCAATCAGGCGGTGCTGTTCCCGCTCGGCATCTCGGAAGCGGCGATCCAGGAGTTCGATTACCGCGGCCCGAGTGCGCCGATTTACGGGGGTAAGGACCCCGCTCTGGGGCATCGTTGGTGGCTCGACGGCAACGGCACGTACGAGTTTCGTCTGAAGCTGCGGGTTCCCGTTCGTCGTTCCGCCGCCCCGTGGCGTCGGCTCCGACTTTCGCTCCCCACCGCTCCCATCTCCAGCCTTCAGTTGGAGCTGCCGGAGGCCGCTCCGGTATTGAAGGCGTCCGAGGACGTGGCCCTGGAAACCAAGTCGCTGGGCGCGGATCGCACACAGGTGCGCGCCAGCGGGATGGGAAATCTCCTGGATCTTCAATGGCAGCCGACCGCCAGCGTGAGCGACCAGCAGGCAAAACTGGAAGTGAATACCAGCCTGTTGATTCGCAGTTCCGGCAATGCCTTTGTGATTGAAGGCCGCCAGTACGTGAAAGCGTTGCAGGGAGTCATGCGGGAGTTCACATTGCGGCTGCCGCAGAATAGTCAATTGCTCGACGTGGAAGGCGAGGACGTTCGCGAACGACGCGTGGATCCGCAGGATCCGCAGCGGGTGACGATCGAACTCAATAGCGCCTCGGCGGGACCAGTCCGAGTCCAATGGAGCGTCCGCTTGCCTCAGGAACCAGGCCGGCGACCGGTCTTGAAGGGGCTCAGTGTTGAGAATGCACGTCAGCAGAACGGGGAAATCGGTCTGATTGCGGCCGAAGGGACGCGCTGGGCATTCGCCGATGCCGCCGGTCAGAACCTGGAGCGCATGAACGCCGGGGAATTGAGCAGTCGACTCGGGGTGAGCAACATCGTGCGGGCGTACCGGTTTCTCGGCCCCGCGTTTGAATTGCCTTTGGAACTGCAGGCGGTGGAAGCGTTTTTTGATGTGCGTCCGTTGCTGGTGCTGTATGCCACGCGCGATGAGTTGAGGCTGGAAGGTCGTTACGACATTCGGACATTTCGCGGTCACCTCAGCGAGCTCGCGGTGGAGTGGCCCGATTGGCGGACCGAGGGTTGGAAGCTCGAGCCGGTTCAGGCGGCGGGCAGCATCGTGACGGGATACGCGACGGATGACGCCTCGTCCAATGGCCGAATCGTCATCGGCATCAGCGACTCGGCTCCGCAGAACTTCGAGTTGCGACTTGTTGCACGCTGTCAGACCTCGCGCCGGGATGCACGTGTGTCGCTGCCGCGATTGATCGGGCCTTCCTCCGGCTCCACGCGCGTCGTGTTCTTGCATGCGGAGAATGTCGAGTCCGAAGTCGCACCGCTCGGAGAAACGGCGTTGCGTCCGATTTCCGGCGACGAATCGCTCACCTCGGAGTCGCTGGGATACGACGCTGGATTAAAGGTTCGCCAGTATCGTCTGGAAACTGATGAGCGAACGCTCGCCGTTTCAGTGACTCCACAGCAGCGCCATGTGGCGGTCGAGAGTCGCACTTTCGTGGAATTGACCGGCAAGCGATTCGATATCCGCCAGACGCTGCTGCATCGCATCGACTATGAGCGGCTCGACAAACTCCAAATTCAGGTTCCCGGCCAGATCGCGCCCGCAGTTCGATTTTTCTATCGCGGCGTCGAGTTGTTGCCGAATTGGTCAGACAGCGAACTTCCTCGCGAGCGTATTGCGGAATTGTCCCTTCCGGAGCCGGCGCTCGGTGAGGTCCTGTTGGAGGCCGGCTGGGCTCAATCTCTGCCCGATCAGTTGTGGGCGGATAAGGATGCGGACGTGGCTGTTCCATTGCTGATCAGCCGTGCCGGTGCACCGATGAAAAACGCAGTGGAATTCTCACAACCGGCCTGGTTCAACGTAACGGCGGCGGATTCTGAATGGCGTCTGGAACACGCCGACGACCAGACGGCGCGCTGGTCGGCCGATCCGACGGCAAGTGTGTTTCATGGATTGCTCTCTCCAACGAGCGGCGAGGAAGGGGATGAATTCCTTGCCAGTCGCGGCATCGTTCGGGTCTGGGTGGATCGAAGCGGCTTGCAGACATATCTCGTTCAAGTCCGCCTCGCGGGCACCGGACCGCATTTGAACGTTCAAGTCCCATCCGGCGCGACGCCGACCCGGTTCTATTGGGACGGGCGCATCGTTCCCGACGCCGAAGTTCTGGAGTTCCCTGTCAGGTCGCGCCGCTACACCATTCCCTGGCCGAGCGCCGCCGCCGCGGAACATGTTCTGACGATGGAATACACGCTCCCCGGTCCTGCGGTGGTGGGGATGTCGTCGTTCATTGACACGTTAACCCCCAAGATGCCCCAATGCCGCTGGGCGTCGCGGATTGTCTGGGATGTCAAGGTGCCCAATGATCAGCATCTTTTCAGCCTGCCGCGAAACGTCGCGCCCTTATTTCAGTGGCGCCGCAACGGGTTCGTATGGTTTCGCAAGCCGATCGTCACCGAAGATGAACTCCAGATGTGGATGGATGCTCCGGTTCCGCAGGTGAATTTGGAATTGGCCGGCGCGGCGAACACCTATGCCTTCAGCCAGGTTGGCCCGCTCGACGAAATCCGCTTTCGAATGTTAAGCAGCCCAGCCGCCTTCCTGCTCGGCGCCGGTTTGTCGTTGGCCCTGGGATTTCTGATGATTAAAGTGGCGGTGTTGCGTTCCGTATTCTCGGTGTTGTGCCTTGCCTGCTCGGTGATGGCCGCAGCACTTTGGTACTTGCCGCAATTGGAACTCCTGCTGCAGCCGATGTGTTTCGGCGCCGCGCTGGCGGTGCTGCTGGGACTGCAAGAATCTTGGAATCGCCGTCGTACTGCGGGCACAATCCTGACGCTCGCTGCAACCCCGAGCGATTGGCGTCCCCCTGCGGGCGATGGCTCAGCGACTCACAGCCTGCAGGTGCGCGGACAAGATTCCGCCACGGTTTTCCGGGAGCCAGTTCCTGAGGAGGTCCGCGGCCGCCAGACTGCTGAAAGTCAGGTGGGATGAAGCACGCACTGGCTCTCGTCGTCGCCGCTCTGGTCACATTGGCAGGCGCCACGGGTTCGGCCGCTGGACCATGGGAACCGCGCCGCCTGGAACGCGTGGAAATGCCGCTCGATCAAATCGAGCAATGGCCGGCGTGGACACGTAAGTTGACGGCCGTTTCGCGACAGGAGTTTGAACGTCGCTGGGAAGCCAGTCGCCCGCGTCCGGCAACGCCTCCCGAGGTGATCGTAGAGTCAGCGACGTTCGAAGCGACTCTGGTGGGGGATTCGCTCGCCGCCGGCGTCGGGACGGTGCGACTCCGCAGCGCGCGGGGCGGTCCTGCGTGGTTGGCCCTTTCGGGAATGAATCTCGCGGTTTCGTCGATCACGCGCGACGGCTCGTCGGAACCGGTGATCTGGGGAGCCGCCCCTGACGGAAAACTCTGGGTTCATGTGGATGATCCAGCCAGCCTCCAAACCTGGGCCTGGTCGCTGGCTGGGCAGACGACCGCGGCGCGGACGTCATTCGATATTCGGCTCCCCGCAGCCCTGGCGACGACATTTCGCTTGCGGAGTCCGTCGGGAACCCGCGTCTCCAGTCCGCAGGCGGCCGTGCGAGCGCTGCCCTCTTCACCAGGCGACCAATGGACAGTCTGGGAGGCGATTGTGGGCAGCGACAGGGAATTTCGACTGGTCGTCGATCCAGTTCCCGCCTCGACCGCCCCGCCGTTAATCTCCAGTCGAAGGCAACTGAAAGCCGAGATTCGGGAAGACCACCAGCGATTCGAGGCCAATTTTCAGCTGGAAGTGCTGGGGGGCGAAATTGGCGAAGTCCCCTTCGAGGTCCCCAATGTGGCCGAAATCTATTCGGCGACCTGGGGCAACGACGTTCCCCTGGCTTGGACGTCGACCCCTCTGGATGGTCCCCGGCACCTCGTGCGCGTCAAGTTGCCGGATCGGCAGACCGGAACGCTGCGTCAGATTCGTTTGGAAGGCATCGTCGCTCGACGTCAGGGAACCGTAACCACCGTCCCGCAGATTGAACTTCAGGGAGGTTATTTTCGATCCGGGACTCTGCAGATCTCGGTCTTGCGTCCCCTGGAAGTGGTCTCCTTAAAACCGCGCGGGTGTCGACAGGAGTCTCCGGTGATCTCCAACGCGGACGGTGAGACGTTCCAATTTGAACAACTGGTGCCCGGTTCGCAGGTTGTTGTGGAAGTTGGTCGACCCGAGTCCACACTGACCGCCCACGTTCTCTCGTCCTTAACCTGCGATGCCGAGGAATGGACCTGGCGAAGCGAAGTATTGTGGTCCTCGAAGTCCGGCAGTGCATTCCAGCTCGCGCTCCGCGTTCCCGCGGGATGGGATGTGACCGATGTCAGTCCCGTGGAAGAAAACGGTCCCGGCGGCCGAATCAGTTGGGAATTGAGTCCCGACGTCGACGGCGCCTCCCGAATTGCCATTGAGCTTCTCGAAGCGCTGACGCCTGATCGACCGCGGCGAATCAACATCTGGGCTCAGCGGACTGTTCCTGAGTCGCAGGCCGCTTGGAACTGCCCGTTGCTGGGGCCGCAAAACTGCCAGTCAACAACGACCCTGACGCAGATCTGGGGCGGCCGTCAAATCGAAGTGTATGCCGATCCGCAGTCGTTAAAGCAGGATATCTCCGCGGAGACATTGTCGACGCCATGGTCGACGTTCCATGCATGGTCGAAGCTGCGCGACGGCAGCCGAAGCAGCTCGCGATGGTTTCTCACGACGGATGTCGCGGATCCGCCGCGTTTCAGTGTGTATCCCAAACTGGCTCCGATTCAGGCGAGCATGAATGTCGAAGTGGAGACGAAAGATTCTTTATTGATGGAGACGTATCGCGTCAGGATCCGGCCCGATCATTCCGGTCCGTTGACGCGGGTGCTGATCCACCTTTCGGAAGTGGGCGAGGAGATTACCTGGGAGGTGGAGTCTCCAGGTGGTTGGCAATTGGTGAGTTCACGCATTCCCGTTTCCCATCGTCCGGGAGAGGGACGGTCCGCAAACGGGGAGCTCTGGGAGCTTCGTCTGCCGACAATCTCCAGCGACGAAGTGATCGTGCGGGGAACCCGCGTGCGGGTGTTGACTTTACCTTGCAAGGTGGGGTTGGCTTTCCTGCCGCAGGCAACGACTGTTGACGCGAGCGTTTCGCTCGGACTTCCAGATTCCTCGGCAATTCAAGCGGTGACGCGTGGTTTGGAGGACTTGGGGGAACAACCGGGCGTGGACATGGATGCGCCCGCAGCGAACGGCCGGATGAGGGCCTGGCGATATCGTCATCCAAATGACGAGATCCAATTGATCTCTCGGCGGACCTCGTTGCAGGAGTCGCCGTGCGTGGCACGACTGGAATTGACGTCGCTCGTGGCGGCCTGCCAGGAGGGGCACGACTACCATCGCGCGGTCGCCACGCTGCCGCCATTTCCCCGACAACTGCGATTTGACTTCGAAACACCCGTGGAAATCATGTCCGTCCAGTTGGACGGACAATCTCTGTCCTATGACTCGACTCTCCAATTCGTTGTTCCGCCGAGCCAGGCCGGCGAGTCTCCGCGGGAACTCGCCGTGGTCTATCGGCTGCATCAGCCGGGCGGTTTCCTGCGAGAACAGCACGTCGTGCCTCGTCCCGCCTGTGAGGACGTCGTCTGGACTGACTGTCGGTGGATGTGTTCCGTCCCCCCATCGGCGCGAATCACGGAGGAGCCTCTCGGTGTTCGGATGGAGACGCCGCCGCCGATGCCGAGTTGGTCGGACCGGCTCTTTGGCCCCATGAGCCGATCGGCCAGTGGGGTCTTTCTGCCCTGGGATGCATCCTCGTGGAAGGGCCTGGCGACGCAGGAGAACGCCAGTTCGCCGGGAGTCTTGTCGACAGACGGGTTCCTCGCCGCACCGTCGGAATGGCGGAGTTTCGTCGCTCACGCGACAGCGTCGACCGGCGATCTGCAACTTGTCGCCTGGAATTCCGGACGCCTAAGAATCCTGGAATGGCTGTCGTTGCTGGTCACCTTGACGATGGTGTTGACGGTGCGGCACGCCGCATTGATCCAGCGCAATCGTCTGGCGGCAATCTGGCTGGCACTCTGGTTAGGCGCCTCCGTGGTTGCGGAGGCGCCTTTTGCGGAATTCGTCGGCGGCGTATTGACCGGAACACTGCTGGGCTGGCTGACGCCGCGACGCTGGCTGGCGTGGCATTTGCCTCAACGTCATCGCGATCCGATCGTCCCCGTAGGAAGCACACAGAGCTTCACATTGCCCAGAAAGTTAGTGACCACCGGGCTTGTCCTGTTGATGTGGTTGGCCGGCGGTGCGAACGGTCAGTCCGTGGACCCGGAAATCGATCCCGACCGTGTGGTATTGGTCCCCGTGAACGCCCGCGGCGAACCCTCGCCCCTGATCTACGTGAGTCCCTCGACCTGGGAATGGCTGCAATCGGCGCCGGTTCCCGAACAACCTGCGACTCCGCAAGTGTTAATCCAAGAGGCCGACTATCAGGCCACCCTGGGGGTGGGTCAACGAGTCGCGATCTCCGCGAGTTTAACCGTTCTGGTCCTCGGGTCCGATACCACGGTGACTCTGCCGATACCCGTTTCAGCCATCGGAGCGGGAACGGCTCAGGGTTGCCGGGTGGACAACATGCCGGCCGCCATGACAGCACTGTTGGATGCCAGCGGATTTCAAGTTTCCTGGACGCGCCCGTCGCAGCCGTTGAGCGCCCTGGGAATTCCCACGGCGACGACTCATCGGGTGCAGCTGGATTGGCAGCATGCCTGGCGTCGGGAAGGGGGGTTGGCGGTATTTGATCTGGGGATCCCTCTGTCGGCTGTTTCGCGGCTGACGCTGGGACCGCTGCCCGTTGGATCATCCACGGAGTCCCCTTCCAGATCTGACGCAACCCCCCCCGGAGATTCCGCGGGCATTGCTGCGCAGACCGCGGGAATGTCCGCCGGCCTGCGCGTGCTGTGGCGGGAACTCGATGTCAATGCGGAGCCAACGGAGATTCACGTGGAGTCCGCCGAAGTGTGGGATCTGCGAGCGGGATGTGTGGATGTGCGAAGTCGGACAACGTTCCGACCGCGCACCGGCGCCGCCCGCACGTTTCTTCTCGATCTGCCCAAAGGATCTGTGGTTCGGCGCTGGACATCCTCCTTCCCCGCTGAGTTCCGCTATCCCGCCGAAAATGAAGACGGGAAGGCCGGCCTGTTGGAATTCGTCGAACATCTGGCGGTCCCAACCACGGTCGACTTGGAATACGTCACTCCCTTGCCGAGCTCTCTGGGAGAGTTTCAGTGGACCGGACTGACCTGGAGCAGCCGACCCTCGGTGAAGCTGGTTGCGGGACCGCGATTGTGGGCGATCTCGGCTCCCAATGAGGTGGCGGTGCAACCGGAATCGCTGGAGGATTCGGGCCTCGTGCCGGTCTCACTCGAATCCGTCCAGACTCAGTTGTCTGATCTACTGATCGATCGACCGCCGCAGGCGATTTATCAGGTCGGCAATGCCGCGGCGGTCAGGTTCCGGACCGCGCTGGTCTCACCGGTGCGGCGGATCCTGCTGTGGCAGCAGACGGGAACCGTGGAGCCGGAGCGCTTGAAGTGGGAGATTGAAGGCGAGCTGGATATCTCGGGTCTGCCCGTTTACTCGCACGTCTTGACGGTCGATCGTCGCTTGATCGTCGAGTCGATTTCGGTCAGAGAACGGGGGGCGGAACGTCGTGTCCGGTGGAGCGAGTCGCGGTCTGCTTCCGGGCCTGGCAGTCGCATCACGATCTTCTTGTCGGACCCGGCGGTGGATACGCAACGCATCACCCTCACGGCGAGTATTCCGCTCAACGGATCGTCGCCGATTCCCTTGCCCAATGTGCGTTGCGAAGATGCGCAGCTTGCGGGGGGCCGGCTCGTATTGCGCACGCCGACCGGTGCGGGCATCACGTTTGCCGGCGCTCGGGGACTCCGGGAATTGACGGCCGATGGCGACGATTCCCCAGGAGTCCCCCGACGCAGTCCGACGCGCATCTTCGACCAGACGGATCCCGATTGGCGCGCCACGATCCGCGTTCTGTCGGCGGCCGATGTCCGCTCGACGCGGGCCGCACATGTCATCTCCAGCACCGATTCGCAGTCGGTGCAGTGCACCTCCCATTGGCGGATCCCCCAGTCGCGACTGCGCGAACCGACGATGTTGCTCGTTCCGGCGCCTTGGGATTTCTCACTCGATCCGACGGTTTCCGGGGGCGCGTTGCGCGTCGAACCCGGGACGGACGGGTCGCGAAATGTCACCGTGACCGGGGGAACCGGGGTTGAGGATGCTTCAGTCGTACTGCGGCTGACCGCACAACGTGCGGCACTGGTGGAGTCGACTCTGCCGCTGCCGCGGCTGGTTGGCGTCGACGGAATGGACCTGCGTCAGTGGATCGGCGAGTTGATGCGCATGCCTCAATCTCCCTTGCTGAACGCGGATCAGCTTCAAGCGGCTGATCCGCCTGCCGACTGGGGTGCGAGCGCATGGCAGGAGTCGGCACTCGCGGAAAATGACCGGTTCAACTGGTTTGAACTCCCCGGCGAGCGGTCGCAGGCTGTTTTGTCATCCGCCGCCGAAGCAGCCGCGCCCGTCGCGATTGAATGGCTGGAGCATCACCTCTGGCAGGATGACAGCGGAATGACGTTCGGAGAAACCCAGGCCCGCCTGGCCAATCCGACGATGATTGCGTCGGCCCAGTTTCCCGGAGACCTGGAGTTTCGGGCTGCAATTATCGGTGGTCGCGTCGGCGTGACCCGCAGCGAAGCTGACGGCTTGGTCCAGATATCGGCTGCGGACGGGAGTCCCTTTTCCGAGTTGTTGCTGCTCTGGCGGCAGCGCTCCGCCGATCGAACGGCGCCGGTGAGTGTCCAGGAGTGCTACTGGCCGATTTTTCCGCAATCTACGGTCAGTCAATTGGCACTGACGGTGGCGCCGCCGTCAGGGATGCTGTTGAAGGGAGCCGGTGATTGGCGACCGGGCGACTGGATCGATCGCAGCCTCCTGCGTCTAGAGTCTCTGGGCGACCAATGGCTCCTGGCGAAGGGCATTGAGGCCGAGCGACTGCGGCACGAATATCTGAAACAATACCGTGCGACTGCGGAGCGTTTGGGCGCGGCCATTGATGATTTCCGCGGTTCGGATCGACACCGCCAAATGCGGTGGAAGGCGATTGTCGACCGCGTGAACCAAGTCGCGTCGCACGACCGTGACGTGACTGCGACGGTTCCCCGGAACTTTCGATCCAGCGAGGTCCTTGTCGACCATCGCGATCTGGTCTATGGAATGCTCCCGCCGGACGCGGCAGCCGTTCGCTTCTGGAAGATCGATGCGGCATGGCTGCGCTGGCTTGCCGCGGTGCTGGTCACCGGCATCGCCTGGCCAATTCTGGCGACGCTGATTCGCCCCTCGTTCGGCGCATGGTGGCAGCGTCATCCCAATCTGGCGACTGCCGCTCTCGGGCTCATCTGGTGGCTGTGCCTGGCTCCAAGCATCGTGGGTTGCGCCATCGTCATGGCCGCGGCCTATCGCGGAGCCACCGCGACTCGAACGCCTGTTGTTGATCCCGCGGCCCATTGACGTCGGGCGCGAGCCGTTGAAATCTCAGACCAGCGCTCCGGGCGTCTCGGACGTGAAAATGACCACAGCGCGGCCGCACTGGAAACTCACAAGCTTGGTGGAACTCCCCCGTGTGCTGGAAATACTGGTTGGCCCGCAATCTGGTGGTCCTGATTGTCGCTGCGGCGGTCACGTTTGTCGCCGCAGTCTTGCAGGCGCTGCTTCAATCCGGGGGCGACGCCAGCGGCGCCGCCGCCGTTCGGGGTGTGGCCTGGGTCGGAGCCACGCTGAGCGTCGTCTCCGCAATCGGGCAGATCGTACTCCTCTCAGTGGTCGAGCTGATGCGCAAAGTTGACGCAGCCGACCATCCGCAGGATTCGCCGCCGCCCGCGTGAACATCGCGGCAGCGTCGCGTATGATGCCGCCATGCCGATCAAGTTCCGCTGCAACTATTGTCGTCAGTTTCTCGGCATTTCACGCAACCGGGCCGGGGGTGTCGTCGATTGTCCGACCTGCGGCCGCTCGATACGCGTACCGGAGCTGGATGGCACGCTGGCGCCGGTCCCCGAACCTGCCATCGACGGAGGTGACTCGCACTTGGCGCGGGCGCTCGACGAACTGGCGGCACTGGCGCGTCTGGACGCACCACTGAAGCCCGTCGTGGCGGATCTGGCCGAACCGGACGACGAGATCCCCCAGCCGATTCCAGAGCCCGTGCCCGTCGAGATTCCGATGCCGGTGGCGGTCAAGCCGCTTGCGCCGCCGGTGTCGGGAGCCGCAGGGGCGCCGGTCGACGTGGCCAATGTTGTCGTTGCCGACGTCATCCAGGAACTCGCCTCCAACGTTGCACCGTCCGTTGAAGCTCCGCGAACGGTGGTCACAGTCGCTCCGACAGCGGCGGTATCGACGCGAGCGCTCGTTCTGGCCGCCTTCGCACCGCTACTGACGCTAGTCATCGGCGTAGGCTTGGGTTGGCTCCTGGGACGGCAATTTGGCTCGACGATGCCGTCGGCCGCGCCCGACGCGGCGGCGGTCGTCGCGGAACAACAAGCCGCAGCCGCTGCCGTCGAAGGCCGGATCAGTTACCAGTCCGAAGAGGGCGATGTTCGGCCCGATATCGGCGCCTGTGTGATCGCACTCCCCGCGACCTGGGACGCCGCCAGTCGTCTGTCGCCGATTGGCCTGCGGCCTGCAGACTCCCCCGTCGATCAACAAGTGGCCTCAGCCTTCGTCACGGGGATGCAAGGAGCGCTTGCGTGGACCGATTCGGAGGGGCGATTCCAGATCTCTCTGCCGACCGCGGGAAGCTATCGGCTGCTGATCCTGTCGCGCCTCGCATCCCGAGTCGACGACGCCCCGCTTCCTGCTGAAGTCGTGCAACAGCTGCAGGCTCATCTGCAGGATCCCAATGCCACCATCGGCCGCAGGGCCTATGTGGTGCGCGACGTCGAAGCCAAGGCGGGCGTGCCGAGCGTATGGGATCATCAGTTCGTGCGGTGAACCGAGAGCCGAGTCTCAGTGTCCCCGCGTCTCAGTGTCCATGGAGATCCGGGATCGGTATTGTTTCCCCGTCATCTGGCGGACGAATCTCGCGCTCCGTGTTTCCGTCGAATCGAACAGCACACGATGTCCCCGCGCGTCGCCAAGACACCGCAAATCAAAAAAGCCGAGAGCCTGGCGAACGACCGAAGAAACTCCTACGGAGAAAACTCAAAGTCGTCGCGCAAGAACATTCGGCGGCGGAAGCGGTTTGTCAACCAGTCCAATCGGCACGCAGAGAAGGTGCAGGAACGCCTGGCTATCACTTCGGGCACACCCGAGGAAGCCGCGGAAGCCATGCAGAGTCGCCGACGCAAACGCTGGCGCAAATGCCGCGATGCGCCCCTCGGCGCGCGTCTGCTATGGCAGAAGGAGGCGCGCCGGGCGCGAGCGGGACGCAAGACAGGTCAGTCTTGGACGGAATAGCGCCGCGGCTTCATCTGGAACGACGAGATTTACTCCCAATCCAGCGTCCGTTGCCACGCTGATTTGAGCACGGTCAGCGACGATTCGATCAGGATCTCTCCAGCGCCGCCGAAGATCTTCAACGAATCGTGTTCCGCGACTTCGCCCATCGGAAGACAGGGGAGTTCGGCGAACAAGCTTTCGAAGGCTTCCGTGTGTCGCGGCGGGACTTCGACGAGGAATCGGCTTGTGCTTTCCGAGAACAGCAGCACGGCCGGGTCATGGATGCCGGTCTGTTCGATCACTAGGGGCAGGTCGAGTTCCAATCCCCAGCCTCCGGCGAAAGCCATCTCCGCCGCAGCCACCGCCAGCCCCCCCTCGCTGAGGTCATGGCACGCTCGGACGTAACCCGCGGCGATCGCGCGGTGCAGCGCCGCGAAGATCTGCGGCGCCATGATCGGATCGACATGCGGCACATCGCCCCCACGCGACCCTGTCGCCAGACCGAAGTGGCTCCCCCCCATCTCCGCCTTGGTGAGGCCGACGAGGTAAATCGAGTTCTCCGGGGACTTGAGGTCCATCGTGACGGCCGTGCTGACGTCGTCCATCTGTCCCATCGCGCTGATGAGGAGCGACGAGGGAATCGCGACCGTTTTACGCTCCCCGTTGGGTCCCTGATACGAAAACTCGTTGTTCAGGCTGTCCTTGCCGCTGATAAACGGCAAGCCGTAGGCGATGGCGATGTCGTAGCAGGCCAAGGCCGCCCGCACGAGAGTTCCCAATGTTTCCGGGCGTTCGGTGTTGCCCCAGCAGAAGTTGTCGAGAATGGCGATCCGTTGGGGATCGGCGCCCACCGCGATGCAGTTTCGCACCGCTTCGTCGATGGCGGCGGCGGCCATCCAATAGGGGTCATAGTCGCCGTAATCCGGATTCATACCGTTGGAGAGGACCAGCCCGCGCGGACTGTGCAACAAGGGACGCACGACCGCCGCGTCGGACGGCCCATCGCATGCGGCGCCGACGAGCGGCTTCACGACGCTGCCCGCCTGAACTTCGTGGTCGTATTGACGAATGATCCAGTGTTTGCTGCACACATTCGGCGACGCGAGGATTTTTGTCAGCACGTCGTCATAACGATCTTGCGGCGGCGCCGAGAATGGAGCCGTCGGGGCGGGTAGATAAACCGCGTCTCGAATCACCGGCGGGCGGCCGTCGTGCAGAAACGCCATCGACACATCGCCGACTTGCTGATCGCCGTATTTCAGAATCAGCCGCTGCGTGTCGGTGAAACGCCCGATCGCAGTGGCTTCCACCCCTTCCTCGGCACACAAGGCGTGAAAGGCGTCCCAGTTGTCGGGGGGCACGGCGAGGACCATGCGTTCCTGGGCTTCCGAGATCCAGATTTCGGTGTACGACAGACCGGCGTACTTCAGCGGGGCGCGGTCGAGCCAGACTTCGGCTCCGGTCTGCTCCCCCATCTCGCCGACAGCGCTGCTGAAGCCCCCGGCGCCGCAATCGGTGATCGCCCGATACAGACCGCGGTCGCGCGCCTGCAGAATGACATCGAGCACCATTTTCTCAGCGACGGCGT
Source organism: Planctomycetaceae bacterium (assembly GCA_033762515.1). Lineage (GTDB taxonomy): Bacteria > Planctomycetota > Planctomycetia > Planctomycetales > Planctomycetaceae > DSVQ01. The sequence continues at coordinate 22,421 of JANRLN010000619.1, forward strand.
TGCCGATCTGCACCGCCCCCCCGGAAACCATTTCGCTCTCCTCGGTCAGCTCGGCCGATGAGAACGTCGCTCCGTGGATGCCGTCGCGACCGGTTCGTCCTCCGACCGCGACGATCAGGTCTCCGGACTGGACGGTTTTTTCGGTGCGATTGACGGGCAAGAGCGCCGCCGTGCCACAATAAACCAGGGGGTTGCCGAGATACCTCTCGTCAAAAAAGACGGCTCCGTTGACGGTGGGAATCCCCATGCGGTTGCCGTAATCGCGGACTCCTGCGACGACTCCTTGCGCGACCGTCTTAGGATGCAGCACGCCGGGCGGGAGCGCGTGGTACGACGTCTCGGGCGGTGCAAAGCAGAAAACGTCGGAATTGCAGACCGGTTTAGCACCGAGTCCCGTTCCCAGCGGATCGCGAATCACACCCCCAAGGCCGGTGTTCGCCCCGCCGTAGGGTTCAATCGCCGAGGGATGATTGTGCGTTTCCACCTTGAAACAGGCGTGATAATCGTCGGTGAATTTCACGACCCCGGCATTGTCCTGAAAGACGCTGACGCACCAGTCGTCGGCGCCCAGAGACTTCCGAATCTCCTGGGTCGCGGCGAAGACGGTCTCTTTGAGCATGTTCTCAAAGGTGCGTTCGCCGTGCTCGTCGCGATAGCGGATGCGGCCTTTGAGGGTCTTGTGCGAGCAGTGCTCGCTCCAGGTTTGGGCGACCGTTTCGAGTTCGATGTCCGTGGGGTCGCGTCCGACTTCAACGAAGTGCCCGCGGATCGTCTGCATCTCGGCGAGGCTGAGGTAGAGCTGCCCCTTCTT
>JANRLN010000620.1:0-3456 GCA_033762515.1 Planctomycetaceae bacterium
GGGAGCGAACATTGATGCCTTCCTCAATCCGCAGAGACGTCCAGACGACATTTCCCGCCCAGGGAGCCGACTGTGCACGATGATCGAGGTGAGCATACGGCGGTCGGAATGCGTCGTCGAGGATGTTCGCCGCGGAAGAGAATCCGGGCGATGACGGCAGCGACCTGGGAGGCTGGGCAATTCGCCGGGTGACTTACATCCCCCGCTTTGCGCGAACTGCGGAGCGCCGATCAGTTGGGGAAACGACGGTGGGGGAGCATCGACGGTCGGAGATGTCGTTGGGACAAGTCTCTTGGACAGGCAGACCGTCGTTCGCGGATCGGATGGCACGCACAGGGCAGAGTTCCGGCGAAATGCCGTGTGAGTGGAGGCGACCAGTAGTGGCGCCGTCGCACTCCAGGGTGCCGCCTGTTGCGTCGAATCCCACCGGCGCCGCTACTGCGATCCCCGTGCTACGAAGTCTCTGCTCCGGACGGTGAATCGCGTTATCGCTGCGACAGTTTTCCCGTCAGCACGGCGCGCTGCATCTGCTCGAAAGACAGAGGTCGCAAGAGACCCTTGGAAATCTGCGATTCCCAGCGGTCGATGCATTTGCGATCGAGCTCCGTCAGCGACCACTTCCACTCGTGTTCGGCAACGATTTCCAAGGTCGCTCCGTAATCCACGCGCCGGCGAACTGAGATCGGCAAGACGCCGTGTTCTCGGAGTTGTCGGTTCAGTTCCATCCGCGGCCCCGGCAGGAACGAGTGGGGATGCAGCACTGAGTTCAATTCCGTAATCGCGTCGGCATAGCGCAGATAGGAGTCGGCAATCAGCGGCTGCGGCGCTGACGCACAGAGGACGTCATAGGTGAACTGAGGCGCCTGAAGTTTCAGCCGCCGAGACATCGGTTCGTAAGTCGCTTCGAAAGTTGGACGCAGTTGAAATTGCAGGAGATCGACCGACTGTCGTTGCTGCGGATCGGGACTCCGCAGCAAGTCCGCGGCGACTTCCTGAGCGCGTTCTTCTGCGAGCGCCAGAAAGCGGCGAATCTCGTCCTGCGAAACCACAGCGACCGCGGCGGCGGATTCATTCAGAATGGTGAACCGATGATGGGCCGGCTCAAAGATCGTGACTTCCTGCAGAGAGCTGATGTAGTCGTAGACTTTCCCCGCGTGAAACAAGGTCAGGCTGCGAGCCATGATCGGGTCGTGCGGCGGGTCCTCTTCGACGGTTGTTGCCGACCGCGTGACGGTGTAGACGCGCATTTCCTGCGCCGACAGCATCCAGGGGGACGCCAGACCCAGTCCGCAAGCCCAGATCAGCATGGATTTCTGCATGGACGCGGTGACTCCAACCGTTGCCGTCTCGGTTTTTGGAGCGTCTTCTCGACGCCCCGGCGCTGCCGACATCGATGCCGCGCATCACTCTGTCGAGCCAGCCGGGGATGTAGTCCTGACGACACTCGGCGACAAGACAAGGCCGGTCGGCTCCCGCCGTGACCGGAGTCAATCCGCGCCACTCCGTTCGATCATCGGCGGATTGCCGCAGATGGTCGCCGAGCAACGGCAAGCCCTGCCGTTCGTGAACGGGACGCAACGGGAGTCCGGATTGCGGACCGGAATTCACTGCGGCGGCGGCACATGATTCGGGCCTGGACCCTGGTACTGGGCCCAATAAGCCGTGTGGAAGGGATTCGCCGTCGGGCCTTGGACGCGTTCATTCTCCAAGTTCGGCAGCACGCTGGTCCACCACTGGTCATACTGCGCCGCCATTTCAGCGACGACTTCCGGATGATCACTCACCAGATTGCGGGATTCCGCGGGATCATCGGCGAGATCGTACAACTCCCATTTTGCCGGCCCCTCCTTCGTCATCGAGACCAAATTCCATTGCTTCCAGCGGACGCTGCACTTGGAGAACTTCTGCAACTCGGGAGTCTCTCGGGGATCGATCTTCACATCCCATCGTCCGACATGGGTGAAAAAGAATCGGTCCGGCCAGGGACTCTGGGGATCCTCCAGCAGCGGCTTGAGCGAGCGTCCTTCGATCTGCCGCTGCAGCGGCGCATCCCCCTCGAGCTGCAGGATGTCCATCAGCGTCGGCAGGATGTCCCAGTGGCAGGCGAACGCCTCGCACTGCGCCGGTCGAAGGGTGCCCGTCCAGCGCCAGAAGCTGGGCACGCGCGTTCCCCCGTTGTACGGGGTCCCTTTGGCGGCGCGCATTCCGGCGTTGAAGACCTTGCTGCCTGTGGCGGTGCCGTTGTCGGTCATGAAGATCACGAGCGTGTTCTCATCCAGTTTCCATTTCTGGAGGAGTTGCAGCAGTCGCCCGACATTGTCATCGATGTTTGTAATCATTCCGTAAAACTTGGCGACGTCGGCAGGCACCCTCCCGAGGTAACGCTGTTCGTACCCGGTGGGACAATTGAGCGGACCGTGCGGGGCATTGGGCGTCAGGTAGCAGAAGAAGGGTTGCTGATTTCGCACGCCGTCGATCCACTCGGCGGCGCGACCAAAGAATTCGTCGGTGCAATACCCGTGTGTCTTGACGAACTTCCCATTGTGGCGGATGACGGGACCGAAATAGGAGTTCCCCGGAGCGTCTCCACAACTGCCGGGATAAGACTGACCGATCCCCCCGGCCCCATGGATGAAGACTTCGTCAAAGCCGCGGAATCCCGGTTGGTAAGGCTCCTCGTCACCCAGGTGCCACTTGCCGAAGATTCCAGTCTTGTACCCCGCGCGCTGCAGCACTTGCGGCAACGTCGTCGCGGAAAGAGTCAGCCGTTCGCGCTCGAGAATGGTATGCGTCACGCCGTTCTTGAACTCATGCCGCCCGGTCATCAATGCCGAGCGAGTGGGCGAGCACGTCGGGCTGACGTGGAAATCCGTGAAGCGGACGCTCTCTGCTGCGAGACGGTCGAGGTGCGGGGTTTGAATGATGGGATTGCCGTGGCAAGCCAAGTCGCCGTATCCCTGGTCATCCGTCATGATGAGGATGATGTTCGGTCCGGGCGCGGCAGCCGTCAGCGTCGCAGTCGCCAGCATGACGATCGCGACGGAGAGAGGCAGCCGGAGCCCGCAAGTCAGCCGACTGAATGGTTCCCGAAAACTGCGTCCCGCGTGACCTGATGATTGGACCATGTGCGAAACCCTCGGAATCAATCCCGCGGTGAATCCCCGGCGAGAAAATGATTGTGGGTGATGTCGTGCCCCAGGTCAAACCGCCCCGCACAGCCGGGTTGGAAGGCCGCCAGATGCTGGAGAATCGGCAATTGCGTTTCGCGCGGCGCTGTGCTCTGATCTCAATTCCGGTCGATCGCCGTTGACGTTTGCTGGAACAGTTCACGGAAGGTCTGCCTGCAACGTTGCTGTTGTGGCTTTCCAAAATTCTTACGGTCCGTTGCGATGGTGTATTTCCTGCGAACTGTCTCAAGAATCAGCGACCCCCGCGATTGCCATCGGAGCTTGATCT
>JANRLN010000621.1:0-59417 GCA_033762515.1 Planctomycetaceae bacterium
CTGCATGGTCGTCAACTGCATCGACACACCTCTACGGTTGCGGACAGCCGCGACGGGCGCGGCAGGGCCGAACGAGGTTAAGACACCGGTGGTAGCTCGGGAGAAATGGACGGCGGGTTGTATCGGGGCGAAATTTCGCAAGCAATCCGAATCGAAGAGCAGCAGGGCCGCCAAACCCCGTTTTCCGGCTGTTTTCGGGTTGACGTGGGAAACCAGATTTCTCCTTCGGCTGAAACTGCCGCGATCACGTCCGTGCCGAGGGGTTGCCGAACGTCGGGCATCAATTCCCGCGGGCCCGATCCCGCGATACACTGACGGATCGGCCGCGGTTGATCCGTGGACCGATGCGCGGGAATTCCCCCTGGTTTTCAAGGGAAAATCGATGGCGACTGCCGACTTTCGGGACCGGTTGCTCACGTGCCTGGGTGGCGGCTGGCCGGATTCTCCGCCGCTCAATGTGCAGATTCAGGGAAGCGAATCGATCGGCGGCGTCGTCCGGTACAAGCTCACTTATGACGCCGAACCCCACGATCCGATTCCGGCGTATCTGCTGATCCCGGAAGGAGTTTCTGCAGCCAAACCGGCGCCGGCCGTCGCCGTCTGGCATCAACACAATGGAGCCTGGCATCTCGGCAAGGTCGAACCGGCGGGGATCTCCGGCAGCCCGATGCATCACACGGGACTGGCGTTGGCGAAACAAGGCTATGTAGTCCTCTGTCCCGATGCCCTCTGCTTCGGCGAACGGCAGCATCCGACCATGAAAGGGGGGAATTTCGAGCGCTACGAGTTTCTGAGATACGTTGTGGCGGGGAAGTGCATGGCCTGGAAGAACATCCTCGACATGCGGCGGGCAATTGATTTCCTCGTCAGCCGCCCCGAAGTTCAAGCCGACAAGATCGGCTGTTACGGCCATTCCATGGGTTCAACCCACACGTGGCTCGTAGGTCCCTGGGAACCCCGGATTCGCTGCCTGGTGGGGAATTGCTGCCTCCCGACTTATGCAGGGATTCATCGCGAACACCTGCTCCACTGCTTTCCCAACTTCATTCCTGGAATCTTCCAATACGGCGACACACCGGATATCGCCGCCCTAATCGCTCCCCGGCCCCTGATGTTGAACTTCGGCGACCAGGATGGAGGCAGCCCGATCGCCGACGTCCGAGACGCAATTCCCCGAATTCAACAGGCGTACGACAGCATGCACGCCGGCGATCAGTTTTCGCCTTTTATCGAAGAAAACACCGGGCACGTGCTTTCGGACACGATGTGGCAGCGCACCCTCGGCTGGTTTAACCGACACTTGCGCGGTCAGGCCTAAGCGGCGCAACGACTCGCGGGCGGCGCGGAACGCACAGTCCCCAAACCGGAAACCTTGAATGGATGCTCTGCAACTCGCCTGCGACCTCGTCGCGGTCCCGTCCATCAGCGCAACTACCAACCAGGATGCCGCAGACATCGTGTTGTCCGCACTCCAACGGGACGGCTTCGAGACCGAACGCTTGGCGTACGACGACCCGAACCGTGTCCGGAAAGTCTGCATCGTCGGCCGCAAAGGAAATGGAAACGGGGGGCTGGCCTATTTTGCCCATACCGACGTCGTCCCTGCGGAGAGCTGGTCGATCTCTGCGCACGGACCGTTCGTCCCCACAGTCCGCGATGGAAAGCTCTACGGACGCGGCAGTTGTGATATGAAGGGCTCGCTGGCGGCCTTTGTCGCCGCAGCGGCGCGCGTGCCGGCCCACGAATTGATTTCCCCCATCTACGTGATCGCCACTGCGGATGAAGAAATCGGCTTCCATGGCGCACGTCATGTCGTCGATCAATCCGAACTGTATCGAGAACTGGTCGGCGGCGGCGCTCGTGCTCTGGTGGGCGAACCAACGGAACTGCAGGTGGTTTACGCACACAAGGGAGGCTACGGAATCCGGGTGACGTCGCGAGGCCGGGCGGCGCATTCGAGCACGCGCGAGGGAATCAACGCGAATCTGGCGATGATCCCATTCCTGCAGGAAATGAAGCAAATCCACGACGAATCCATGACCGACCCCCGCTGGCTGCACCAGGAATTCGAGCCTCCCTGGATCAGTTGGAACATCGGTATCAACGACCACACGGCCGCGGTGAACATTACTCCCCCCCAATCGGTCTGCACGATCGCATTTCGCCCGATGCCCGGACAAGACCCGGAACTGCTGATCGAGCGGGCGCGGCGGGCGGCGGAACGCCAGGACTTGGAATTTCAGGTGACGTGGCGACTTCCGCCGCTCTACACCGATCCCGATTCCCCATTCATTCATGAGCTGCTGGAACTGACTGGGACCACGCGACCGCACACAGTCGCCTTTGGCACGGATGGGTCGATTTTCTCCGAGATTCCCCGCATCGCCGTCTGCGGTCCGGGCAGCATCCGGCAAGCGCACACGGACGACGAATGGCTATCGCTGGAGCAACTGGAGCGAGGAGTTGATCTGTATCAGCAGGGAATCCGCCGATGGTGCACCCGCAATTGATTCCCAGCCCTCCGCAGGCTAGAGGAACTCAGCAATCGGCGAACCGCGATTGACGATGGGGGTCGGACGGCCGCGAAAGTTCAAGATCGAAGTCCGTTCGTAGTCGATCCCCAGGTGATGATAGATGGTCGCCAGGAAATCGCCAGGCGACACCCGGCGTTCGACGGGAACCTCGCCGCGGGCGTCTGTCGCACCAATGACTTGCCCCGTGGGAATTCCCCCGCCCGCGAACAGCATCGAATTGGCGGAAGGCCAGTGATCGCGTCCCGGTTGCACGACTCCCGCAGCCCCGCTGGCGACGCCGCCGCCGCTGCTGGCTACATGGCTGATCTTGGGAGTCCGTCCGAATTCCCCGGTAACAATCACCAGGACGCGGCGATCAAGTCCGCGGGCATAGACATCTTCAATCAACGCGGAAACGGCTTGATCGAAGTACGGGGCGCGATGCCGCAGCGCATCAAACACGTGATGATTGACGGCATGATCATCCCAGTTCGCCACTCGCCCACAGAGTGGTCCGTCGAATTCGGTGGAGACGACGTCCACCCCGGCTTCCACGAGTCGTCGCGCCATCAAACACTGCTGTCCCCAGGCATTGCGACCGTAACGATCACGAACGGCAGCGGGCTCTTGCGTGAGGTCGAACGCCGTTCGCGCCTCGGCACTCGTCAACAGATTCCAGGCCTGAGAGTCGAACTCGTCAACAGCAGCCATCAATCCGGATTGGTCGACGTCGCGGCGAAAGCGGTCGAAAGCGCGGCGCAAGTCTTGATGCCGCTGCAATCGCTGCGCCTGTTCTGGGTTGCCGAGCCCGATGTTCGGCACCGAAAAGTCGGGTGCGCTGGGATCGCCGATGACTCGAAACGGCTCGTACGCCGGACCGAGATAGGTCGGGCCGGCGATGACAAAGCTGTCGTAGCGATCAACGGGATTCACTGCGACATAACGCGGCAGGCTGCGTGACTGATTGCGACGGAGATAACTGACCACCGACATCCAGTCGGGGAGGACCGGCTGCGGCTTGTCTTGAGCATCGGCATCGCCGGACAGGATCTGCAGGGACCCGGCAGGATGTCCGCCGCCGGTATGCGAAACCGAGCGAACCAGTGAAAACCGATCGGCGGTCTTGGCGAGTCGCGGCAGCAACTCGGTCAATTGGATTCCAGAAACGCAGGTATCGATTGGTCGGAATGGTCCGCGATAATCCGAAGGCGCCAGCGGCTTGGGGTCAAACGTATCGAGATGGCTGCAGCCTCCGCGCAACCAGACCAGAATAACGGCGGTATCCGACCGACTGCCGGAGTTTTTCTCCGTCGCACGCGCCCGCTGCAGATCGCCGAGGGTGAGGCCGCTGAATCCCGTCAACCCTGCCTGGAGCAGCGTCCGCCGGGACCATTTTTGTTCTGTCGATGGCATTCAGACATCTCTGGCTTGGCAGGAACATATCAACGCGTGTTGAATTCTACGTTTCCACGCGGGATGCGCCTACCAGCCTTCGGAAGGCCGCCGCATTGCCGCAGTTCGATTTGAATGGGACGTTGAGTGGGGTTGTTCAATGCCGTACAGTAATCGAGGAATCCGCCCCCACGTTTCGTGGGGACGACAGCCCCGGAGGTCTCAGTCATGGACCACGACGGCCCGGTAGGTCGATCCGGAACGCATGTAACGAATCGCGATTGTGTCTCGCGAGGGAGCCTGTGACCTTCTCCGACTCCGAATTGATGTCGCGCATGCGAGCGGGGGATCGGGAGGCCTTTGCCGGGCTGGTCGACCGTTATCAACGGACGGTGTACGGTTACTTGCGGGCACGGGTGCGTCAGGCCGGGGACGCCGAGGATCTGACGCAAGAAGTTTTTCTCCGGTGCTATGAAGCCCGGGCACGCTTCGATGACGCGGCGCTCGTGAAACCCTGGCTGCTGGGCATTGCACGCAACTTGCTGCGGGAACACGCTCGACGGAATCGCCGGCGGCATGAAGTCTCGTGGACTGAGTTGTGTCTGGAACTCGAGACGACCTCGCCGCCGGATTTTGCAGCGACGACCGACCACGAAGTCTGGCTGCCGGAGTGCTTGACCGAGTTGGGACCCAGCGCCCGCGAGGCGATCGAGTGGCATTATCGCATGGAACGCCGCCTGACGGAAATCGCAGCAGCCCAGCATCGCAGCGAGGGAGCCGTGAAATTGTTGTTGCATCGCGCCCGGCAGGCGCTGCGTGATTGCCTCGGGCGGAAACGAGCCAGGAGTGAGCGACCATGACCGACGAGGATCTGATTCGGTTGCTCTCGGAAAAGTCGCCGCGCGATCTCACCATCGAAGAGATCGCCCAACTGCGACTGCGCGTGCGTCAATCTTCACCAGTCCGCCAGGCCCTGGAGAGGGCGGTTCAATTCGAAGGGGAGCTGAGCGCTGCACTGGGTACGGTCAATTTGTCGGTGGAGTCGCTGTTGGCGCGCGCTGAAGAGCGCGCCCGAATGGCTCCGCGTCGATCCCTGGCATGGCGGTGGTGGAGTCTCGTCGGTTTGACGGCGAGTCTTCTGGCAGTGGCGATGTTCTGGCCTGAGCGGCCTGATCCGGTCGAAATCGCGGGTCCTGCGCCGGAGACGGTCAAGCCTGCGGCCGAGACTCCGTCACCCGCGGAAGAGTCGCTTGCTGAGGCGACGATGATTCCGACAGAGCCTGTCACGGAAATCGCGGCTGCGACGACGCTCCCAGCCAGCATGCCGCCTCAGGCGACATCGAGCCGCACAGCGCCGGCACCCGAAGGACCATGGACAGAATGGTTGGCCGACACTGCAGAACCGCTTGGCCCCGACAGCCCGCAATTTGTGGGCGATCTGGCCTCGATCGGCCTGGACCGCTTGACGAAATCGGAGTTTGAGGCTTGGTGGCAGGCGATCCCGGGACAGCCCTTCGGCGTCAGTCAGGACAAGATCGGCGACCGTCCCACGGTGAATTTTGACGGCTGGGCGCAGCTCCGCGCCCCTTGGGTCGCGGACACGCTCCTCAGGTTCGTGCCGTTCGAACAGCGCGAGTTGACGCTGTATTTCTGGCGCGGCGCCGAAGGCCTGGCCCTGAAATACCATCGCGAACGGGAACCGCATACCTGGGCGGCCTATCGTGTGAAGCGGGTCGCGGGGGAGCGGACTCCGAATTGGTGGGGACTCCTGACGACGGACAGCGGATCGTATTACCGCAGCAATGCAGCCATTGCCGACGTCGGCATCGCGGAGGGTCGACTGTGCCTCTCGGTCGCGGGAGTGGTGCTGCTGTCGGCGCCGAGTCCTGATCCGCCCGAAGAGGTCCTGCTCCAAGCGCAGTCGCGACTCCGCGGTTTTCGCTGGGTCCGCGCCGCTCCCCCCTCCTTGCCTCCGGTGCGTGAGAACCCCAACGTCCTCGCGTCGTCGTCGCCCGCCGCGTGGGACTGGCAGGCGCCCGCAGACGGGACAATGATGCTGCAGCGGGACGCCGACGGGAGTGTGACCCTCACGTCCACGTCGAAATCCGAAATTGTCCGTGCTCATGTCCCACTGCCGCAGGCCGGATTGTACGAGACGTTGATTCAAGTCGCGTCGGCCGATCCGGGGACGGGAGTCTATCTAGGAGACGCGGCCGGTAAGCCGCTCGCACACGTAACGTTCTCACGCGATCGTCGGACCGAACAATTGACATTCGTCACTCTGCGTCCCAACGAGCGCCGGGATGAATCCGACTATCAGCTGCGAGATTTTCCCCCTCCGTACTTCGTGGAGCGCCAGTGGCTGCGCGTGGTGGGTGGAATGGGAATCTGGCATACGTCGTGCAGCGCCGACGGGATTCATTTCGGACACGTGACGGAAAACCCGCTGCGGGATGTGCGCGGCAGCATCCGGAGCATCGGGCTGTTCTGCTGGCCGTCAGACACACCGAAGACGATTCGGCTGAACTCTGCCCGCGTGCAGAAATTGGGCGGCGTGTATGCCTTGACCGCCGGATTGCCGGCGGTCGACCCACCGCCGTCCGACGTGGAGAAACTCCGTTTTTCAGATTCCTGGTGGTCCGAAGGCTGGGAACGGCGTCCCGCCGGAGTCGCCCCCGACTTATGGTGGGATGCCTGGGCGGTGGCCACGCTGGAGCAGGGGCCGACGCGAGAGTTGGCCGACGCGCTCGTGACTCGACTGCTCGCGTCGGCTCGGCATCGGCTCCCCCCTGCAGAGCGTTGGAATGCATTCGATGACCTGATGTCGCTGAGTGACCACTGGCTGGACGAACGGTCCCGTGTGTGGGAGAAGGACTATGCGACCGTGGGAATCGATCTTGAAGTTGACCACCCTGCTGCGACCGGCGAAGAGGCTTGGAAGCGCTGGGTGACGAGCCCCTGCTGGGCGTATCGCGGCCAGCGCGTCGAGTTTCAGCGAAGGCTGGCCCACGATGTGCTGGCGGCCGTCGCGCGTAAAGACTGGGACACAACGCGTGCAGTCGCCATGCGGACGCAAACCTGGCTGGCAACGGCGCATCCCGATCAACCGCCGCGGGAACAGGCGGAGTTGACCGATCGCGTGGTCCGTTGGGGCAAAGCACTTTCGCTCGAAGCGTTAGGTCGGACGGCGGCGACGATTGGGGATGTGCTGCCGGTCGGCTGGCGACATCCGCTGCAGTTGCCTGTCAATAAGGAAGCCTACAACGTCCATGCAGAGTTGCAGTCGGCGTTGGAAAGCGGGTCCTACGCCGACGCCTGCCGGATTGTGGAGTCGCTGCAGCCGCAGGCGCTCAGCGGCTTGCTCCCCGAGGCGAATGATCCAGACTTGATGGTCTCACTGGATGTGGCCCTGCAACTCGCCACCGATCAATCGGCGCTGTTTCGCGAGCGTTTGAAGACCGAACTGACGCCGACCGGCCAATTGCACGTGCGACAGGCGATTGCCGACGCCGATGCCGCGGCGATCGAGGGGGCGACGATCCAGTTTTGGGGGACGGCGCCGGGGGGAGCCGCGCGGGCTTGGTTGGGAGACCGTTCCCTGTCGCAGGGCGATGCAGTGGGAGCGGTGCTTCGCTATCGCGGCGCCCGTCGTTGGGCGGACGCCGCATTGGAAGCTCAATTGGGTCCGAAGCTCTACTTGGCCGAGGGATTAGCCGGTCTTTCGAACGTCGCTGCTCCGGGCGCTTCGCCGCCAGCCTCGATTTCAATCGGCGGAGAACCCGTGAGCCAGATCTTGACGGTTGCGGGGGCCACAGGCCATCGTTGGGCGACTGCGGCGACATCCGCGGCTGCCGCCCCTGCAGCGCTTCAGGCGCAGCGCTACCGCTGGGAGAAGTTGGCTCGATTTGACGGGCAGGGGGGGCAGAACGCCGGTCGCGGAGAATATCGCGAGGGTGACGCATTCAGCCGGCAGTTCGCCGTCGCATTGGACGAGCAGCGGGTCTACATCAGCAATCGCTTTCAGGTAAATGCGTACGATCGACAGGCGGGCGGAGGAGTTTGGGCGCAAGGACTCGGCAACGAGCAGGGCGAAGCCCACGGCTTTCCCTTTGCGACGATGGCTCCCGTGCTCTCGGGCGAACACCTCTATGTCCGCCGTCTGGCCAAGTCGGGGGCCGAACTGGTTTGCCTGCGGGCGGCCGACGGCGAATTACGCTGGGTGGCGCGCCCGGAAGTGAAATCCCATGTGGTCTCCGATCCGATCGTTCTCGGGGATTCAGTCTGGGCGTTGATCTCAAGACCGACCGACCAGGAACAACTGGATCTCTCCTGGACCCAGTTCTCGGTTTCCACTGGCAAGGCGGTGCGTTCTACGCCGTTGCTGCGTCTCCGTGACGCCTGGGACGGACAGGTGCCTGTCGCACTGGCAGCCGACGGCTTGAATGTCGTAGCTGCGTTGGGGGGGGTAATTGTGGGTTTCGACCTGGAGGGGACGGTCCGCTGGGTGCGACGCGAACTCTGGGTCCCCCCTAAAGTAGATCCGTTAACGGAAAACCACTTCCTCAAGTCGCCGGTGATTCAGGGGAATCAGGTCTACGTGTCGTCCTTGAATGGACGCCGCGCCCTCGCACTGTCTGTGGACACAGGGAAGGAAATCTGGTCGACGCCACTGGCCGAGTTGCAGGGCTTGTTGCATGTCGACGCTGATCTTGTTCTCGCGGCGGAATCGGGGGGCTTGGTCGGGCTGGAGACAACCTCAGGCCAAATACTCTGGCGTCAACCCCTGGAACGCGGGTTTGGCGTGGTGAGCGTCGGAACGGATTCGCTTTGGGCTGTCCGTCACCAGATTCGCGCCGCCGAGCGCGGGTGGCTGCAGGGCATTGAGCTGCATTGCCGCTCCGGGACCATCCTGCGCGAAGTTCCCTGGGACTTGCCGGAAGCCGAAGACTGGCGGTTTGGCCCGTGGTGGGTGGTGGGTGACAGTGTTTGGGCCTTGGCCGGTCAGGGTTGGCGCGACCCCAAGCGGGACCTAGTTCGGCTGACGCCCCTCAACGGCGACCGCGCCGAGGATTGGAGCGTTGCCGGTCTGGGGGCCTGGACATCCCCGTTGCCGATCGATCGGCAACGCGACGTCCAGGGGGTGCTTCCAGGCTGGCAGGTTTACGGCGTCCCCGCGGATCGGTTCCGCCGAGAGTCTGGGGACGTGCGGGGCGAAACCGACGTGCTGGTGATTCGCAGCGACGGTTCATCGACTGTTCGGCTGGTCCGAACGATTCCGCCGTCAGCGACAGCACTGCAGATGCGGATCGGCTGTGATCCGAATCAGTCGGTCCGCTGGCAGGTGCTGCTGGACGGCGCCGTATTGCTGGAGGAAACGACCGGACCAGACGCGCCCCCGTGGCGGACTGTGACTGTCCCCCTCAACGCCGCGGCGACGGTCGGGCGCGTGCTGCAAATCGTTGCCGCGCCGGTGAATCAGGGCGCGTTCACATCTTATTGGAAACGATTGGTGGTTGACACAGGCGCGCTGCCGAAGACCCCCTGAAGCGGGGACTTCAAAGACCGCCAAGTCAAAAATCGATGCGATCCGTGGAATCCTGTTCCGTATCCGCACGTCGGACGATATCTTCAATAGCGCGAAAGGGCGTTCGCCCGGTAAGATCGGCATGATCAGGAGACCGGCATGCTTCACGGTCCCGTTGAGTCCTCGCCCCCAACCATCTTCAACCTCGACTCCGCCGCAGATGACGGCGCGGCGCGGCTGCGCGACCAGCGGGTGACCTGGTCCATCGCCGGCTTGATCCTCAGCCTGCTGTTTCATTTCTGGCTCGGCGCGACGGTGTCTCGCTGGCAGTATGCCGTTCCCCTGGCCTACAACCCCGACGCGATGGAAGCGGATTTCGACACTCAAGTCGCACCGGAAGAGGAAGTCGTCAAGGTCATCCCAACCGATCTTGGTCGCCCGGACGAGCAGGATCACGATCAGCGCGTGGGCGTCGACGCGATGAGTTTGGGGGCCGTCGTCGGGACCGGCCGACAAGCAATGAATGCCGATTCGATTCCTCTGGCGGCGATCGATCCCACCCGCACCCGCGCCCCCGGCATTTCTCTCCCCGAGGGTTTGAAAGTCAGCGAGCGACTCGTTGTTCCGGGAACTACGGGGGAAGGGTTGATCCAGATCAACGCAGCTCTCGACCGAGTGACATGGGAAATTGCCGGACACCTGCAGGAACGCAAAGTCCTTGTCGTCTGGTTGCTGGACGCTTCGCAAAGTCTGACTGACCAGCGGCTTGCGGTGCAGAAACGCCTGAAGCGGATCTATGGCGAGCTCGATGCCCTGGAAACCGCCGAAAAATTCGCCGACAGAGATCGTCCGCTTCTTTCCGGAGTGGTTGCGTTCGGTCAAGGGACCCAATTTCTCACTGCGGAACCGACCGAGAAGTTCCTTGAAGTCGACGACGCCTTCGCCGCGTTGCAGAATGACCCGACCGGCATCGAGAACGTCTTTGGCGCCATCTCGCAGGTGATGGATCGCTGGTCCAAGTACCGCATCGACCAAGGCCGCCGCATCCTGCTGGTGACGGTGACCGATGAAGCAGGCGACGACCACGGTCGCCCCCTCGATCTCGCCATTGCAAAATGTCGGCGATACGGGGCCCTGGCCTACGTGATCGGACCAGCGTCTCCGTTCGGCAAACGCCAGGGATACGTTCCTTACATCGCCCCGGAAGACAGCAAGACCTATCAATTGCCCGTGGATCTCGGTCCGGAAAGCGTGGTCGTCGAAAACGTCGTCCTGCCATTCTGGTACAACGGCCCGCAACACGACTACCTCTCGTCGGGATTTGGGCCGTACGCACTCTCCCGACTTGTGCGCGAGACGGGCGGGGTCTATTTCCGAACGAACATGACCACGATGGCGGGTCTAGCCACAATTGGGGACTACGACCCGCACATCATGAAGGCCTTCGAACCGGATTACGGCTACGGGTCCCCGCAGGAATTCTTGCAGGACATCTCGCGACATCCAATTCGAGCAGCAGTCTTCGCGGCCGCGCAGTACAGCCAGACAACGAATTTGAAAGCCTCCGGGACGCCGCCGTTGTCGTTTGTTCTCAATCCCAACGATTTCCGAACGGTCTTTTCGGAGGCGCAGAAATCGGCTGCCGTCTCGCAACTGGCGGTGGACAGCATTCTCAGCAAGATGCCCGCAAATGTCGACAAGTTCTACAATGCCGAGCCGTCGCCGCGCTGGCGACTGGCGTTCGATCTCAACTACGGCCGCCTCCTCGCCCAGAAGGTGCGGGCGATGGAATACAACTCCGCTCTGGCTCAGCTCAAGGGGAGCTACACCGACGATGATGTCGCAAAGCGGGTCAATCGGGTCTCGCTGCGGCCTGATCGGAACGTGAATTACGCCGGGGGCCTGCAGAAGCTGGCCCGCAAGTCGGAAGAGCACCTCAATCGAGTGATCTCGGAGGCGCCTGGCACCCCTTGGGCGGTGCTGGCAGCGCGCGAATTGCGGGACGGTTGCGGCATTCGCGTCACAGAGCAGTATGTTGCTCCCCCTCCCCCCCCCAAGCCGAATAACAACCCTCCTCCGCAGCCCAAAGCGCGCCCCAAGTTTGCTCCTGAACCTCCGGGGCCGCCGCCGAAACCGCAGGCTCCCAAGCCTCCGCCGCAACTCCCCAAGCTGTAGGCCGGCGCCTTCATCTCCGATGCGTTGAAGGAATGGCGGGCGTCGCGAAACGCGACGGCGATCCACGAAGTCGATAGACTGCTGTGAACGTTTCGTGCTCCCCCTTCCTTCCGATGACTTCCTCGCGACGATGCGGTCACCTCACCAACCTGCCGTGCCGACCCCGCGGGGAAGGAGGCGCGCGGCTGACGCCTTGTTCTTTGCCGCTTTGGGACTGCTGGGGGGGAGCTACGTCCTCTTGATCTCCCTGATGCTGGCGGCCGACGCCATCTTTACGACGCCGCAGCATTTTCTCGCAGCGTTGGCAAAACCCGAGATCCAGTATGCCATTCGCCTGACTCTGGTGACGTGCAGCATCTCGGCGATTCTCTCGTTGTGGGTCGCGGTCCCGCTCGGGTACGTGCTGTCGCGTTATCGGTTCCCCGGCAAGTTTCTGGTCGATACGCTGATCGATATCCCAGTAGTCCTCCCTCCGCTAGTGCTGGGCTTGAGCCTGCTGATTCTATTCCACCTCAATTGGGGAACCTGGAAACTCGAAGATTGGCTGCGGCAGGAAATCGGTTTTCCAGTGACCTTCAAGATTCCCGCCGTAATCCTCGCCCAATTTTCCGTGGCGTGCGCCTTTGCGGTGCGCACCATGCGGGTGACGTTTGACGAAATCGACCCGCGCGCTGAACAAGTGGCGCGCACGCTGGGATGCTCCCGGGCGCAAGCTTTCCTCCGCGTGGCGCTCCCTCAGGCGGGACGGGGACTTTGTGCCGCAGGAACGATTGCGTGGGCGCGCTCGCTGGGAGAGTTTGGTCCCATCCTGGTATTCGCCGGAGCCACGCGGATGCAGACAGAAGTCTTGTCCACGACGGTGTTCCTGGAATTAAGCGTCGGCAATCTGGAAGCCTCGGTGGCCGTGTCGCTGGTGATGGTGCTGATGGCGGTCGTGGTTCTGGTGGTGCTGCGGTCGCTCGGCATGGAGCACGGCGGATGATCGAACTGGAGCGCGTCCGTGTTTCGGCGGGAACTTTCAGTCTGTCCGACGTCTCGCTGAAGGTGGATGCCGGAAAATATGCCGTGCTGATGGGCAAGACCGGCTCCGGGAAGACGTCGTTGCTGGAGACCATCTGCGGATTGCGAACCGTCGCGTCCGGTTGCATCCGCGTGGGGGGACGCGACGTGACGGACTGGGACCCTGCGGACCGACAGTTGGGCTACGTGCCGCAGGACCTTGCCCTGTTTCCGACGATGACCGTTCGGGAGCACCTTGCGTTCGCGCTGCGAATCCGTCGCGTGGGAGCAGCCGTCATTCGCGAGCGCATCGCCGAGCTGGCGGACCTTCTCGGCATCGACGCATTGCTGCCGCGTCGCGTGACTCGCCTGAGCGGCGGTGAAGCGCAGCGCGTCGCCTTGGGGCGCGCCCTTGCCTTTGGCCCGCAAGTCCTGCTGCTGGACGAGCCGCTGAGCGCCCTTGACGAGGCGACCCGACACGAAATGTACGCGTTGCTGAAAGACCTGCAGCGACAGACCGGTGTGACAACGCTGCACGTTACGCACAGCCGCGAGGAGGCTCGTCGGCTGGCGGACCACCTGTTCGTCATTGTCGACGGCCGCCTGGAGACGGCGGCCATCGATGGCGCGGCGTCAATTTCGTAGCACGTTGGAGACCGATCGATGCACATTCGTGTCTCTTATGCGGCCCAGGCGCGTGTTGCTGCAGGCTGCGATCGTCAAGTTCTGGCAATCCCAGCCGGCGCGACGGTATTCGAGTTGCTGCAGGTGCTGGCCGAGAACGGTCCAACCGATTTGTCTGGATTCCTCTTTCGCCAGCGGGATCAGGTTCAGCCGACGCTGCTGATCCTCTGCAACGATGCTCCGGTCTCACGTCGCGACTTGCGGACGCGCGTGCTGCAGGATCAGGACGAGATTACCATCGTGCCGCCGCTCGCAGGGGGGTAGTATGACGAACGTCGAAGGTTCCACATTGAGTACATCGACGATCTGGTTTGGTCGTCGAACCTGAGACGATGGCGACAATTCCATTGACGAGGCTTGCCGATGCGATGGCTTTGCGTGTGCTGGGCGGCGCTGATTCTGGGGATCGTTCCGGGCGTTGCCGCCGAGCGGCTGCCGAATGTCGTTTTCATTCTGTGCGACGACCTGGGATACGGCGACGTCGGTTGCTACGGGCAGACCAAGATTCGAACGCCGAACGTGGATCGCCTGGCTGCGGAAGGGATGCGACTGACGGCGCACTATTCGGGCAACAACGTCTGCGCTCCGTCGCGCTGCGTGTTGATGTCAGGGAAGCATCCCGGTCACGCCTACATCCGAAACAACAAGGGGGGGATCGGATCTGGCCAGGAAGGCCAGGAGCCGGTTCCAGCCGGAGAACTGGCACTGCCGCTCACGTTGAAGAAGCTGGGGTATTCCATCGGCGGCTTTGGCAAGTGGGGGTTGGGCCCGATCGGAAGCACGGGAGATCCGCTGAATCAGGGCTTTGACCGGTTCTTCGGATACAACTGTCAGGCCGTCGCGCACAATTTCTATCCGGGCCACTTGTGGGACAACGATCAGCGACTCGTCCTGAACAATCCCGCGTTCGCGGCACACCAGAGGTTTCCCGCCGGCGCCGACCCCAACGATCGGCGAAATTACGCGCGGTATTCCGGAACGCAGTACGCCCCGGACCTGATCCACGCGGAAGCGCTGAGGTTTCTCCGGCAGCACCGCGAACGACCGTTCTTTCTGTACTATCCGACCACCATCCCGCACTTGGCGTTACAGGTTCCTCAAGATTCCCTCGATGAATACCTCGGCAGGTTTCCCGAACAACCCTACCTGGGCGACAGGGGCTACTTGCCTCATCTCAGCCCGCGCGCGGCGTACGCGGCAATGGTGACGCGTCTCGACCGGGATATCGGTCAATTGATGGACCTGGTGACCCAACTGGGACTGGATGAGGAGACCATCTTTGTCTTCACCAGCGACAACGGCCCCCTCTACGATCGCCTGGGGGGAACCGATGCGGAGTTTTTCGAGAGCGCCGGCCGTTTTCGCGGGAGCAAGGGGTCCATGTACGAAGGGGGGCTTCGCGTACCGGGGATCGTCCGCTGGCGAGGGCGTCTGGCTGCGGGTCAGGTGAGCGATCGCGTTTCGGGATTTGAAGACTGGCTGCCGACGCTGCTCGAACTCATGGGGCGGCAACTCGACACCCCGCAGGGCATCGACGGCATCAGCTTTGCCCCAACTTTGCGCGGCGAATCACAGCCGCCGCGACCGTTCTTGTATCGGGAATCTCCCGGCTACGGCGGTCAGCAGGCGATTCGCGTGGGGGATTGGAAGGGGGTACGGACAAACCTGATGCCTCGGGGCAAGAACATCAACCCCGGAGCCCTGCAGCTTTTCGACCTGACAACCGATCCGGGCGAAGCCACAGACGTGGCCGCCGCAAATCCCGAGGTCGTCACGCGTTTGTCTCAATTGATGAACGAACAGCATACGCCTTCCGCCGTGTTCCCCATCACGGCTCTGGACAGCAAAACTCCTGCGGCGGGGCAATGACGGCGGCGCGCGGGCAATCAGTCCACGAACAACTGCCGCACGACTTCGAACTGATACCCTCCCCCCCCGCGGGTGACTGCGAAGTAGGTCCGCTTGATCTGCTCGACAGGTCGCCCCCGATAGTCGCGCTCGAGCCTGGCGAGCTGAGCCTCAACCTCAGGGGGATAAAAATGGAACATCGGCGCCTCTGCCGCGACGTTGATTCCCGACCGTGCGAAGAGTTGAGTGTCGGCAAAGCGCCGCTGTCCCCCCACCCAAGTCATGAACAGGCGGGCTTCGTCTTTGCCGGTCTTGATCCGGCGGATGTTCGCCGGAATCTGTGAAATGTTTGACAAATAGACGAGTTCGCCGCCGGGTAACAAGGCTCCCAGTTCGATCTTAAAAAAATCCAACTGGCGGGCGTACTCATCGAGATCCGATTCGTCGCCGAAACGGACAAACCACCGCTGCTCCCGCGGGAACCCGCGACCGGGTCCGCCGCCGGAACCCAGAGCGCGGCGTCCGGTTCCCGATGCTTTGCCTCGCTTGCCCGTATTCTTAAGCCCACTTTCAAAGGTTCTCTGAGTTGGCTCCGCGCCGGTGTCGGAATTGGAGGTCACCGAGTCCAGAGATTGAGCAATCTCCAGTTCCTCGCTCACCTCGTCGGCCGGCGAAGCGTCGGGAGTTTCCGGGCCGGGGCCATCGACACGCAACGTCTCATCAGGCGAGCCGTCCTCGTACCCGCCGGGAAGCTCGACCAGTTCCACGGGAACGGCCTTGGAGGGCGCCGGTGCGCGCGTCGAAATCCAGATCGCGCTGACCCCCGCGCACACCACCGCCAAACACAGAACCGCGGCGACAACACCCGCGACAGCCCGATCGTAACTCGTGATCTTCAGAACCGGCGTCGGCACATCAACAGATCTGGACATGAATCGAACAATACCTTCTAAGCCGCTGGAACCAATTCCGGAGACGAATCCGGTTACCGATGGCGCAGCTGCCGCTGATCATCGCGTTCTTCATAAGGGCGAACCTGCTGGTACCAGGCATCCCAGGCGGCAATCGTCTTCTGTCGCCAGACGTCGAACTCAGGAGCGGGTTCCGCTGATTCCGACGCGGCTCCTGGGGGCATGATCGGCAACGGCTCCTTCTCGCCCGCCGGAGCGACGCCCATCGGCAAGCGGCTGATGACGCACAGTCCAAGACTGGCCTCCCAGACGACGACCACATCGGGATCTTGCAGCATCGCAATCAGGCGGGGCGCATCACGCAGGTCTCCCGAGCGAGCCAAGGCCCAGACGGCGACCTGCCTCACTTCGGGCTTGGGGTGATCCAACAGTCGACGCAGCCGCTCCGTCTGCCCCACCAGTTCCTCCGGCCGGTCGAGTTCGACAGCCTCGACGATGGTTTGCTGAATTTCCCGGACGCTGGCCTCCGTCGGCTGCTCCAACTCCGTCAGCAGCGTGTCGACTCCTTGCTTGGGAACACGGCGCTTCACAGAACCATCATCGAGGTTCACATTGGTCAAGTCGGTGGGAAGTCCGCGCCCCCCAACGAGCAAGCCGGTCCCGACCTTACGCGGCGTTGTTCGGCTTTGAGGGACCAGAGACTTCGTGGCCCGCGCCAGGAACAGGATCGCGAATGCGGTCTGGGTCGCCGCGGAGTAAGATGTATTGACTTCCCACGACCCGTCCGCTTGTTGGCGCTGCGTCAGAAACTCCGCGCCGCGTTCGTACCAAGGCAGGCCTCCCAACGA
Source organism: Planctomycetaceae bacterium (assembly GCA_033762515.1). Classification (GTDB taxonomy): domain Bacteria; phylum Planctomycetota; class Planctomycetia; order Planctomycetales; family Planctomycetaceae; genus DSVQ01. The sequence continues at coordinate 16,895 of JANRLN010000621.1, forward strand.
GGAACTGCCCAACAAGGCTCCGGCCCGTTCACATCCATACAGGAAGTAAATCGGGTGGGGGCCATTCAATCCGTCGTTGAATAAGCGCTCGACGGCTCGCTCGGCTCCGGGAATAATCTTCTTGAACACCTCGCGGCTGACGCCGCTTTCGCCGGAGGTCTTGCGCGGTGCTTTGGGCGCCTGCTCGGTCAACTGCTCCAGGACGCCGAAGCGTCGACGGGACGGCTCCCGCGGCTCGGCTTCCGCGTTCGGGCCGAAGAGTATCAGTTGGGCGACCAGAGTCGATCCCAAGCCCGCCGCGCTCATCGCCGCGGTGGACTTCGTCGCTTGAGCATCGGCGGCGTAAGGGTGGTATGTGAACCCCCCATCGAACCGCTGAGTGGCGCTGTGGAACTTGGCGATGTTGCCCCACACCTGCCGCGGGACGTCGATGCCCGTCCGTTGAATGGCCCACAACCCCAACACTCCGTACTGCGTGATGCTGGTATCACCGCTCGGCCCCGGGGGAACTGCTGGGTAAAACCAGCCGCCGCTTGGAAGTTGACGACGAACGAGATAATCGCGGATTTCCTGCAATTGCGGCGCGTACAAGACCGGATCGAGCGCTTCAAGAAACATCGCATCGCAGCCCGCCTCATACGTATGAAAAGCCGGATCAGAGATTCCCTGATAGCTGCCGGATGCCATTTTTCTCAGCAGCGAATCCGCGTGGCGCTTCAGCTCGGGAAAATCATGCGGAACTCCCCCTTTCAGCAGGGCATAGCACGTGAGGGACGATTCTGCCCCGCCCTTTCGCGGTTGAGCCTTCAGCCACGCCACCGCTTTGACGAGGCTTGCATCCACCTTGGCCTGCAGCGCTGCGGGGAGGTCGGCATCGGCCGCTGACGCCGCCGGGAGATGCACGACGCCGCCGCAGATCGCCGTCGCAAGGACGTATGCCCTGAGGCACGAATTCCCGATCGGCTGTGATCGCGGAGACTTCATGGGAGAGGCTCCTCCTGCGACGGTTCATCGACTGACGGCGTTACGGCTGCTGCCGGAAATTGAGCCGCGACAGCCGACACCGAGACGGATTCTGGTTCGGCGACATCCGACGCATACGCCTCAATCGCAGTCAGCATCCGCTCCAGGACTGCCACCATCTGCGGAAGATCATAATCGAGAATCCGCTCCAGCGGGCCGATCTTCCCGAAGAATTCGTTCGCCTGATCTGCGGCCTGAATTCCCCACCTGCGAGTGACTTCGATCTGCTGCTGCACATACTCCAGCCGCCGTTGGGCTTTCTGAAACGCCACCTTTTCTTCGATGCAGGCCGATCGATGTCCTGCCACGGTGCGCATGCGGCAGGTCTCATACTCGATGCGGGTAGACGCCACGCGGTCGTACGCGCGCCGCAGTTCCTGCTGCCAGTAGTGCGGCTGCTCATCATGCAGCCAGCGCAGGGTCGAACGGGTTTCCTGCCTCAGGCTCGCCAGAGCGGCCTGGGCGCGCTCTGCGAATACGATGAGCGCCGAACGCACATCACTGAGGGCCGCAGTGGTTTCCACCTGCGCACCAGACATTTCCGCGCCCTTCAGCGTTGCTGCAGGTATTCTTCGATCCGCTCCGCCTTTCTCAGCAGATACGGAATGTGCTCTTCATTCGCTTCCACGAAGCGTCCCGCCATCCGCAGGTGCTGCGAGAACTCTTCGGCAAACTTCTGCTGCTCCTGATCGCGCCAGGATTGTGACAAAGTGTTGAGCTGTCCGCTCAATGCCGACAACCGAGACTGCAGATCCGCATTGAAATCGCGGAGCATGCCGGCGAATCGTCGCAGGTCTTCCGGGTCGACAACGGCTTGTGCCATGACGGTTCTCCGCTCAGAACGAAAAACGTCTTTCAAACGACGACATCCGCGTCGTCGCCCGAGATCTCAGGCGGCGACGCGGCATGCGCGACACCAGTCTACAACGCTCTACTTGGCCAGTGATACACAGACCAGCTCTTTGTCGTTCCGCGCAAAGACGCATTGTTCAGCGAACGCCGGGTGACTCCAGACGACATCGCGGCCAAAACACTCGCCTGTCGGGTCGAGTATGTGAAACCGACTGATCTCCGAATATCCCTCCGGAGACAACTTGGCGAGAATCAGGTCGCCTGTCTCGCTGAACAGGAAATCGCGATCCTCGTGATGGACGAGGAAGGCGGTGCCGTGTCTCCCCCGTTGGACTCCGCTGGTCGGTTGGGCGGTCTGCCACAGGCGTTCTCCGCTCTGGAGTTTGACCCCCATCAGGAAGCCCGTGTCGCAATCGACCCCGTAGATCATCCCATCCGCGAGTCGAGGAGTGCTGTTCGCGCAGTAAACAGCCGTCTTCGCGGCTCCAGTCCAGAGGAGATCGGCCCCGGGTTTGTCGGAAGTCAGTTGGAACACCGCGCCGACTTTGCCGATGCCGCTGGCGAAGAGCAGATCTCCCGAGACCTGCGGCGCCATGATCGACATACCGTAACTGGGCTTGAGCGGCTTCGACCAGTAAACCGTCCCCGTCTCGGGATTGAGACTGTTGAGCTTGTCGGCATCCCAGATCAGGAGTTGTCGCGTGCCGGCCGCCGTGATGATCGTGGGTGGCGCATAACCGGGCTCGCTGGCCGATAATGCCTTCCACAATTCCTTGCCGGTGTCTTTGTCGAAGGCGACGGCGACACTCCCCGTCCCGCCGACCAGACAAATCAGCTTCTGCCCGTCGACCAAGGGATGTCCGCAGAACCCCCAGATGGGAGCCTCAGTCTGATACTCTTCCTGCAGGGATTTCTGCCAGATCACGCGTCCGGAGTTGGCGTCGAGACAGAGGAGATGCCCTTCCGCTCCCAGGCTGTAGACCTTTCCTTGGGCGACGGTCGGCGTCGCGCGCGGTCCGGCGGGGTAGGAGATCTTGTAGGAACGTGGATCAGAGTGCATCCAGAGACGATCGCCCGAGGCAGCGTCAAAACAAAGAACCCGTTCAATGCCTTGCAACTCGTTCCGCTTACCGGGATCGTTCCCGGCTTCGCCGGCGGTCCTCACATAATCGGTGACATAGACCTTACCGTTGGCGACCGCGGGACCGGAATAACCGGCTGCGATCGGCGCACGCCACTTCACCGGCAGCCCGCCCTCGGGGAATTTGTCGACGATACCGGTTTCTTGCCAGACGCCGTTCCGATCCGGCCCGCGCCACTGCGGCCAGTCGGCCGAGTCGCTCATCCCTCCGCACAAGGCCCACGCGACAGCACCGCAGGTCCACTTCCAAACTGACATGTTTTGCCCCCAGATCTCCGTGGATTGACAACCATCGCCCCCGCATTACCAACATCCAACGGAAGTTACCGTCGCAGTCCAGGAAATCTTACAGCGTCGAGGAACTGTCATCGAATTCGATCGCCGGGGCGGACCACGGAGTCGCGCGAGCGTTTGCCTGAACTTCCGCGTCCAAGTATTGTACCGAGGTCGCTGCGCGCCGGGGGAATCCACCGCCCGCGTGCGATTCCTGTCGCTCCCGAGAGATTGACCTACGCCGATGCCCGCCATTTCCAAGCTGCTCGTCGCCAATCGCAGTGAAATCGCCATTCGAGTTTTCCGCAGCGCTCATGAACTCGACGTTCGGACAGTGGCGATCTATACACACGAAGACCGATATGCGTTGCATCGCTTCAAGGCCGACGAGGCCTACCTGATTGGCAAACCCGGCGAGCCGATTCGGGCGTATCTCGATATCCCATCGATCATTCGCATCGCCAGAGACTGCGGCGCTGATGCGATTCACCCGGGATATGGTTTCCTGTCGGAAAATCCCGGCCTGGCCCAGGCTTGCGTCGACGCCGGCATCACCTTTGTTGGCCCCTCTCCCAGGATTCTTGAACAACTCGGAGACAAAATCACCGCCCGCGAGATTGCCAAGGCGGCCGGGGTCCCCGTGCTGGGGGGCAGCACCGCCCCCATCGCGACGGTCGAAGAGGGCCTGAAGTTGGCTGCAACTCTGGGATTCCCCGTGATGCTCAAGGCTGCCAAGGGGGGCGGCGGACGCGGCATGCGCGTCGTCCCCAAGGCGGAAGATTTCCCCGACCTGTTTCAACAGGCCCAGCGTGAGTCCCTCAACGCCTTCGGCAGCCCCGACATCTTTGTCGAGAAGTTCGTCCCGCGACCGCGGCATATCGAAGTGCAGCTGCTCGGCGACCTGCACGGTAATCTCGTGCACCTCCATGAACGCGACTGCTCTGTTCAGCGGCGACATCAGAAGGTGGTCGAAATCGCACCCGCGCCGAACCTCGACCCAGCCGTGCGCGACGCGATTTGTCAGTCCGCAATCAAGATCGGCCGCGAAGTCGGTTACCAGAACGCAGGGACGGTGGAATTCCTGTTCGACACGGACACCGGCAAGTTCTATTTCATTGAAGTCAATCCGCGGATTCAGGTGGAGCATACGGTGACCGAGGAAGTCACCGGTCAAGACATCGTCAAGACGCAGATTCTCATCGCCCAGGGGATGCTGCTGAGCGATCCGGAAATCGGTTTGGCGGATCAGTCGCAGATCCGGACCAACGGCTTTGCCATCCAGTGCCGGGTGACGACCGAGGATCCCACCAATAATTTCATGCCCGATTATGGCCGCTTGTCCCATTATCGTTCGGCGGGAGGGATGGGTGTGCGTCTGGACGGCGGCAGTGCCTTCTCAGGGGCCGTCGTCAATCCGTTCTACGATTCGATGCTGGTCAAAGTGACGGTTCGCGGACGCCGCTTTATCGACGCCGCATCGCGGATGGAACGCTGCCTGCAGGAATTCCGAATCCGCGGCGTGAAGACGAACATCCCGTTTCTCATCAAGGTGATGACTCATCCCGTGTTTGCCGCCGGGAACGTCACGACTCGGTTTATTGACGAAACGCCGGAACTCTTCCAGTTTGCTGCGAGGAAAGATCGAGCGACGAAGGTGCTCACATTCCTGGGCGACACCATCGTCAACGGCACGTCGGGAATCGACCGCAAACTGGCGTCGAAAGTTCCACGCCAACCGGCCCCCGTCCCGCCGATCGATTTCCGGCGTCCGATCCCCCCTGGAACACGCGACAAACTGAAAGAGCTCGGCCCGGTCAAGTTCGCTGAGTGGGTCCTCGCGCAACAGTCGCTGATGATCACCGACACGACGTTCCGGGACGCCCACCAGTCGCTGCTTGCCACGCGATTCCGCACCCACGACCTGTTGCAGATCGCCGACTTCTACGCCCGGCACTGTCATCAGTTGTTTTCGCTGGAGATGTGGGGCGGCGCCACGTTTGACACTTCCATGCGATTCCTGCGTGAATGTCCCTGGGATCGCCTGACGCAGATGCGTGAAAAGGTGCCGAACATCCTTTTCCAGATGCTCCTGCGGGCCTCGAACGCGGTCGGATATACCAGCTATCCCGACAACGTCGTCCGCGAATTCGTCAAGGAATCAGCAGCGGCGGGAATGGACGTCTTTCGCGTGTTCGATTCGCTCAACTGGGTGGCAAACATGCGGGTGGCGATGGACGCCGTCCTGGAAACCAACGCCATCTGCGAGGCTGCGATCTGTTACTCGGGGGACATCCTCAATCCCGCCCGCCCCAAGTACAACCTCAAGTACTACGTGGAACTGGCCAAGCAACTGGAGAAGATGGGGGCGCACATCCTCGCCATCAAGGACATGGCCGGATTATGCAAACCCGCAGCGGCCAGACTGCTGGTGCAGAGCCTGAAGCAGGAAATCGGCATTCCGATCCACTTCCACACCCACGATACGGCGGGGATTCAGGCAGCCTCGATTCTCAACGCCAGCGAAGTCGGACTCGACATTGCTGATGCCGCCATGGCCCCCATGTCTGGCGGAACTTCGCAACCGAATCTCAACGCCCTCGCCGAGGCGGTCCGATTTTCGGAGCGCCCGACGGGACTTGAGACCGAGAGTATCGACGGCATCGCCCGGTACTGGGAAGTGGTCCGCGACTACTACAAGCCGTTTGAAACGGTCATGCTCCCGGCGACCGCCGACCTTTATCAACACGAAATGCCGGGCGGCCAATATACGAATCTGTATCAACAGGCGAAGGCGCTCGGCCTTGCCGACCGCTGGCCGGAGATCTGTCGCGTATACGCCGAGGTGAATCAGCTCTTCGGCGACATTGTGAAGGTCACTCCCAGTTCCAAGTCGGTCGGGGACATGGCGCTGTTCATGGTGGCAAACGGATTGTCGTCGGCGGACGTGCTGGATGAATCGCGAGATCTGGCATTCCCGGAATCGGTGCTCGACCTCGTCGGCGGCAAGATGGGGCAACCTCCCGGCGGTTTTCCGCCGAACGTGGTGGCCCGCATCATGCGCGACCGGCCCGTGGTCACCGGTCGTCCAGGGGAGAGTCTGCAACCAGCGGACTTCGATGCGGAGGCGACCCGGCTGCGCGACGTCCTGATGCGCGAACCGTCCCGGCAGGACGTCCTGACGTCGATCCTTTATCCGAAAGTGTTCGAGGACTTCAGCGCTCATCAGCGGAAATACTCCGACACCAGCGGTCTGCCCACCCCCGTGTTCTTCTACGGGCAGGAGCCGGGGGAGGAAATCAGCGTCGACATTGAGCCGGGCAAACGACTGATCGTGAAGTTTCTCACCGTGGGCGACCCACATCCGGATGGCCGGCGAACCGTATTCTTCGAATTGAACGGGCAACCACGCGACGTGACCGTCGTCGACAAGTCCTTGGAACCCGACGCCCCCACCAACGTGAAGGCCGATCCCGGCAATCCCAATCACATCGGCGCCAGCATGCCGGGGATGATCGTCAGTGTCGCGATCCAGTCCGGCGCCAAGGTCGCCAAGGGACAGAAATTGTTAAGCCTGGAGGCGATGAAGATGGAGACGAATCTCACCGCCGAACGGGACGGTCGTATTGTGGAAGTCCTGGTCCGGCCGGGCATGCAGGTGGCAACGGGTGATTTGTTGATGAGATTCGAATAGGCCGGACATTATTCGCCATCGAGTGCGTTGGTTCCAAGTTACCTCGCGCCGCCCATCCCTCAACGCAGGCTTCATGTCACGAACGATTCCGACCGACGTCGCCGACGCAGTTCTGCGAATTGAATCGCAGACGCTGGTGCGGCGAGTGGAGTGGTTCGAAGAACTGGGGTCGACCAACGACTACGCTCTGTCGATCGCCGCGGACGCTCAGTTGGAGACTCCGCGGCTTATCTGGGCGGATCGACAACACGCCGGACGGGGACGGAGCGGTCATGCCTGGTGGTCTGCTCCGGGAGCGCTCACGTTCTCGCTGCTGCTTGATTCTCGGACCAGCGGTTTGGCTCCACAGACATGGCCCATTGTCTCGCTGCTGACGGGAATGGCCATTGCCGAGGCTCTGGCGCACTTTCGCCCCGGCGTGCCTGTCGGGGTCAAATGGCCGAACGATGTGCTGCTGGGTGAACGCAAGGTCGGGGGAATCCTCATCGAGCCGTCCTCCGAGGATCCAACACGGCTGGTGGTCGGCATTGGAGTCAATGTCGCGAATTCGTTTGCATCGGCCCCGCCGGAGTTGCGCGCCATTGCCACGGCCCTTGCGGACCACAACCCGCAGGATGCCGTGCCGATCGGGGTTCTCTTGGCGATTCTGGAGCACTGGGACCGGGTTGTTTCGGAATACCTCGCGGGAAAGTGGGATCTGCCCACGCAATGGCGGCGGCGCTGCGTTCTGACCGATCGACAAGTGCGGGTCACTTCCAGTGCGACGCGCGTCGAGGGTCTGTGCCGCGGTGTCGATTCCGACGCCGCGCTCTTGATTCAGACTTCCGCCGGGGTGATGCGCCAGGTCGCCGGGACCGTGCGTCTGCTGAGCAGCCTCTGAACAGAGTCGGGAGGGATTTCCGAGCTGCACGCGGCAGCTCCGCGGCGACATTTCGCCGGGGAGTCGGGCAGTCCTCGAAACGACAATCTGCAGAAATTCACTCTTTTATCCGGCGGAATTTCTTGCGATAAGAGATGGCACGTCTGTCGGCACGGGCCGATGACGCGGGAAGATGACGAACGAAACCTCGTGACAGTGATACGACGGATAAGGACAGTTCTCTGCAGTCCATCCCCGGCCACGAAACGCCGATAGAGCGGGGGGACTGAGCTGGGTGTTCTGTAATTCCGGGCGCAGCAGGTCACAGCGAGGAACGTCGAGGATTCGGAGACTCGCACGCATCGGCGTCGGGAGCCAATGCCGTACGGTCCGGTGAGAACGCTTTGACGATCGGGTTTGCGGTCGATCCCTTCTTCCTTGCCCGATTCCGGGCATGACTTGTCTGTGTATCTCGACGGGCCGTCCAGGCTCGCAAGAAGGAAGACGAATGGGCACAAGTTTGTACGTGGGCAATCTGCCGTATCAGACCACGGCGGATGACCTTCGCGAAGCGTTCTCTGAACATGGAACAGTGACGCGGGCACAGGTGGTCTCGGATCGCGAGACCGGGCGGAGCCGGGGTTTCGGCTTTGTAGAGATGGCCGATGGGGCGGAGGCGGCGATTTCGGCGATGAATGGCGCGAACTTCCAGGGACGCACCCTGACTGTCAATGAAGCCCGACCGCGCGAAGAGCGGGGCGGGGGAGGCGGGGGGCGACGCGGAGGGGGAAGCTATGGAGGGGGAGGCGGAAGCTACAGCGGCGGCGGGGGAGGAGGCTACTCCGGCGGCGGCTACGGCGATCGGGGTGGTTACGGCGGAGGAGACCGCGGAGGATACGGCGGCGGCAACTACGGTGGGGGCAATTATGGTGGGGGTGGCGGAGGACGGTACTAACCCTCAGCGTGCGTGCACGAGGTGAATCCAAGCGAGTCGTCCCAGCGATCCCGAAACGCTGGGACGATTTCGTTGCGTCGCCGGTCCATCGGCGCGCCTGCCGGACAGGTCTTGCACGCCCGCCGTGTTGCCGATGTCACGGGCGCGCTGTTACCGTATCAGGCGATCACGGAACGTTGAAGAATTCGGATGATTTCAACTGCGACGAGGAGCGGACAACGTGCGCATGACGATGAGTTTGCTGGCGGCGGCGGCGGTCCTGGGAATCGCCGGTGAAGGATGGGCTCAGGGTGGCAACGTAAAAACGGCCTTCCTGAACGCCAAGGACGCCGGTCCCGATTTTGTGGTCCAGGGGGAGTATCAAGGCCAGGTCGGAGACCAGAAGTACGGTGCACAAGTCATCGCGCGCGGCGACGCCAAGTTCGACGCGATCATCCTGAAAGGAGGACTGCCCGGCGACGGGTGGGATGGCAAGACCCGCGTCAAACTGCTCGGCAGCACCGCTGAGGGCATCACCCGCCTGCTTGGCGATGACTGCGAAGCCGCAATCGTTGACGGCTACTTTTCCTTCAATATGGGAGACCTGAAGGGGAATTTGAAGAAGACCGAGCGGACTTCGCCCACGATCAACCTGGCGCCGCCTGCCGGGGCGAAGGTCCTGTTCGACGGCTCCTCAGTGGAAGCCTGGAATCCCGGCAAGCTCGAAGCGGAAGGGCTGATGGGCGTCGGAACCCGCACGAAGGAAAAGTTCGACAGCTTCACCCTGCACCTGGAGTTCCGCACACCGTTCATGCCCTACGCCACCGGACAGGCGCGCGGCAACAGCGGGATGTACCTGCAGGATCAGTATGAGTGCCAGGTGCTTGATTCCTTCGGCCTGGAGGGGTTGGACAATGAGTGCGGCGGCATCTACCAGAACGCTCGCCCGCTGGTCAACATGTGCCTGCCGCCCCTCACCTGGCAGACTTACGACGTCGAGTTCACGGGGGCGAAATTCAACGCCGAAGGGAAAGTGACCTCACCCGCGCAATGCACAATCCGGCACAACGGGGTGGTCATTCATCAAAACCTGGAACTGGCGCTGACTCCGGGCGGCGGTCAAAACAGCCAGAAGCCGGGAGCTCTGTACCTGCAAGATCACGGCGACCCGGTGCGGTTCCGGAATATCTGGATCATTACGAAGTAACAGCGACGACAGGACGTCTGAGTCGTCGGAGCAGATCCGCCTCAGAGGTCCGCCGGTCGCTGGCTTCTGCATGCTCCGCCGCTAGGGATCTCACGGCAACTCAAACCGATTTGCGGCTGATGCCGACAAGACAAACATCGTCCCGGCGCGTGTTGCCCCCCAGGTGCGCCTTGACGAGATCGATCACGCAACGCCCCCAGCCAATGACATCGGGGGCGTTGACGCCGCATTGAGCGATGGCGTCCAGACCCAAAAGATCTCGGTCAGGATTTTGGGCTTCCGAAACGCCGTCCGTCACAAACAGGACGGCGTCGCCGGGTTCCAGCGCCAGCGAGAGTTCCTTGTATTCCCAATTCTCAACCAGTCCCAGCGGCGGACCGGCAATTGACTCCAGGTTCAACAAGTGCACTTCCCCCGTCTTGCCATGCCGCCAGAAGGGTGGAATATGGCCGGCGTTGGCCATCGTCAGCGTGTGTTCAACGACATCCAGGACGGCAAGAGAGAACGTCACGAATCGGCCCGCCGCGATGCGCTCGCAGATGCGACTGTTCAATTGAGTCAAAGTTTCCGCCACGGACAGATTTTCGCGGACCGACACACGGACCTTCCCGCTCAACCGTGCCATGAACATCGCCGCGGGCACTCCCTTGCCCGCCACGTCGCCGATGGGAAGCGCCCAGCGGTCGGCGCCGACCTCGAACAGGTCGTAGTAGTCGCCCCCAATCGCTTCCGCCGGCTCGTAGAAGTGGAATACATCGTATTCTTCGAGCGTGGGCGCCGCCTGCGGCAGAAACTGTTGCTGCACGGTCTGGGCCACGAGCAAGTCCTGTTTGCGCTGCGCCAGCTCCAACTGGGCCGTGTGCCACCGCGCCGCTTCGACCATCAGTCCCGTCAACGTGGCCAGACTGGCGAGAATTTCAGCATCCTGCGGCGTGAAGACGCCGAGCTTGCTGCATGTATCCAGTTGCACCACTCCGAGGGGTTGGCGTGAAGGACCGAGCAACGGCGCGCACATCATGGAACGGATCGGCGCACCCACCAGGGACGCGGCTCCGTCAAATCGCTCGTCCGACTGCAGGTTCTCGCTGAGAACCACCTTCACATCCCGGAGCACATGATCGTGAATCGTTCGACTCAGCTCGCCTCCGGTGATCTCTGCAGCCGCATTCGTGCGGTGTTTCAGCGTCTTGAGCTCCAGCGTCCCTTCCGGATTGCAGAGCAACACCGCCCCGCGTTCGGCGAGCGGAAAAATTCTCATCAGCCCGCTGATGAGGTTCTCGAGAACCTGATTCAACTCCAGCGACGTGTCGGCATTGTTGATCAGCTCCAATACGGCTTGCAGCTTCTGGTCCGCGTGCATCTTCAGCCGCTGGACCGAGCTGGTGTCGACGTCAAACTCGGCGAGAATCCCCCCGATCTGCGACATTTTTGCGAAGGTCTCCCGCGAGTCGCCGGGGACGATCACCCGTGGGACATCATTCAGCGGTTCGGGAGCCGTATCGGACAGGGAACGGCGGTGGAGGCGGATCACAAACTGATCGATCTGAAACTCATCGCCCGGCTCAAGGTCGATCTTGGCCGCAATCGGCATCCCGGATTTCAGCGTCCCATTCTGACTTCCCAAGTCTTCCACGGCGACAGACAGGCCGCTCCGCAGCACCCTCGCATGCCGCCGAGAAACCGTCGTCAATGGCAGCACGATATTGCAGTCCGGCTGGCGGCCGATGATCGTCTCACCATCGGGCAAGTCGTACCGCTGAGCTTCATTCGTCGTCGAAACGACTTCCAGATACAAGGACATCGAGGTTCACCTGCTGCGAATGGCGCGCTGCGGCTGGCACGTGGATGCGGGCGACTCTTGTCAGTCAGAAGCACATGCAACCAGCGACACGTGTGGCTTGGACTCAATCCGCCTCTCTCGGAGGATCACGATCCAGCATGCCCAAGGAAAACGAGTCTGCCGAGGATGGTTTGTGAAATTCACATGAAGACCCCCGTCCCCGTGCCAATGCCTCTCACAGCAAGTGGAGACGCGGTCGAACGATCACAAGATGCTCAGTGGGAGACACCGGCGCCCACCACCAGGATGTCTGCCGCAGCAGGGAGCCCGATCGAGATCGGCCGACCATTAACATCCACCGTGACGCACCCAGCTGCGGCGTGACTGGCCAGGACCGTCAGTTCCTGATCGATCTGCAGACCCGAATCCGCCAGGAAACGCAGGAAGTTTCCTTCCTGATTCGTCACCCGGGCGATTCTCACCGAGGTGCCGGGTGCGACTGTCGCCAGCGACACCAGGGGGATGGTGACGCCGCGCATGGTGCCGTCGGCCGCAGGGATGGGGTCGCCGTGCGGATCGCAGTTGGGGTGGTCGAGAAAGTCGTCAATGCGGTCGACGAGAAAATCGCTGACCGCATGCTCCATATGCTCGGCCTCTTCATGGACCTGATCCCACGTCAAATTGAGCGTCTTGACGAGGAACAATTCGATCAAGCGGTGCCTCCTCAACATCCGCAATGCGAGCCCTCGTCCCTGAGGGGTGAGCGAGACCCCTTCGTAGGGACGGTACTCCGCCAGCCCGGAATCGGACAAGGACTTGAGCATGCTCGTGACGGTGCCCGGGGAGACCGCCAGCGCCGCAGCCAATTGGCCCGTAGAGACCCAGGGAGTCTCCTGGTGGGAGGCAATCTGCAACGCCGCCTTCAGATAGTTTTCGACCGTCAGGCTGGGCATGTTGCTTCCGTTAACGTCACTGGAATTCCTCACGCACTTCGTTGCTGAGCAATACGACCAGTCCCCAGATGCCAAACGGCATCCCCAGCACGAGACACGGGGACAAACAGGGAATGAGGGAAACGATCAATCCAGTCATCGCCAGTGGAAAATTTCTCAGGCGGTGAAGTGCGATGGCGCCCAGAATCACTAAGGTGTCCGCCACCAAGCCAATGGCGCCCCCGACGAAACCGCCGATCATATTGGCGATTCGCTGGTTCTCGCGAGCCTGCTGGTTCAGATTCGGATTGTCGAGATCGACGAACGGATTCAGATTGACGCCCATCGCCGCCATGACGATGCCGCCGGCATGATTCGCCACCGAGAGACCGGTGACAAGATAGAGAAAGATCGCGGGCAGCAACGTGCGCGAGGCCGCAAGGGACGCATTGCTCCCAGACCGTGAGCGCTTCGCACCGGCAGACCGCCATCTTCCCAGTTCGTCAGGGTCCCCATCGGGGACTTCCACTCGGGCTCCGCAGACCTTGCATGAGAAACCTCTGCCGGCCGCGTCGTCTTTCAGCGAGAATTCTTCGCCACAGCCCCCGCACTTTACGTGGATCGACATCCCGGCGCCTTTCCGCAGACAGGAGGGCGCACGATACAACGCCCTTCGCGGACGGGCAATGCCTTAGGGGGCGCGACCACTCAGAACTCGATACGATTTCACCGCAGGAATCCCACGGCTGCGCTCGATGATCGATTCAGCAGGCGATTGGCTGATGCGGATTCGGACTACCGGGGCATCCCACGCAGAATCGGTTCCAGTTCCTCGACGAAATCATTCACATCCTTGAATTCGCGATAGACGGAAGCGAACCGAACGAAGGCAACATGGTCGAGGTTGCGCAGGTGCTCCATCACCTTTTCCCCGACATAGCGGCTTGGAACTTCGCGGTCGAAACTTTCGTAAAGGTCTGACTCGATGTCGGCGACCACCTGTTCCAGCGTCTCCGCGGAAATCGGCCTTTTGTAGCAGGCCTTCTCCAGCCCCGATTTGATCCGCTCGCGATCGAAAGGAACCCGCGAGCCATCTTTCTTGATGACCTTCAGCGGCGATTCTTCGATCTTTTCATAGGTCGTGTAACGGCGCTCACAGCGCAGACATTCACGACGCCGGCGGATCACAAAATCCTGGCTCGTCCTTGAATCGATCACCTTAGTTTCGTCGTGCCGACAAAACGGACACATCATGACCGTGCACTCCCTTTGGGAGACAGACTGATGGGCCGACTTGCGAGCGGTCGCCTCCTTGTCCGCTCGCCGCGCACTCAGATCCCTCCTTCGTGCCTGCAGTTCCCCACATCGAGGGTAGCGATCCTGCCGGAATATGCCTAGTCTTTTTAAGAGTTTCATAGGAATTTCCGCTCGCGGCACGAAAACTCCTCAGATCCCCGGCTGACGGATATACCACACAATCGCCGCCGTCCAGATCGACGTTGCTTCGCGCCACGGCTACGATCGGCGAATGCTTCGGAGGAGATCTTGATGTCCACTCGTTGTCTCCGGCGGTTGGTTGTCGCCGCCGTTCTTTGTTTCGCATCGAGGGCAACCATCGGGGCGGACGACACGCCGCCGATGACGCAGTCGGTGCAAGATCTTGCTGCCCAGGTGAAGCCCGCCGTCGTCGTGGTCACATTTGACGGCCGCGACGGAGACCGACAAGGTCTCGGCAGCGGCTTCATTGTCGGCGCCGACGGACTTATCGCCACCAATCTGCACGTCATCGGCGAAGCCCGACCGATTCGCGTGCAACTGCAGGACGGTCGAAAGTTCGATGTGATTTCGATTCAGGCCACCGATAAACATCACGACCTGGCGGTCTTGAAGATCGATGCCCACGATTTGCCCGCCCTGCCGCTCGGTGACTCTGATCAACTGCGGGATGGAGAGAGCGTCGTCGCGATCGGAAATCCGCTGGGACTGGAACGGAGCGTCGTCGCCGGTGTGCTCTCAGGGCGCCGCGAGGTCGACAATCGCCAGATGCTCCAGATCGCCATGCCGATCGAACAGGGAAACAGCGGCGGGCCGCTTCTGGATCTGCAGGGACGTGTCCACGGACTCATCACCCTGAAGTCGTTGAAGACAGACAATCTCGGATTCGCAGCTCCGGTCAACCAGCTCAAGCCCCTGCTCGCTGATCCGAATCCTATTGCCATGGAGCAGTGGTTGACGATTGGAGTTCTCGATGCTGAAGACTGGAAACCGCAGGCGGGCAGCCGTTGGAAACAGCGGGCGGGACGCATCGTCGCCAGTGGGGCAGGGACTGGGTTTGGGGGGCGCGGACTGTGTCTCTCGACCGCGGCGCCGCCGCCCGCTCCCTATGAAGTGGCCGTCAGTGTGCGACTGGAACCCGAAGATGGCGCCGCAGGGCTGGTGTTCCATTCCGACGGAGGGGACCGGCACTACGGGTTTTATCCCAGCAACGGCGAATTGCGTCTCACCCGGTTCGACGGTCCCGACGTCTATGCCTGGACGGTTCTCGCACAGGTGCGTTCTCCCTGGTATCGGGCGGATGGGTGGAGTCATCTGAAAGTGCGCATCGATGCCGACCGCATCCGCTGTTACCTCAACGATGAACTGGTCATTGAGTCGGACGACCACACGCTGAAGTCCGGGAGCGTCGGTCTATGTAAATTCCGCAACACCCAAGCGGAGTTTCGCGATTTCCGCATTGGAGAGTCACTTCCGCCCCGAGAACCGTCGGCGGATCTTCTTGAACGCATCGCCGTTACGGCTGCCAAATTGCCCATTGATCGGCCGGCGGAAGACGCCGTCGTGGCGAATGTGGCAATGGAGGGGGCTGCCGGCCTGGAAGCGCTTGAACGGGAAGCCCGGCAATTGGAGGCGCGGGCACGGCGCGTGCGCGAACTCTCCGCCGCTGTGCACGAGACCCGGATCTTGGAGGATTTCGCCAAACTGGTCGCTCAACCCGAAGCCAACCTCGATCTGTTGAAGGCCAGCCTGCTCATTGCCGCGATCGACAATCCTGAACTTGACATCGCATCCTATGTGCACGAAGTCGACCGGATCGCCAGGCGAATTCGCGCCAGTCTGCCGGCGGACTCAACACCCGCAGCTCGACTCGCGGCCATGAAGCAGGATCTGTTCGAAAAACAGGGTTATCACGGCAGCCGGCACGACTATGACCATCGCAGCAACAGCTACATGAACGAGGTGATTGATGATCGGGAAGGCCTGCCGATCACCCTGTCGGTGCTGTTCATGGAGGTGGCTCGGCGACTGGAGGTCCCGGTGGTTGGAGTGGGACTCCCTGGTCATTTCGTCGTGCGTTACGAGCCCGCAGACGGACCCGGCCAGTTGATCGACGTCTTTGAACGGGGAACAGACATCAGTGTCGAGGAGGCCAAGGCACGAGTGATCGGAGCCACGGGCGCCGAGTGGAACGACGCTTACCTCACCTCGGCGCCCAAGCGATTGATCCTTGTGCGGATGCTGCGAAATCTGTTCAGCGAGGCGCGTCGCACAGAAGCAACTGACCGCATGCTCCGGTACACCCACCTGATCCTGGTGCTTGAGCCGGATTCTCCGTCGGATCGATTTTACCGTGCCGTCCTCGCCTTGCAGGCCGACCGCCTGCAGCAGGCCCGCGCCGATGCTGATTGGTTGCTCGGCCACGAATTAGAAGGAGTCTCCCGCCGGGCGGTGGAAGATCTCTCGCGCGCGATTGATCGGGAACTTGCCTCTCAAAAGTAAGCCGTCAGGAGCGCACGAAGCGGTGGTTCGGTCTGCGTCCGCCGAGTCAGTGAATCGGGATCGGGACGTCAGTCGATGATCTTGCTGATCGGGTATTCCACGATCCCGCGAGCGCCGGCGGCCTTCAGTTGCGGGATGATCTGCCGTACATAGGCTTCGTCGACGATGGTGTTGATGTCGACCCACTCGGGGTCGGACAAGGGGGCGACGGTCGGCTTCTGCAAAGCCGGTAGTTGGCGCAGGACGGTTTCAAGGTTCGTCCGATGAACATTCATCATTAGGCCGACCTTGGTTTCCGCCGCCAGACATGACTGCAGCATGAGAGCGATGTTCTCGACTTTGGCGCGTTTGCGCGGGTCGGTCCACGAAGTCTTGTTGGCAATGAATCGCGTTGTGCTCTGCAGCACCTCGTCGACAATCCGCAGGTCATTGGCCCGCAGCGAGCTGCCGGTCTCGGTCACTTCCACAATCGCGTCGGCCAGTCGCGGCGGCTTGACCTCGGTGGCGCCCCACGAGAACTCGACTTCGGCCGTCACCCCGTGACGGGCGAGGTAGTGCTTCGTCAGCCCGACGGCTTCGGTGGCGATCCGCTTTCCTTCCAGATCTTTCACCGATTGAACAGGCGATTGATTGGGAACGCACAATACCCACCGCACCGGTCGACGGCTGACCTTGGAAAACATCAATTCACAGATCTCGTGGACGTCAGCCTGGGTCTCAAACACCCAGTCGTAGCCGGTGATACCGGCGTCGAGAATTCCCTGTTGAACATAGCGTGCCATTTCCTGGGCACGAATCAGCATGCACTCGATCTCAGGATCGTCGATTTCCGGGTAGTAGGACCTCGACTGAAACTTGATGCTGTAACCCGCCTTTTTGAACAGTTCGGCGGTCGCCTCCTGCAGGCTGCCCGCCGGAATTCCCAACTTGATCAACTTGTCCGTCATGATTTCCACCGCCTCAACCGAACGTTTCTGATCCCCGACCCTGAGTGCTGACCCCTGATTCGTGGCTGCTACTTCTTCCCGTACACCTGCTGTGGGTCGAAGATGCGAGCCCCCTCGATCGACACCGCCCGCGTCGCCGGATCGACCCGCCGGAAGAAGCAACTGCGGAAACCTTCGTGGCAGGCGGCGCCGCCGATCTGGTGGACTTTGGCAAGCAGCGTGTCGGCATCGCAGTCGAAATAGATCGACTTCAATTCCTGCACGTTGCCGCTCTCTTCCCCCTTCCGCCAGAGTTTGTTGCGGCTCCGGCTGAAGTAACAGACGCGCCCGGTGCGCAACGTCTCTTCATAAGCTTCGCGGTTCATGTAGGCCAGCATCAGCACGTCGCCGGTGGCTTCGTCCTGCGCGATGACCGGAATGAGCTCCAACTTCTCGAAATTCGGACCATCGGACGGGTGAGCGCTCATGTTCGAATCAATGTCGCCTGAATGTTCACGAAAGGGGTTCGACGGATTACGAGACCCCAAATTCCACCGAGTTCGGCACCGGGTGCGGACTTCCAGTGCAGAGCGTAACAGCCTGGACGACTCCCGCCAACCGCCGCTTTTGCTGAGCACCGGGGCCACGGCGCTTTCACCGACGATCGGAGAACAGCACTCTGCCCGGGAAACTAAGGCAGAGGCTGTGGAGAATCGCTAGGGATCGCGGCGTTTTTCGAGAATCACGCGATTGCCGCGCTCATTGTACTCGACGCGGCTCATGAACGATTTCATGAGCATGATTCCGCGACCGCAGGGGCGTTCCAGGTTCTCTTCGGCGGTCGGATCGGGGACTTCCGCAGGGATGAACCCGGGACCTTCGTCCTCAATCTCAACACAGACGGAAACCGGATCGATCCGCCACATAATCTTCACGTTCTTGTCGGGATCCATCCCGTTGCCGTGTTTGATGGCGTTGACCAGCGCCTCTTCCAACGCCAGACGGACGCCGAAGACGTCGCGCGGCGGGAATTCCAGCTCTTCCAAACGCCCGACGATCCGCTCCTGGACCTCCTGGCCCTTGGCGGTGTCGCTGGGGATGACGACCTCGAAGTGCTCGGATTTGGGCATGTCGTGGGACACACGCGACGCCAGCAAACGGCCTTGGCCCGCGGCCGCGCCTGACTGGGCAGGAAAGTTCGGAAAGTCTCTGCAGGATATCGGGAACTCAGAATCCCTCGAGCGCCTGCTCCTGATTGGCACGAATATCGAAAATCTTGTTCAGTCGGGTGATCTCGAAAACTTCGTAGATCTCGGGCCGAATACTGCACAGCCGCAGTTTGCCCTTAGCAGCCTTGACCTTCTTATCCATCGTAATCAATTTGCCGAGCGCGGCGCTCGACAGGTATTCGACGTTGCTGAAGTCGAGGACGATCTTCTTGCGACCGTCTTCGTCGACCAGGCCGAACATCTGATTCCCGATGATCTGGATGTTGGTTTCATCCAGAATCTTCTTGTCGATGAATTTGGCGACCGTCACGTCGCGAACTTCTTCGATGTCCAAACGGCGTGTCGACATACGAAGTTCCTCTCCCGAGACCGGCTGGGGCTGAAGTTCCGTGGCTATGGATTTGGAAGTGAGTCGTCCGGGTCGGGCAGATCGGCATAGTGACAGGTTAAGCGCAGAACTCTATCCACCCACCCCGCACATCGACGTCGGCAATCCCTGCAAGCCGGACCGGCATATCATCGGCCTGCCCGTTCGGCGTGTCAAGCGCGGAAGTGCCGACGTCATTCCGCTTTCGGCCGATCCCCGCCGCCGCGCCGGAATGGTCTTCCCGAAGCGGCTGGAACAACCGTAGCGGCTCCTGGCAATACCGGCAGGTTACGACCTGCGCCGGCGACAATATCGACCCAGTGGGCTGTTGAGATTCATTTCCTTCCGCCACGTGACGAGAGCGCGTTGCACGCCTCCGAGGAAGAACCTCACAATGGAACGCCGAAGGCGGGCGATCCAGCGGCCCGGCCCGAAATCGTGGAAACGAGGACACGCTTGCCGC
This sequence comes from Planctomycetaceae bacterium, assembly GCA_033762515.1. Classification (GTDB taxonomy): domain Bacteria; phylum Planctomycetota; class Planctomycetia; order Planctomycetales; family Planctomycetaceae; genus DSVQ01. The sequence continues at coordinate 36,349 of JANRLN010000621.1, forward strand.
AATTCGGCCACACTCTGACGCGGTTTCCGGCTGGTGCGCCCCTGAGTTTCGCGCCGCACTTGCGACCGCAGCCTTGGGGAGGTCGCCGCCTCGCCGACATCCTGGGTCGAGCGCTGCCGCCGGCGATACGTTATGGCGAATCCTGGGATTTGAGCGGGCATCCCTACCATATCAGCCGTGTGGCCGACGGTCCCTGCGCTGGAACAACTCTGCAAGACCTCTGGGCATGCCATCAATCGGTCTGGTCTCCGGGGCAACCGTCGGGCTCGTTTCCCTGGCTACTGAAGTTTCTGGATTGCCACGACTACGTGTCAGTCCAGGTCCATCCCAACGATGAGCTGGCAGGCCGCTTCTGTCCGCAGGAACGCGGGAAATCCGAAGCGTGGGTCGTGCTCGATGTGGATCCCGGGGCGCGGATCTATGCCGGACTGCGACCGGGCGTGGACCGGGACGCGGTCGAAGTTCACCTGCGGTCAGGGACCCTCGTCGAGTGCCTCCACAGTTTCGAACCGCGCGTCGGCGACTGCGTCTACCTGCCGGCCGGGACGGTGCATTCCCTGGGAGGGGGTGTGCTGGTCGCCGAAGTTCAACAGACCAGCGATGCAACGCTTCGGCTGTATGACTGGAACCGCCCCGGTCTGGACGGCCGACCGCGACCACTCCAGGTGGCCGAAGCGCTGGAGTCTATCGACTGGTCGCTGGGGCCCGTGATCCCCTTGCCCCCCGTACAGCTGGCGGTTCCTGCACCCGCAGTTCGCCGCGCCGAACTGCTGGTGGAATGCGACTATTTTCGTTGGGAACGATATTCCGCGGACGCCGGCAGCTGGACTGCCGACAGCGATCAACTCGCCGCCTGGACCATCATCGAAGGCGCCGCCTGCCTCAGCCACAATGGTCAACGGCGATCTTTTGGACGCGGCGACACAGTCCTCACTCCGCCGTCGGATGTCGCGTGTGTCTGGTCGTTCGACGCCCCTGCGATCCTGCTCAAGGTCACTTTGCCGCCAGTTCGCCGCTGATCGTCACAAGCGCGGCTGCGCTGTCATGGCCAAACGGCGGCCTCTTCGCCGTCGAGGCGGAGCGTCAGACATTTGGCGCTGCCGCCCGATTTCAGGAACTCATCCAACGGCGTGCTGTGCGGAGTGAATCCCGCCGCAGAGAGTTCGGCTTCCAACTGCGGGCATCCAGCATTGAGCACCACGTGTTTGCCGACGACGACGGCGTTGCAGCAGAAGCGCGCCGCCTCTGCTTCGGTGACGGCGATCAGGCGTGGGATCTGCCGCAGCGTCCGCTGAGCATAGCCGTCGAAGGCCTGTGGATAGTAGAGGGCCGTGTGCTGATCCAGCGGACAGAAGCAAGTGTCGAGATGGTAGAACCGATGGTCAACGAGCTGCAGCGGAATCACGCGGCAACCGATCTCCGACGCCAGCCGGTGCATCGCAGACGCATCGCTGCGAATCATGTATCCCGCATACAGCGTGTCTCCGCAAAACAGAGCGTCTCCGGCCCCTTCAAAGGAATGTGCCGCGGGCAGTGTGCGTGTTTCAAATCCGGCTCCCTCAAACCAGGCGCGAACAACCGGCGTTTCCCCTTGTCGGGCGGCATGCCGAAAGGTCGCCACATAAACGACCTCGCGCCAAACAAGGCCTGCATTGGCGGTGAAGACCAGATCGGGCAAACCGGGAACTGGAGCCAGCAGCACCACATCGACGCCCAGTGAAGCCAGAAGGTCACGCAACGAGGTCCACTGACGGGTCGCCTCCGCATGGTCGCTCGGCTGATTCCGGTCCATCCACGGATTGATCTCATACTCGATCCCGTAGAAATCCGGCGGGCACATCAGAATTGTGGGACGCTCGAAACGGGGCATGGCGCGCTCCTGCGCTCAGACAGCGGATTCATCCGTGATGTTGTCGTTGGAAACACGGTACACGTGCGCCGGGCGGATTCGGGATCCGCACCGGGCCAAGATCAGTCATTTCAGAATGCCCATCGCAACACGCTGAATTATTTGACGCTTCGACACTGCCAGTACCACCGGAACAGGTTCCGGGAGTCGATGTAGCGCGCCTCGGAGGACGTCGCCCCCAGCACAACGGCCACGGCCTCCTGACCGTCACGGGATCCGAGTGAGACCAGACATGCTCCCGCCGCGGACGTGGTCCCCGTCTTCACACCAGAGAAGCCTTCCTGATGGAGCAGCCGATTGGTGTTGGTCCATTCGACTTCCCGCCGATACCCACCAGGCCCCAAGATCTGACAGCCATGTCGGCGGACGGAAACGATCTCCCGGAACGACGGCAATTGGAGCGCCGCAACCGCGAGCCGAAATTGATCGCGTGCCGACGAACGATGCTCGGCGTGAGTCAGCCCATGCGGGTTCAAGTACTTCGTCTGAGACATCTCCAGCCGCGCCGCCGTGCGGTTCATCTCGGCCACAAAGAGTTCCAGATTTCCGACGGGAGCGGATTGTGCAGCTTCAGAGAATTTAGGTCCAAAGTGCTCGGCGAGGGCGACGGCCGCATCGTTGCCCGACGGCAGCATCAGTCCGAAGAGGAGATCCTTGACGGAGCATTGTTCCCCGGCTCGGACACCCGCCGTGCTGCCGGGCGTGTCGTCCGCCGCGGTGCTGAATGTCACGGGCTGATTGAGAATCGAAGGGTCGACGGCCGCCCGCTTCAGGATCACATAGGCCGTCATGATCTTGGTGGTGCTGGCGAAGTCGCGGGGAGTCTCAGCGTCGTGCCCTGCAAAGAGCATTCCCGAGCGCGCGTCGCCGACCGCCCAGGACCGGCAACTCACAATCGGGGGCCCGTCCAGCGCATCCGCAGGTTGTCGAGAAATCTCAGAGCCGGCGCTGGCCTCCTTCTCAGTGTTCGTCGGCCCCACCAGGGGGCCGAGAGCCTGCCACGTGGCCTCATCCGTGGCTCCGGATTCCGCAATGCCGGCCTGTTTCTGAAAGGCGAGCAGCGCTTGACGGGTCTGAGCACCGAAGTCTCCGTCGACGGTCACTTGCGGCGGAGGGTTGAGGCGCACATTGAGAGTTCGCTGCAGATCTTCGACGAGCAGTCCCTGACTTCCCAGACTCAGAAGTCCGTCTGCCGGGGCCGCGGAAGTACGGTGCGGATCCGGGTTGAACACGTTCCAGGCCACGCGCGCCGCTTCGGCCGTCAGTCGGTACGATGCGTTGTCGTCCGACCAGCGACGATCCTTGTTTTCGGCAGTTAAGACGCAGATGACGATCGGTCCCTGAGGCGAATACAGAATTCCCGCCGCCGTCCGTGCGGCGGTTACGGCCCCGGTCTTCAGTGCGATCCGGGTCCCTTCCGGCAGCAACTCGCCAAGGCGCTTGCGGTCGTCGCTGGCCAGCAGGTGGTCGAGCATGTCGCGGCAGGCTTCGGGATTGACAAGACTGCCCCGTTCCAAGCGCTGCAGCAGATCGGCTGTCTCTCGCGCCGTCGTCTTTCCCAGGCCCCACTTCTGGCTGTCTGCCGGGCTGATCGTAGAGTCCGGACGGTACACCAGGGCATGAATGCGCGTCTGCGGGCAACCCCACTTCGCCAGTTGATCATTGACCGCGTTCAAGCCGATTTCCCGCAGCAGCAGGTTGGTCGCCGCGTTGTCGGAATACGCAATCGTCAGCCGCAGACAATCACGCAGCGACAGCTCCACTCCCGGAGTGAAATGCTTCGTCAACAGTCCCGAACCGGGGGCGCGGTCATCTTCGCGAAAGGTGACTCGTTTCTTCAGATCCAGTTGACCATCCGCCGCCCGTTGATGCGCAACGACCATCACCGGCAGCTTGATCAGGCTCGCCGTCGGCATGACTTCGTCGGCCCGATAAGCGAACTCCGCGCCAGAGTCGAGGTGGCGAATCAGGATCGACACCTGCCCCCGATGCTCCCCAATCAGCTCGTCGAGCGCATCCGCAAGTTCCGCTTCTGCGCGGGCCTTATCGATCGCGACGGCCCGACGATCCGGTGCCGCCCAAGTCGTTGCGACGACGAGAATGACGATCCAGCGGCGAACAGTCGCGCGGCTGCACTGCGGCAGCGAAGCGCCAAGGCACCGACACCACTCGGTCACAGCTAAGTTCCGCAACAATGTCTGGCGAGATTCCGGAGAGCGCCGCCCTTTCCGACTGGGCGTCCTTTGACAGGCCCATTCACCATCGCTGTAATCAACGCGAGATTCAAGAGCGGATTCAGCAGCAGGGATGCGAAGTGGCCGGTCTAACGCAACGGATTTGGCGAATCGCCCCGCACGATGTGGCGGATGTGGGGGATCTCTGCCGGGCGCTCCGCGTCTCACCGCTCGTCGCGCAGGTGCTGCTCGCGCGGGATTGCCGCACCCCTGCCGCAGCCACGGCGTTCCTGGCCAAGAAACTCGGCGACCTCCACGACCCGGAACTGCTCCCGGGTGTTCCGGCTGCGGCCGACCGCATCGTCGCCGCCGTGAAAGACGGCCGCCGCATCACCATCTACGGCGACTACGATGTCGACGGCGTCACCGCCACCAGCCTGCTCTGGCACTGCCTGCAACTGGCGGGAGCCAAGGTCGACTACTACATCCCCAGCCGGTTGGATGAAGGCTACGGCCTGAATTGCGACGCCCTCCGGCAGCTGCACGCCGACGACCCGCAACGGTTGGTGGTCAGCGTCGACTGCGGGATCACGAGCGTCAAAGAAGCCGCGCTGTCGCGCGAACTCGGGCTGGAACTCATCATCAGCGACCATCATCAATTCGCCGACGAATTTCCCGCCGACGTCATCTTGGTGCATCCCCGATTGCCCGGCGATTACCCGTTCGGCGACCTGTGCGGCGTGGGGGTGGCGTTCAAGATCGCCTGGGCTGTTTGCGCTCGCCTGGGTGACGGAAAACGGGCCTCACCACGCATGCGGGAGTTCTTGCTGTCCGCCATCGGACTGGCGGCCATCGGCACGATCGCAGACGTCGTGCCGCTCACAGGTGAAAATCGCGTCCTCGTGCACTATGGACTCGGGAGTCTGTTGGAACGCAGCCCGCCGGGGCTTAAGGCCCTAATGCAGATTTCGGGCCTGCTGGAGAAAGGAGACCTGCAGGCTGAAGACATCGGATTCGCGCTGGGGCCGCGGATCAATGCGGCTGGACGTTTGGGACAGGCGCGCCTGGCGGTGGAGCTATTGACGACGGAGCAGGGGGATCGGGCGCTCGTTCTGGCCAATTACCTCGACGAGTTGAACAAGAATCGACAGACCGTCGAGCGAAAGATGCTCAAGCAGGCCAAGGAACTGGTCGAAGCCGAGCCGACGTGGGAAGCGGAGGGCGTTCTCGTGCTGGCGCATCCGGAATGGCACGCCGGCGTAATCGGGATTGTCGCCGCCCGGGTCGCCGATCACTTCCGCAAGCCGGCCATCTTGATTGCACTTGATGATCGACTCGGCGCCGCCCAGGGTTCGGGTCGTTCGTTCGGCGGATTCAATCTTCACGCTGGACTTTCAGCCTGTCGGGATCTCCTGACCAGCTACGGCGGGCACCACGCCGCCGCAGGACTCAAGATCGCGCCGGACCGCATTGACGACTTTCGCCGTCAGCTGGTTCAGGTCGTGCAGGAGGCGCAGGCGGACGACACGCAACTGCATGAACTCAAGATCGACGCCGAAGTCCGTCTGGCCGACGTCACCCGGCACGCGGTCCTGGAATTAGAAACTCTCGGCCCGTTCGGAGCGGCGAATCGACGCCCCGTCTTCGCCGCAACTCGGGTGGAACTCGTAGGCGCCCCCAAACGGATGGGAGAGGGGGAACGCCATTTGTCGCTGACGGTCCGTCAGCACGGCACAACCCTGCGCGGCGTCGCGTTCGGCAAGGGAGACTGGGCCGACGAACTCGCCCAGGCGGGATCGACGATTTCCATCTGTTTTCAGCCCACGATCAATCGTTTCCGCGGGCAGGAAAAAGTCGAGTTCCAGCTTCTCGACTGGCAAGCCGAACCGTCGTCGAAGTGCAATCCGATCGAGAAGTAGGGCGACGACGCCTCCGGACTCGATTTCGCCCTGCACCATGGCCTGCTATCTGACAGCGTACTCTCGAACTTGCCCCGTCGGTCCGATTTGCACGGTGTAGCTGTTGCCATCCGCGGCGACTGAAGCCTTGACCCAGGCGCCGCGGCAGTCACTGGTCTCCGCCTGGTTGGCGATGAACGCCGCGGGGGTTTGCTGGTCGTCGGCCAGTTTGACATTGCGATGGAGCTGGTAGGTCGCCTGCAGCGACTGGACCTCCTTGAGCGTTGCCAGCGTCTGTTCATGGCAGCCCTTCGTGGGACCGTTGCAGATCACGGCGACGCGGGGATCAATCGCCAGCACCAGCGCCGGATTGTTGCTGACCGGCAGTCCGTGGTGCGTCACCATGAACAAGTCAACTTGACCGATGGGGTTATTCGGCGTGACCAGTTTCCCTTCGACGTTCCAGGTGAGGTCGCCGCAGCACAGGAAGCGGAACTTGCCGAACGACACCAGCACACTGATGCTCTTCGCGTTGTCGGTGGGGTCAGGTTCCGCAGGTATGTGGCGATTGGCAAAGGGATTGGCCGGCCCCTCGTTGGGGATCACCTCGCCGCTGGCCGTCACGACTTTCCCCGTCAGCTTCGTTTCCCCGGATTTGAACGGGAAGGCATCGCCGGCGCGGAGCGTTTTAGACTGGTTCTGGGACGCGGCACGATAGAGGACGGCCCGCTCTTCAAATTTGGCGTCTTCCTGCAGGGTCTCGGGAATCCCGCGATCCCAGAATTGACCGATGCGAATCTGTGCGGCCAGTGCGGCGTGATTGCCGTAATGATCGAGATGCCAGTGAGAGACGAGCGCATGGTCGAGCACCGTCCGCCGGGCGACGTTCTGCAAGACGTACAGGATGCGGTCGCGGTCACGATTGCCGTAGTCGGGGTAACCCGAGTCGATGAGGAGCGATTCTCCCGCCGGCGTGACAAACAGGGTTGCCGCCCCCCCTTCGACGTCGATGAAGTAAATGTCCAGCCGCTGATTCTTTTCGTCGGCGTACAACGACGCCGCGAGGGCCGCCGTCAGGAACCATGCCGCCGTGAATCGTCGCCACATGGGATGTGCCTCTTCGAGTTGCGGGAGTTGCGGAGTGGATCACACACAGTGAGTTTTGGGTCTCTCGCGCTCGTCCCATTCAGAACCGAATGGGACGAGCGCGAATTGAGTCGGATGGGCCGAAGGACTACCATAACGGATGTGCCGATTGGGTTCACGCCGGCCGTTCGACATCCTGGATGCAGCACCCTGAGGACGTTCCATGCGCAAGGTTCGTACCGGCGGCGGATTCCCCGCATTGCTTTACACGTTCCGCAAGGCTCGCGAAGCCGGCGGATTGTGGAAGCTCTGGAAAGCGATGCGTTCCAAGAACGCCTGTAAGACCTGCGCCCTGGGCATGGGGGGACAGCAGGGGGGCATGGTCAACGAGCGCGGCGTCTTCCCCGAAGTCTGCAAGAAGTCGCTGCAGGCGATGGTTTCCGACATGCAGGGGGCCATCCGTCCCGAGTTCTTTGAGACATATTCCATCCCGCAACTGCAGTCGTTCACCCCCCGCGAACTGGAACACTGCGGCCGGCTCACCCAGCCGATGCTCTATTCCCGCGGAGACCAGTATTATCGCCCGATTACCTGGGACGCCGCCTTCGCCCGCATTGCCGACAAGCTCAAAGCCACTCCCGCCGACGAGACTTTCTGGTATTTCAGCGGCCGCAGCAGCAACGAAGCCGGTTTCTTGCTGCAGATGTTCGCCCGTGTGTTCGGCACCAATAACGTCAACAACTGCAGCTACTATTGCCACCAGGCGAGCGGGGTCGGCCTCAACAGCGTTCTCGGCACGGGGACTGCGACGCTGGTCCTGGAAGACGTCGAACACGCCGACTGCATTTTCATCATCGGCGGAAACCCCGCCAGTAATCATCCGCGGTTGATGAGCACCCTCAAGCACATCCGCCGGAAGGGGGGCGAGGTGATCGTCATCAATCCCATCGTCGAGACGGGATTAGTGAACTTCAGCGTTCCGAGCGACCCCATCAGCCTTCTCTTCGGCACCAAGATCGCCACGCTCTACGTGCAGCCGCACATCGGAGGAGACCTGGCGCTGCTGACGTGGATCGCCAAGAAGATCGTTGAAACGGGCAAGCACAACGAACTGTTCCTCAACACCTATTGCGAGCACTGGCCCGCGCTGAAAGCCCGGCTGCAGGAGGTGGAATGGAGCGAAATCTGCGCGAAATCGGGCGTGGGGATGGATGAGATCAACGCCATCGCCAAACGCTACGCCAAGGCCAAGAATGTCGTCTTCAGTTGGACGATGGGGATCACGCACCACGTCTACGGCGTCGAAAATGTCGAGGCGATCGCGAACCTGGCGCTCTTGCGCGGCATGGTGGGACGTCGCAATGCGGGGCTGATGCCGATCCGCGGGCACTCCAATGTCCAGGGCATCGGTTCGATGGGGGTGACGCCCAAGCTCAAGGATGTGCTGTTTGATCGTCTCCAGAAGGAGTTCAGCGTCCAACTGCCGACGACCGCCGGACTCGACACCATGGCCTGCATGGACGGGGCAATCGCGGGGACTCTGAAATTCGGCTTCTGCCTGGGGGGAAATCTCTACGGTTCGAATCCCGACGCCGACTACGCGGCGAAGTCGCTGCAGAATCTGGATCTCCTGGTCTATCTCAACACGACGCTCAACACCGGGCATGCGCATGGATTGGCCAAAGAGACGCTGGTGCTGCCGGTGCTCGCCCGCGACGAGGAACCGCAACCGACGACGCAGGAATCGATGTTCAACTACGTCCGCATGAGCGACGGCGGACCGAGTCGGCACGAAGGTCCCAGGAGCGAAATTGAGATCATCGCGACGATCGCCCGCGGCGCGCTGGGTGACAACGGCCCCATCGACTGGCGTTCCATGCAGGACACCAGCCGCATCCGTGAAGCGATCGCCAAGATCGTTCCCGGCTTCGAGGCCATCGCCGACATCGCCCAGACCAAGAAGGAATTTCAGATCGGCGGACGGACCTTCCATACGCCCGTCTTTCCCACCCCTTCGGGACGAGCTCAACTGCGTGTGCATGAGCTGCCACACCTCCCCGGCGGCCCCCAGGAACTGCGGCTGATGACGATCCGCAGCGAGGGTCAATTTAACACCGTCGTCTACGAAGACTACGACCTCTACCGCGGGATCGATCGTCGCGATGTGATTCTGGTTCACCCTGACGACATCGAACGATTAGGCTTCTACGACGGTGAAAAGATCACCGTGAAATCGACGACAGGACAGATGGACGGCGTGTTGATCACCGCATTCCCGAAGATCCGCGCAGGCAATGCCGCCATGTACTACCCCGAGTGCAACGTCCTCGTCCCTCGGTCGAGCGATCCCCGCAGCCGGACCCCGGCATTCAAAGCAGTGCCGGTGACGCTGCAAAAACTGAGGAAGTCGACTCAACCACTTCCGCAACTCGCCGTGGCGCATTGATCATGAACGCCAACCTGGCGTCATTTGCTGAATCCTCAACCAGAAATCCTCAACCTCCCATGCAGCGCATCCTCAGCATCTCCGGTCTCCGCGGCATCGTCGGGGACGGCTTGGACCCCGAGTACGTCGCCCGTTTCTCGGCGGCGCTGGGAACGATCTTTGACGGCGGAACCGTCGTGCTCTCGCGCGACGGCCGCAGCACTGGTGAAATGTTGCGGCATGCCGTCCTGAGCGGTTTGCTGTCCACGGGCTGCAAAGTCGTCGACCTGGGGATCGCCTCAACTCCCACCTGCGGCGTGCTGGTAACCCACTTGAAAGCAGCCGGGGGTCTGCAACTGACCGCCAGCCACAATCCCATCGAATGGAACGGCCTGAAGCCGTTTTCGCCGATCGGAGGCGTGTTTGATGCGGCGCTGGGAGAGAAGCTTCTTGCGGCGTTGGAACAGACGCCGAAGTATCGACCGTGGAGCGGACTCGGCAGCGTCACCATGCTTGACGACGCTGCCGACGTGCATCTGCAGAAGGTGCTGCCGCTCGTCAACGTCGGCGCGATTCGCGCACGCAAGTTCAAGGTCGTCCTGGATGTGAACCACGGTTCCGGGGCGATCCTGGGGCCGAAGTTGCTGGAAGCGCTCGGCTGCGATGTGGTCGTGATGGGGGAAACGCCGGATGGTCAGTTCGAACATCCCGCAGAACCGCTGCGCGAAAACCTCACATCGCTGGCGGAGGCCGTGAAGTCGCGGGGGGCCGACGTCGGCTTCGCCGAAGATCCCGACGCCGACCGGCTGGCGATTGTGGACAACACGGGTCGGTACATCGGGGAGGAACTGACGCTGGCGCTGTGCGTGGATCACATTCTCAGCCGATCCAAGGGACCCGTCGTCGTCAACGGTTCCACCAGCCGCGTGACGGCAGACCTTGCGGCCAAATATGGCTGCGAGTTCCACCGGTCGCACGTCGGTGAAGCCAACGTCGTCGCCAAGATGCGGGAAGTCGGCGCGTTGATTGGCGGCGAAGGCAACGGCGGCGTCATTGAACCCCAGGTGGGCTACGTGCGCGACAGTTTCGTCGGTATGGCCTACGTCCTCGACGGGTTGGTACGGCGCGGCGGTCATCTGTCGGACTGGGTCGACACGTTGCCGCAGTATGCCATCATCAAGGACAAACTGGTCTGCCCCCGTGAACGGGTGACCGCGGCGTGCGCGGCGCTCTTGAGTGCATTTCCTGACGCGCGAGCGACCGAGGGCGACGGACTGCGACTCGACTGGTCCGATCGCTGGGTGCAGGTCCGCGCCAGCAACACCGAACCGATCATTCGCATCATCGCGGAAGCACCGGGCGACGCAGCCGCCGAGGCCCTCTGTGCGGAAGCCGTGAGCTTTGTCCGGAAGGCGGTGTCCTAGACAAGTCACTCGACCGGGAGGCCTGCACCGAAATCCCTCGCAGCGGAATTCGCCAGAATTCAGCCACCGGGCGAATTCCGGCCTCAGGCCAACTTATTGAACGCGGCCTTTCCCGCGACGATCGACGTCGAAGTGAGCGCTCGCGGTTCGGCAGGAGCCTCACCCTCCCGCCCTTGTGACCCAGATTCGGCAATCCACCCTGCGCTACCCGGCATTCCGGTTGTACCGCGGAGAGGGCCTGGGGCGACGATTCCAACCGCGACGTCATCGGCAGTTGCCGAGGACGCGGCGTCCCGCCGGGCGGAATGCAGATTTTCCCCCGGCGACGCTGCGCCCGAATGCTAGAGTTGCCGGAAGGCATCGTTGTCGGTGGGCGCGCCATGTGGGCGGTGCTGCCGGACGGGCAGGTCGTTTCCCTGTCATCTTCGATGCCGGACCAAGGACTTCGAACGTGACGCGCGAATTGGAATTTGACGCCGGCGCCTTGGCGAACACCCTGAACGGCGCCGACGAGGCGGTCTTCAAGAACGTCAACTATCTGCAGTTGCTCTTGAATTACCGCTGGTGGCTGGCCGTCGGCGGCGTCTGCGGGGTCCTCCTGGGAGTCTTGTGGTACGTCCGCTCTGGACCGGAATACGAGGCCACGGCGCAGGTCCTGGTCTCCCTGAAAGATTCCGTTCCGGTCCCGGAAGAACAACGGGCGTTGGGCAACTTCGGCGAACGCAGCGAGCACATCGCCCTCATCCTCAGTCCCCTCATCATCAATCGAGCCGTGGAAATCGGGCATCTCGATCAGCTTCCTGTGTTCCAAGGCTCTAAGGACATTGCTGAAGACATCCTGGAAGACCTGAAGGCCAAACGCAGCTCGGGACAAGACCGCTCGTACTCGAATGTTCTGACCATCACCTATCCCTCGCGCCGCGCGGAGGATGCGCAGGCCGTGGTCGAGGCCGTCATCGCAGCGTACGGCGTTTATCTGCAGGAAAACCGGCACGAAAAGTCAGACCAGGTGCTCGCGGTGACGCAGCAGGCCCTGGACGAAGTGGAAGCCAAACTGCGAGCCAAGGAGCTTGAATACCACGAGTTTCGCGAGACGGCTCCGTTGCAATGGAAGGCGCCCGTCGGCTCCGCCGCGGCGGACGGCCAGACCACCACCAACGTCCACCAGGAGCGCGTGCTGGCGACCGAGGAGCAGCGACGGCTTAACCTGCTGCGCCAGGCGCTGCTGCAATCGAGACTGGCCTCTGTTGAAGCTTCCGTCGCCAAGGGAGAACCACGCGACGCCCTGGAAGTGCTGATTCGGCGGTTCCTGGCTCAGGACGGCGCGGCGGGAAGCGAATTTCAACAGCAGCAACAGCAGGACATCTCGATCTTTGAAAATCGCCTGCTGCCGATGATCCTCGAAGAAAAGCAACTCCTGCGCGATTTTGGCCCCGATCATCCCGACGTGAAGCTGAAGCGCCAAACGATTCAGACGGCTCTGGACTTCTACCGTCGACAGGGGGTGCGTCTCCCCGAAGAGCGCCGGCAGTCGCAGGCCGACGGGACGGCCGCGGGGGATGTTGACTTTGTGGCGCTCTATGCCGAGTCACTCCGTCAGGAATTGGCGGAACTCGACGTTCGCGATCAGCACCTGGCTCGTCTCGTCGACGATGAGTCGACGAAAGCCAAGGGGGTGGCGCGGTTTCAGGCCAAAGACGAAGCGATCCATGCGGAACTGGCGCGCCTGCGCGAACTGTGGGGCCAACTCGTCACCCAGGTCAATCAGGTCAGCATCGAGCGCGAGGGCAACGGTTACGTGATGAAACAGATTGCTCCGGTCAAGAACGAATTGTCGATGAAACGCATCTTCAAGTTCGTCGGAGGGGGCGGGATTGTCGGTGTGATGCTGATCGCCGGGATCTGTCTCCTCCGCGAGTTGCGGGATCTGCGGATCATGACGGTTGGCGAACTCCGCCGGGCCACGACCTATTCGCTGCTTGGAACCATCGGCCGCTTCACCTCAGCGGTTGACCCGCGAGTCCTGTGCAGCAATGTCCATGCGGCCCTGCGGTATCTGCTGGCCCCACGCTCCATGGAGGCGGAAAGCTATCGCTCGCTGAGAACGGCGCTCAACGTCATCAGCGACGCGGCTCAGGCCAAAGTGATTCTGGTCAGCAGCCCGGAATCGGGTGACGGCAAGACCACCACCACCGCGAATCTGGCCGTCGCGATGGCCCAATCCGGCAAGCGCGTACTGTTGATTGACGCCGACCTGCGTCGTCCGTCGGTCCACGCATTGTTCCATCTCCGCGGGGACGTCGGACTGGCCGATGTCCTCGGAGGGGAAATTGAAGGACTCAATGCGCTGCGGGAAACCTTTGTCGAGAACCTGAAGATCCTCCCTGCGGGTCCTCCTCCCGCAAATCCGGCGGAACTCATTTCCACGCCGCGGTTGCCCCGACTTCTGGTCTCCGTCCGCGACGAATTCGACCTAGTACTGATTGACTCGCCGCCGCTGCTGGCAGTCAGTGATCCGTGTGCAATCGCGCGCCATGCCGATGGGCTGCTGCTGGTCGTCCGTCTCGGCAAGACAAGCCTGGTCACCGCGCGGCGCGCGCAGGATCTGGTAAGCACGCACGGCCTGTCGGTGCTGGGAATGGTCGCCAACGACACCCCGGCCCACGACGTCCACTCCTATTCCTCGCGTGACGCCTACTACCGTGAAGAGGAACCGCAAACGTCACCGCATGAAACTCCGGCGGTCACGGTGTAACCGCACTCGACGATTTCCAAGAGTGCGCGCGGGTCACAAAAATCGTGACGAGAGGGGCAGACCTGCATCTCAGAACTGTGTCACTCCAGCTCAGCGCGACGGTATGCCGCTCAGTTCATTCGTCCGGGGATCCGACGCCGACCTCACCGGCCTCATAAACGGAAATCCGCGGTGGTCGTGCCTTCGGGTGGGACCGCGAATTCGAGTTTGGTCTTCTCCGGATTACTGAATTCCACGGGAACCACTTGCCGGGGACCGACAGGCTTTTTGACGCCTGGACCTGCCCCCCCCGATTCGGCTGCCACACGCAGTTGCTCTGGATCACCGGCCACCGCTTCCATTCCCGGAACGTCGGCGCCTTCGACCTTCGAGATGAAGACCCGATTGGTCCCGGGCAGCGCCCCTTGGATCAGATGGTAACTGCCGTCGGCGGCGGTCTTGCCGTAACTGGAGAACTTGTCGGTGAAGAAGTAGATCTGGGCATCCGCCAGGGGTTTGCCTCCCAGCGTGACCACGCCTGAGACGGACACCGTTGGGCGACCGGCGGGCTTGCCGCAGCCGTAGAGGAGCGCCAGCAACGACACCGACAGCGCGATGTGGAGCGCCGATGAGCGGCGGCGTGCAATTCCGCAGGGCATACCGAGCGTTCCTATCCCATGATGTCAGTTGGAAGAACTACCGCCCTTGATTTTGCGAAACGGCTGGGCGACCAAGCCTGAGGCTGCGCTCACAATTCCCGGCGAACGCGCCTGCCCGAGGGTGCTCGCGTAGAGCACGACCTCGGGCCGCAGACCGCGTCGGACGAAACTCAGAATTCGTCCACGGTTTGCGTATCGCTGATGTAGTTCAGCCGGGCGAAGTTCAGGAAGTCGATGTTCTCTGAGACAAAGCGCACCGTGCCGTCCCCCAACAGGAAATGCGCTCCGCCGGCGTGGCCGCTTCCGAACACCCATGCGTAGGTCCGCCGTTGAGCGTCGCCGAGGTAGGGCTTGTTGACGCTCCAGTCCGGGGCGTATGCAGCCACGGTCGCGGCCGTCAACGCAGTGGACGAACCGGTCGGCAGATAGCCGTGGCAACAGGTGTGAGTTCCAGTCAGTCCCCAAGGCCCGTATTCGGGCGACGTCTTGAACGAACCTCCCCAGGCTTCACCGACCATAATGGTATTGCTGGAGCCGTCGCGGAAATCGCGCATGCGGGCCGCGCCGCTGTTCCCGAAGGCTCCGCGACGAATGTCGGTCAGCGTTGATCCATAGGCGCCGCTGTAGTCGGTGAAGGAACCCGTGGCGAAGAGGTAGCTCGTTCGTCGGGCGCGATTCCGCGAGTAGAAGGCCGTGGTTCCCGCTCCCGAGCTGGATTCTTCACCGGCCGCCGGGTGAGCCGGGCACATCAGCCACGTCGGCATCAGGCTGGTGATCGCCACATTGGTGGCGTCGGTCCCCGAGACCGGCAACGAATACGGGGACGACATGCTGGAGCAAACGTTAAAGTTGTATTGGTTGTACGCCGCCGCCTGGTCAACGAACGGCAGCAGGAACACCCAGCCGGGTGTATTGAGCACCATGTTACCGTTGGCGAAGAATGCCGCAGAGTTGAAGCGCCCCGAATGAAGCAGGGCCGGGGGAAGCACGTTATGGGTGTCGTGATAGTTATGCAGGGCCAGGCCGATTTGTTTGAGGTTGTTCCGACATTGCGTCCGCCGAGCGGCTTCCCGCGCCTGCTGCACAGCGGGTAACAGCAGCGCAATCAAGACCGCGATGATCGCAATCACGACCAACAGTTCGATCAGCGTGAAACCGGACCGACGGCGAAGGGCCATGGCAGAACTCCCAAAATTTGCGAGAAGAAACGCCAGAGAAGCAAATGAAGATGGCAGACCGGCGTGGATGCCGGAGAGATCCGTTCAAGAATGGCGAGGCACGAGACCTCACCACCACTCCGCTGCATAGACCGTGCCAGTTCGACGTGTGGCCGAAAAAAAGGCCCCCATCCCCCGCCGATTCCACCCGTTTGGAACGCCGTTTCAACCAACTGGGCTTGACGAGTGTCAATTTCGCGAGCAGCGCTGCTGACGGGATTTGCAGTCGCGCTCACTTAAGGAGGGCCGGACGATCCTGAAGCAGGGTCGGCTCAGCAGCGGACCGATTACCGCGAGGACACTGCGGGCGTTGACGAACGGCGGACGCCCAGCGCGGTTCGCTGATGTGATGTTAAGGCGTGATGAAATTCACAGGAGCTCCAGGAAACCCACAATTTCCCCAGCCGCATGCTGATCCCCCATGCGCTTCGCGGCGGCCAACCCTTGTTCGCCAATCGAGCGGGCCTCCCCCACGCGCCCCTGTTCGGCAGCCGCCTGGGCATGACGGAACCACGCAGCGACGTAATCCGGAAACTGCGCGTGAATCTGCGCAAACTTTGCCTCGGCCTCGGCATACTCCTTAGTCTTGAGCAACTCCGTCGCCAAGGCATAGTGCAGAAAGACGTCGTCGGGTTCCGCGACGAGCATCGACTCTAGTTTTTCTCGTCGATTCATGGCATTTCCTTACATCTCGCCGCGGGCGCGACCGCAGATTCCTCAGCCTCCATCGGACGGCTCATCATACGTAATTCCCGCAGCGTTTGGGATTTCGGACGCTGGGGATGACCGGGTCGTCAGCCTTTCCCGTCTCCACCCAGCCTACCGAGATTGACTCGGCTCGATTAGGCAAGCTGCGACGCAACCGTTTTGCGGGGTTCAAGCGCATCCGCCGGCCGCGCCGATGCTCCAGCTTACGGGGGCAGGAGGCCTGGTGCTCCGAGCAACGAGGGATCGTGGCGCACGTCGTATCAACTGGAAGACCATCCTGAGCGGCTCACGAGCAGACCTACCCATGACACAACGGCTCACTGCCTTTGGACTTTGCTGCGCAGTTTGGCTGACAGCGTCGGTCTCGGTTGCGCATGCCGAAAGCTTGCGCCAGACTCCGCTGGTGAAAGCCATCAAGCGGGCCGCCCCCTCCGTCGTGAACATTCACACGGAAAAGTCGAGCGTCGAACGCGACCAGGTCTTCGCCGCCGGCAACAATAAGCCGCGGAAGATCAACGGCATGGGGACCGGCGTCGTCATCGACGAACGCGGGTACATCGTCACCAACTACCACGTGGTCGCAGAAGTGGAACTCATCCGGGCGTCGCTCGACGACGGTTCCAGCTTCACGGCCACCGTAGTCTCATCCGACCGCGAGCACGACCTTGCCATCATCAAAGTGAACGCCACCAAGCCGCTGACCGTGATGCCTGCCGGCACGTCCTCGGACCTGATGCTGGGCGAACCGGTCATCGCGGTCGGCAACGCCTTCGGTTATGAGAGCACGGTCACTTCGGGGATCATCAGCGCGTTGTCGCGAGATGTGGAAGTCAATGCCACCCAATCCTATCGCAATCTGATTCAGACCGACGCCAGCATCAACCCCGGCAACAGCGGTGGTCCCCTGCTGAACATGAATGGTGAAGTCGTCGGCATCAACGTCGCGATTCGTGCCGGTGCCATGCGGATCGGCTTCGCGATTCCCATCGACGACGCCCGCAAAGTCGTGGCTCAACTGATGAACATTGAGCAGATCGACCACGCCTATCACGGCCTCGAAGGCAAGGACGTCAAGCAGGGGGATAAGCGCGAGTTAGTTGTCGCGGGCGTCGCCGCCGATGGTCCGGCCGCCAAGGCTGGTCTCAAAGCCGGAGACGTCGTCCTCAAGGTTGCTGACAAGCCGATTGTTGACACCGCCGACTGGGAGTTGGCCCTGCTGGGTCGCGGCATCGGGCAGAATGTGAACGTGACAGTCCGTCGCGGCGACAAGACCGAGTCGCTGTCCCTCGCCGTCGCGCCGTACCAGGGGGGCCGGACGCGGCTGTCGACCGACTTCGTCGCCCGAGCCAACAACGACAGCACCGAGTCGGACCGCTTCTGGACGGTCCTGGGACTCAGGCTCGCCCCGATGCCTCCGGACCGCATGGGGACGATCCCTCCCAAATACCGGGGCGGCATGATTGTGAACGATGTCCGGCCCGGTAGCCCGGCGGCACTCAATGGAATCCGCAAGGACGACATTCTGGTCGGACTCCGCGACTGGGAGACGCTGACGGCTGAAAACGTCACCTGGATCCTCAACCAGGTCATGCCGGCCGGCCAGAACTCGTTGAAGTTCTTCGTGATCCGCGGTCGCGAAACGCTCTACGGCTACATCCAGATGGTGAACGCCAACTCCAGCGAAGCGGCCGTGAAGTAGTGGACTTCCAGCTCGCGGCACTCACCTCGACCACCTGTCTCCGCAGGCCGCGTGATATCGTCGCATGTCATCACCGTGGCCGTTGATTCTGCTGCCGGGAATGGGAACGGACGCCCAGATCTTCGCCCTGCAGCGGAGCGTTTTCCCACAGATCCTTGTGCCGCCGTGGCTCCCCCCCACGCGCGGTGAAACATTGCCCGCCTTTGCGGCTCGCATGGCCGCGAGCCTGGATTTCCGCGGTCCGTGCATCGTCGGCGGGGTCTCATTCGGCGGCTTCGTGGCGCTGGAGATGGCGCGGCACCTCGACGCCCGCGGCTGCATCCTGATCTCGAGCCTGCGCGGCCCCCAGGAACTGCCGCGCTGGGCCAAGGTGGGGGCGCCGCTGGCCTGGCTGCTCCCCCCGCGGGCGGACCGCTGGCTCTCGCTGGGGGGCTGGCTGATGCTGAAGACCCTCGGACCGGTGCTGCCGCAGCGCCTGCGCGGAGTCTGCACGCATCTCAGCAAGACCCGCGCACCGCTCCTCGCCTGGGCGACGCGCGCCGTCGTCCGTTGGCAGACCGACGGCGCCTGGCCGTGCCCCATTCACCAAATTCACGGGGACGCCGATCCCCTGTTCCCGCTCCGTTGCACAGGCCCCGATCAGATCGTGCCGCGCGGCGGCCACCTGCTGACGCTGACGCATCCGTTCGTCGTCAATGCCTTCCTCGAACGAGTTCTGCTGCAGATCCATAGCAGCAATGCGCGCTCAAGGAGCGAGCCAGAATAAGCTGCGCAATTTGCGTGCGTGAAGCTCCAAATCGCAACCCACAATTCGCAACCAAGCTCCCAGATCAAAACTCCAGACGAGACCTCACCCGCGGCACGTTTGAGATTGGATCGTTGGAATTTGCTTGCGATTTGGTGCTTGAGATTTGGTGGTTGATCTCGACAAGAATCGCGCACGTCACTTTGTCGCGCTGCCTCAGCACCGAATCATCGTCGCGTCTCAATCCAACTTCAGGACTTTCCCCGCCGCCGATTCGAATGCCACGCCGAACCGCTGGGCGATCGTGGGCGCCAGATCAATGTTGTCGATCACGCCGATTCGAGCGCCGCGACGGACTCCCGCCCCGGAGGCGATGAACGTGGCCTGCATCCGCTCGTTGTTGGAGAGGAAGCCGTGCGTCCCCAGCGTCGCTTCGCTCTTCACCACAAACTCGTCTCCCGTCGCCGAGCCAGAAAAGCCGTAGCCATCTTTCGCCGACAAAACCAGATCGGCCATCTGCGGATAGTCCGCCGGTTGCGGCAGCCCGTACTTCGAGAACTGATCGGGGGTCACCACGGCGGCGATCCCTTCCTGCGCCTCAAACAACTCGATCACCCGCGCACGATCCTGTTCCCGCGACTCCGGAACGGTCAAATAGACCATCGCGATGCCCCCCTCGGGGACCGTATGCACGCGGGCAGACGTCACTTTCGTCCCTTCCACGGTCAGCAGTCCGGCCTTCCTCAAGAGCACATTGGGCTGCAGCGTCTGTGGGATCGCGATGAAGCCATGATACGAGACAATGAAGATTGTCGTCTGCTCGCGGATGCCGGCGGCCTCAATGGCGTCCAGCACTTCCCGCACGCAGGTGTCGGCGAAAGCCACCGCGGTGGATCCCGCCGGGGTCAGCGGCCCATACTTGTGATGCGTGCCGTCGACGTTCAGCAGGTGCAGATACGTCAAATGAGGTTTGTGCTCGCGGATCACCTGGCAGGCCGCCTGCGTCCAGATGACGTCCCGCGCCAGCACGTTCAACTTGCCGAATCCAGCGATCGTGTCGTCGGTGAAGACTCCGGCCCGTTTGAGACTCTCAATCAGGCGGGGGGTCGTATGGTCGAGGGCCTCAGGAACGTCGGGGAAGTTGTCGTCGAGCGTCGCGCAGTTGCGGGTGCAGGGCCAATTGATCGCCGCAGTCGCAAAACCTCGCTGATGCAGCACGTCATACAGCGTCGGCGCGAAGATCAGTTCCGCCTGATCCTTGCGCGGATTGACCGTCACCGGCAGTCCGGGTCCCGGACGTTCCAGCACGCCGTTGAACAACACTCCGTGCCGATCGGGCCAGCAGCCCGTTGTCATCGACGAGTGATTGGGCCACGTCACCGAAGGATTGGCGGGCACCATCCCCTCGGCTTGCACGCCCGCCCTGGCCAGTCCGCGGATGGCCGGCATCGGAACGTTCGGATCGTCCAGCAGATAGGCCGGCAAACCGTCGACGCAGATCACGACGACGTGTCGGTCTTTGACCTCCTCGGCGTGCGCGGCTGCCCCGCCGACCAGGAAGGCAAGACTCGACCAGAAAACCGCAAACTTGAACTGCTTCATGGATCGTCTCTGTTCACGTTATGAATAAGACCGCGGCAGATAACGGCTTGCGACTCACGACTCACCCGAGACTGAATCCGTTAACAGATGCTTGTCCGAAGGCGATCATGAAACCCCGTCGATTCGCAACTCTACGATGCTGACTACTGTCGGACCCTGTTCCCCGGTGGCTTCTTCACGTCAGCACTCTCATTGGTCATGACCGGCCGATGACGGAAGTTCTCGGCTCGGAAGTCGCCCAGGTTATTGCGCCAGAAATGGCGTTGATTCAGGTCGACTTCCGTCACGATCACCGTGCCCCAGTCCTCAGCGACCACGAGCGGCTTGCCGTCGTGACCATAAACGGCCGTCTTGGTCCATTCGGCAGGGAAATCGGTGTAGGTGCTGCTGACCAGATAGACGTGGTTCTCGCAGGCGCGGGCGGCCGCCAGCAACGGATTGCAGCCCCACACCGGCCACGCGATCACCTCGGCGCCCCGACTCGACAATTCCCGGGCCACTTCGGGGAAGAACCCGTCGTAGCAGACCATCATGCCGACCTTGCCGAAGCGGGTCTCGAAAACGGGGTAGTCCTTGCCGGGCGTCACCCCCGCAGCGACCTCGTCCCGCGGCAGGCAGACTTTGCGGTATTTGCCCAGGAGGTTCCCCTCGGGTCCGAGGAGGACCGCGACGTTGTACACGAGATGCGCGTCGCGTTCATACAGGCTCACCACAATATGGGTCTTGTACTTCTGCGCCAGATTCGCAAAGTAGTCGGTTGACGGTCCGGGGACAGGCTCAGCGATCTCGTAGGCCGGCCGACCCAGCCCCACGTAGGTGATCGTCTCGCCCAAGACCACCAGATCTGCGTGTTGTTCCGCAGCTTTCGCGATGAGCGGCTCAAACATCCGGCAGTTGTCCATCGGCGTCTTGCCGCCGCTTGGTCGGAAATGCACCGACGCCAGGCGGACCCGGCGCGGCTCCGGCGCAGGGACTTCGGTCCAGGCGATGTCGCTCCACACCACCCGCGCCCCCGCATCGCCCAGTAACTGCAGTTCGACAATGGCCTGCGTGGCCCGTGAAGGAACGCGATACACGCCCGATAAACTCACCCAACCATCGGCCGTCGTCTCCCCGTCGCGGGGATGTTCGGCATACGCCATCGGCGGATAGCCTTCGCGGTTCTGCCGCTGATCTCCGGGAGGTGGATCAGCCAGCACCTCGCGGCCATTTTCATCCCGCCACAGGATGCGAGCGAGCACGCTTCGCCTGGGGACCGCGATCTGTTCGGCCTTCCGCAGAGCGGTGAATTGCATGTACCGACCTCCGGAGACCGCGAATGTTTTCGTCCACCAGCCATGCACTCCGTCACGCTCGGCGTTGATCACAAAACCACTGTTGCCGTGGCGGCCGCCGGTCGCGGTGTACTCGAACTTCGGCTGCAACTCCGCGCGCGGAGACGACGTGGTCCAGCCTGCGGGAGGTTCCTCCGGGGATTGGGCAAGTGCGGCGGGGGTAAAGGTGAGCCAAACCCAGCAACCAATCAGCCCCAAAGCCAGTCCGGTTGAGTCTAAACAGAATCGACGCTTCACGTTCACTCGGACGCCTCCCATCGCGAACTCGGCACATCGACGTCGGACATCCCCTTTCGGGAACCGCTGCCAGAAAGGAGCATAGGGCGTCATTGAACCACAGCGGCGCGGCGCCCGGCTACCCTCGACCAGGGAAAGCTGTTGTCGATGACTTCGGATCAGGTTGGCCTTCTCAGCTTGAGGCCCTTTGTGACAGCGCTGCCGGTGGAGATGACTGTTCATCAATGACACCCAGCCGCCTTCACAGTTTGTGCACGTCACACCGGACTTGATGAGACGGCCGGGCCGTCGTCGGCGAAGAGCCGTTTGCTCGTCGAAGGCAGACGGCGGGTCGAGAACTCGTGCGCCTACGGCGCACCGCCGAGACTCTCACCGTAGCGGGCTCGGCGGGTCGTTAAACCGCGTCCTTTGCGGAGACCAGCTTAAGGCGCGTCGAGAGGGCATGCAGCGCGATTTGATGGAGCAGTTCGGTCACCGTGGTGCAGCAGTCGACCAACACGGAGACCTGGTAGCTCACGGCGGCCTTCGAGATCGCGGTGTGGGTCACGCAGTTCTGGGTCATCATCCCGCAGATCAGCAATTCGTCGACCCGCAGGGCTCGCAGTGTTTCTGCCAGCGTCGTCTGTTCAAAACTGTCGGCAAAGTGCTTGACGATCACAGGAGCCTCTGGAGCAGCCGCGAGAATTCGTGGATGAATCTCGGCGCCGACGGTGCCTGCATTGAAAAAGGGAGCGACCCCGGCGGAACCGTCGGCGACGTGCTGCACGAGGATCACCGCCACTCCGCGGCTGCGCGCCCGCTCGACAGCCTGTTCGACGTTCGCCAGGACGACCTCAGCGTTCCACAGGGGAAACCGTCCACCGGGAAAGTAGTCGTTCTGGAGATCAATCACGAGCAGTGCTTGGGCCAAGGCGAACTTCCCTACGCGTCGCGGATTTCCACGTTGATCAGCCTAACGCTTCTTCACCGGCAATTCGACTTCGTAGTACCGCAATTCGGGGCGAATCTGGGGACTGTTGTACCCCATCAAACGCAACGGGCCGGCGCGGACGTACTCGGGGGCGTGCTCCTTCAGCCAGGCTTCCAGCCGCTGCTCGATCTCCGCCAGCTTCGTGCGTTCGCTGTCTCCCTTCAGTCCGATGGTGACCGTCTCCATCGCGGCCACGTCCTGCACGGTGACGCCCCCGAACTTGCTTCCGGGTTTCCCCGTTTGCGGGT
>JANRLN010000622.1:0-1709 GCA_033762515.1 Planctomycetaceae bacterium
CAACAGTTCCCGCGGCGAACCCGTCTCGCTGGCGTACACTGACGGTTCCGCCGCACAGTCGATGACCAGATCCGATCGCGGCAGCCGGGCCAGATCTTCCGGATTGCGGATGTCGCCGTGGACGAAGTCCACCCCCGCGTCTTGCAGACGCGCCAGCGTCAACTCGCTGCCGCGGCGGCGAAGGTTGTCGAACGCGACGACCCGCGCTTGAGGCGCGCGCCGCCGAGACCAGACCGCCAGATGCGACCCGACGAAGCCAGCGCCTCCGGTAATGACGATCGTCGACGGCATCCGGTTTCGATCTCCGTGAACTGGACGCGAGGCAGCCATCCAGGCCGGCAGCACGAGCACGCCGGCAGGACTCGTTCAGCCGACCGCCGCCGGCGACGGATTCCGCGTGCTCATGGCTTCAATAATCTGTTCGATCGTTTCGGCGAGCGTGTAACGGTATTCCCAATCCGGATAGTCCCGGCGGAACTTGCGGACGTCGCTGACGTACCAGATGTGATCGCCGCTGCGGGCGTCGTCGACGTAGTCGACGTTCATCGGGCCGCCCAGCTTCTCTTCGCACAGCGCCACCGCTTCCCGAATCGAACAATTGCTGTGGCGGCTGCCGCCGGCGTTGTACACGGCGCCCGGTCGGGGCGCCTGATGATAGTGCCAGAACATGTTGACCAGATCGAAGGCGTGGATGTTGTCCCGGACCTGCTTCCCCTTGTACCCCAGCACCGTGTACCGCTGACCCGTCACCGCGCACTTCACAAGATACGACAGGAATCCGTGCAGCATCGTCCCGGAATGGCCGGGACCGGTCAGGCAGCCTCCGCGAAAGCAGACCGTGTTCATCCCGAAGTAGCGGCCGTATTCCTGCACCAGCACGTCGGCCGCGACTTTCGACGCGCCGAACAGCGAATGCTTCGACTGATCGATCGACATCGTCTCGTCGATGCCGTGCTCGGCGAACGGATGCCGCGGGTCCACCTCCCAACGCGACTCCTGCTCCACCAGCGGCAGCAGGTTCGGCGCATCCCCGTAGACTTTATTCGTCGAGGTAAAAATGAAGCTGGCCTGCGGGGCGTACTTGCGCGTCAGTTCCAGCAGGTTCAGCGTGCCGACGGCGTTCACGCCGAAGTCGACCTGCGGGGCCCGCGCCGCCCAGTCGTGCGACGGCTGGGCCGCCGTGTGCACGACCATTTCCAGATCGCTGCTCTGCTCCTGGAAGATCGGCTCCAGACCGGCGGCGTCGCGAATGTCGACGGCGTAGTGGCGATAGTCGGGGACGGTCTCTTCGAGAGCCCGGCGACTCCACTCCGTCGACGCGTCCGGACCGAAAAACTCCCGACGCATGTTGTTGTCGACGCCAACGATCCGAAACCCGCGTTCCGCCAGAAAGCGGACGGTTTCCGACCCCACGAGACCGGCCGCGCCGGTCACGACTGCACAGGGCATCTGTTGCTCCAAATTGGTTTCGTCATGATCCTACGAGGAATCCAGCATCCGGTCGTTTGCAGCATCTCATCGCAGTGAAACGGAACGATAGATGCGTGCATGGGGTTCGTTGGTTTCACAAGTCCGTGCATGAGCGCGTTTCGACGACGACTTCAAACGCAAGTGATTAACCACCGTGTTGCAAACGACGTAAAGTCGCTGGGGATCCGCGGCCAGCGGCGGTTCACTCGTCGCAGATTGCCGATGCGATCGCGACCGAG
>JANRLN010000623.1:0-3275 GCA_033762515.1 Planctomycetaceae bacterium
TGCAGCAGGCCGAACAACGGACCTGCGCGGAGATCATCCCGGTGGTCGCGTCCAGCTCCGGCCGGTACGACCGTTCCGAAGACATCGTCGGTCTGTGGCTGGCGGTAATGTGCGTGTCCCTCGTTTGGAAGTTCTATCCCGCTGTCCAGGATGCCGATCACTCCTGGGCGACTCCATCTCCCGTGTGGGAGCTTGCGGCCTATGTGGCCGCGATCGTCGTCGGATTTATCGCGGGAGCGATCACCGCCAGTCGAGTGAGCGGTTTGCGACACCTGTTTACCCCAAAAGCACAGATGCGCGACGAAGTCGGCATGCGAGCGCGTGCAGTCTTCTTCGATCAGCGTGTTCATCACACGGCGGGGTCTTCGGGCGTTCTCTTGTACGTGTCGCTGTTGGAACGAATGGCGATGGTCCTCGCCGACCAAAGCGTCGTCGACAAGCTGGGACAGGCCCAACTCGACGAACTTTGCCGCGAGTTCACGCTTCGCCTGCAGGTTGGCACCCCCGCATCGGCCATCTGCGAAACGATTCACTCCGTCGGCGAACGCCTGGCGAAAGTGCTGCCACGCTCCGCCGGCGACGTCAACGAACTCGCAGATGCTCTCGTAGTGCTGGGATAGCGGCGGATTCGTCAGACTGAGTATTTGGCACTCATCATCACGCCGGCGCCCGCCCCGCTTCTTCCGCCCTGCGGGCCGTCAGCAGGTCGATGATTGCCGGAACCGCGCTCGCCAGGGGAAGTTTATTGGCCTCGGCGTCCCAGCGCCATTTCACCTCGATAACTCCCTCTTTGATCCCCTTGCCGCCGATGACGATGCGGAGCGGAATGCCGATGAGGTCGGCGTCTTTAAACTTGAACCCGGCCCGCTGGTCGCGGTCGTCCATCAGCACGTCGACGCCTTGCGCCTGAAGCTGGCTGTACATGGCGTTGGTGACGCGCATCGTCTCCTCGTCGGTCACCTGCAGGGGGCAGAGGATCACTGAATACGGAGCGACGGCGAGCGGCCACACGAGGCCGTTCTCGTCATGACAGGTCTCGGCGAGGCCCGCGATGATGCGGTTCACGCCGATGCCGTAGCAACCCATGATGATCGGCTGCCGGGCGTCCTTTTCGTCATCGAAGAGCGCCCCGAGGGCGATGGAGTACTTCGTCCCCAGCTTGAAGACGTGGCCAACTTCGATGCCATGCACCAGTTCCAGCGTTCCCTCGCCGCGGGGACTCGGGTCGCCGGCGACCGCATTGCGGATGTCGTGCGTGGTCGTGAGCTGGTAGTCCCGGCCGATGTTCACGCCGACAAAGTGCGCGTCTTCCTTGTTGGCTCCGGTGACGGCGTCTTTGACCAACGGCACGTCATGGTCGGCAACGACGGGGCACTTAATCCCCACCGGTCCCGCGAAACCGACCGGAGCGCCGGTGACCTTGAAGATCGTCCCCGTGTCGGCAAGCTCGACGCGCGTAGCGCCGAGGACGCGACGGAGCTTGTTTTCGTTGACCTCGTGATCGCCGCGCACCAGGACCGCCACCGGCTTTTCGTCGGCGAGGTAGATCAACGTCTTAAGCATCTGCTGGGGCGTGCATTTGAGCAGCTTGCAGACGGCGTCGATGCTGCCGACGTTCGGAGTCGAGACCTCCTTGATATCGCCGGCCCCAGCGGGAATCGTCAGCGCAGGGACCTTGCGACCTGTTTCAGCCCGTTCCAGGTTGGCGGCGTAGCCCGTCGTTTTGCAGTGGACGACGTAGTCTTCGCCGTTGTCGGCCGGAATCATGAACTCGTGGGACGCGTCACCGCCGATGGGACCGCTTTCGGCTTCGACCGGGAGGTAGTTCAATCCACAACGGGCGAAGATGCGGCAATAGGCGCGGTACATCTTCTGATACGTGTCGGCAAGCGATTCCACCGAAGTGTGGAAGCTGTAGGCGTCTTTCATCAGGAATTCGCTGGTCCGCAACACGCCGAAGCGAGGGCGCTCTTCGTTGCGGAACTTCATCTGGATCTGGTACAGCGTCAGCGGCATCTGGCGGTAGCTGCTGATATGCTTCGAAACGAGATCGGTCACCACTTCTTCGTGAGTCGGCCCCAGCGCCATGTGGACGCTGCGGTCGCCGCGTTTGACATGGAAGTTGATCAGCACATTGCCAAACGCTTCACGACGACCGGTGCGTTCAAAGAGGTCAATAGGCTGGAGTGCCGGCATCAGGATTTCGATCCCCCCTGCGGCGTCCATCTCTTCCCGGACGATTTGTTCGGCCTTCTTAAGCGCCCGCAGACCGAGCGGCAGATAGGTGTAGGCCCCGGCCATGAGTTGGCGAATGAGGCCGGCCCGCAGCATCAGTTGATGGCTGGGGACTTCCGCATCGGCGGGAACTTCCTTCATTGTCGGAATGAATGTCTGCGACCAGCGCACCAGGCGACTCCTTTCAAGGGTGGTTTCGACTTCCAGGCGGATTCTAGCGGATTGGGCGGAATTCTGGGAGGACGGGGAATCGCGCTCCCAAATTGATCCTCTCACACGGACGGACTACGCTGACGCGGCGTTCACTCGGTTCTGTTTCCTTCTCCCGGAAGTTTGTCGATGACGATTCGACAGAGCCTCTGCGTCTCACTGCTGACACTGTGTGCCGGCTCAGCGTTCGGCGCGGAACCTCCGGAGTGGGTGAGATTGGCGGACCGCGAAGCTGCTGATAAGGCGCGGGCATTCCATGCAGCGTCGCAGCAACGCGCCGGAGTGCTCGCGCCGATGTACGTCTACCCTGCCGACATCCATACAAACGCGGCCTATAACCGGTTGATCGACATCAAACGTCGCTTTGAGACAGTGCCGATCTGGGTGATTTTGAATCCAGCGTCGGGTCCGGGTGAGGGTAGAGATGCGAACTACGCGAAGGCGATCGACCGCTTGCAGGGCGCCGGCTGCGTGACTTTAGGCTATGTCAGCACCCGTTACGGCAAAGCGGCGCCGGCCGAGGTCGAACGGGACCTGATAAAGTGGCGGTTGAGCTACCCCAGGATCCAAGGCGTCTTTTTTGACGAGATGATCTACGAGAACGCGGATCGCGCCGTCAGTCACCAGCAACGCCTGACTCACGTGGCCCGCACCATCGGTTACTGGCCCATCGTCGCCAATCCAGGAGCCGAGACCCCCGGCATTTATTTCGAGCGTGCAGTCGCCGACGTCATCGTCGTCCACGAAGGGGACCGCTGGCCCGAGGAAGAACGTCTAAAGGGAGACTATTTCGGCGGCTACTCAGACTATCCCCCCTGGACGCGGTCGGT
>JANRLN010000624.1:0-13647 GCA_033762515.1 Planctomycetaceae bacterium
GCAGCCGCCGGTTTGTGGGTCGCGCATCCTCTCACAACGGAGTCCGTCACGTATCTGATCCAACGCAGTGAAGCCCTCGCAGCCTGCGGAATGCTGGCGACGCTGTGCCTGTGGAATCTGGGCTGCCGGAGCGAACACCGCGCGAGCCTCTGGCTCAGCCTGAGCCTGATGACGGCATTCCTCGCCGCGGCGAGCAAGCCGACGGCCGTCGTCCTGCCGGTGCTGGTGATCCTCTATGATCGCCTGCTGCTTGCAGCCTCCTGGACGCAGTTGCTGCGACGACGCGGTATCGCTCACCTGCTGGTGTGGTTGCCGACGCTGTGGATCCTCTGGGACGTTTCCGGCACGGGCCTGCTCACCGCGCCGGAAACAACAGCAGCTCCTTCAACGGCGACCGCCGGTCTGGGAGCCGCGGGGTTGACGTCGTGGGAGTACTTGCGCTCGCAGTTCGGCGTGCTCCTGCACTACCTGTGGCTGATCCTGACTGGGACATCGCAATCGCTCGACTACGGCCGTCTGGTCACAGAACGCGTCGACATCATCATCGGTTCGGCGTTCCTTGTGAGCATGATTCTGGCGGGCTGCCTGCTCTCCCGACGTCGATGGCCGGGGGTCGCACTGCTGGGCCTGAGCTATTTCGTGCTGCTGGTTCCGACGTCATCGGTGATTCCGCTGCGCGATCTGCTGGTGGAGCATCGGGTCTACTTGCCGAGTGCCGCGGTGATCACGCTGTTGGTGACGTCTGCGCTCGCGTTGGCCGCCTGGGGGAACAAGTCCCCGAGTTCGGCGGTTCGCCGGGGTGTCGTCGCCGCGATCTGTCTGTGTCTGATGATGGCCCTGGGACGAACGATCGCCCGTAACGCCGACTATCACGATGAACTCCGCCTGTGGACCCGCGCTGTGGCCGCAACGCCGCAGTCGCCGCGGGCGTACACGTTCCTCGCCGAGATCCTGTTGCGCCGGAATCAGGCCGAAGAGGCCATCGCCATCCTCGAACACGCAAAGGCTCTCTACGAACAACAAACCGGAAAACCGGCTCCGACTCCGATCGAACGCGCCAACGCGCACAGCCTGCTGGGATCGGCCTACGAAACCGCTGGCCGCCGGGCGGATGCCGAAGCCGAGCTGCGCCGGGCGGTCGAGCTATCTCCCGCACCGGTCTTCCTGACCAATCTCGGCGCCGTGGTGCAGCGCGCCGGGGATCTCGACGCCGCCGAGGGCCTGTATCGGCAGGCCTTAGCCGCGGATGGAAATACGATCAACGCGCGGGTGAATCTCGGTCGACTGCTGTTGCAGCGCGGTCAGGCCGCCGCGGCGGTGGAGATCCTGGAACCTCTCCGAGACAGCGTCCCGCGGACGCGACCGAGTCTTACAACGCTCGCCGAGGCCTATCAACACGCCCAGCGGCTCGACGAGGCCGATGCGGTGTATCGGCAACTCCTGCAGGAGCAACTTGCCGACGGCAACACCTTCGTGGCCTGGGGCAAACTCCATCGGGCGCGCGGCGAGTACCAGTCGGCCCACCAATGCTTCATCGAGGCGGCGCGACGATCCCCGCGCGATCCCTGGCCGCTGGCACTGCAGGCGGAGATGCTGGCAAGACTGGGAAACGCCGTCGCCGCCGATCAGTTGGCCGCACAGGTGCTGCAACAGTTGCCGGCGGACTCGATCATCGCCCAGCAACTGCAGGCGCTCCGCGCGAGCCTGAACCAGCGCGAGGCCCGGCCCTGACGACGGCCGGGCCTCGCGCGGCGCGCTACTCCGGTTGCAGATTCGCACGGACGAATTCGACCATGGCGTTACGCTGTTCCTCCGCGAGGAATTGCGGACCGCCATGACCGGCTCCCGGCAGCACGACTAGTTGCACTTTCACGCCCGCGGCTTGCAGGGCCTCCTGCAGACGTTCGCTTTGCCGCAGCGGCACCAGCGGGTCTTTGTCACCGTGCATGATCAGGAACGGTGGGTCGTCTTTTGAAGCGTAGGTCACGGGGCTGGCAACTTTGAATTTTTCGTTGGCGTCGCCATTCGTCGGGCCAATCAGTTTGCCGATTACGTTGTCGCTGTTCGCCACAACTTCGCCGAACAAGCTGAAATCGGCGGGTCCGAACCAGTCGATCACGCATTGCACCCGGGGAGACTGGTCGCGATGTTCGCCAATCGGTTCCCAGGCTTTGGTGTCGCTCGCCATCCCCAGCAGCGCGACGAGGTGCCCCCCGGCGGACGCGCCCCAGACGCAGACCCGTTCGGCATCGATGCGGTATTTCTCGGCGTTCCCCTTCAACCAGCGGATCGCGGCCTGACAATCCTGGATCTGGGCGGGAAACGTCGCATGCTGACTCAATCGATAATTGATCGACGCCACCACGCACCCCTGATTGAGGGCCGCGATCGCCGGGGAGCGATCTTTATTCCCCCCCTGCCAACCCCCGCCATGCACCCAGACCAGGAGCGGCCGCTTCCCTTCCCCGGCAGGGACGTAGACATCCAACCGCTGACGTTCGTGCCCGTTCGTCACGTAGGCGACGTCGCGCTCGACGGTGACCCCTGCCGGCAGGAGATTCTGAAGCAGCGGCCGCGCTCCCGCATTCGGGGTCGCCTGTCCCCAGGCCTCGGCATTCAACCCCAACAGTCCAACCAGCACCCAGACAACGCTGCGCATCCGATTTCCCTCACTGATTCGATTGGCGGAATCTCTCGCCCGAGATGAGCCGCTGACTGGCCCCGTAAACCCCCGGCTCCCCGGAATGTTTCGCCTCGATTGGCCGCGTTGCGGCCCCGTCGATACACTAACGCACACGTTTGCCGCGTGGCAGGCCTTTTCTCTTCTTTCGCACCGACTTGAGCGTTCTCGCCATGAAAGCCGTCGCCGTCATCCCTGGGCGTCCGCATAGCGTCCACCTCACCGACACCCCCATGCCCCGGCTCGACGACATTCCGCATGGTCGCGGCGTCCTGGTGCGGGTGCTCCAGATCGGCGTCGACGCCACCGACCGGGAAATTAATGACGCCCTCTATGGCAATCCCCCCCCGGGATTCGACTACCTCATCATCGGGCATGAAAGTTTCGGCGAAGTCGTGGAGGTCGGATCCAACGTCCGCGATCTCCGCCCGGGCGATCTCGTCTCCTGCACCGTGCGCCGGCCGGGTACCTCCATTTACGACCAGATCGGGCGCAACGACATCACCAGCGAAGAGACCTACTTTGAGCGGGGGATCAACCTGCTCCACGGTTACCTCACCGAGTACTTCGTCGACGATTGCGAATATATGGTGAAGGTCCCGGTGAAGCTGAAGCACCTGGGGGTGCTGTCGGAACCCGCCAGCGTCTGCGCCAAGGCCATCGATCAGGCCTACCTCGCCCAACAGCGGCTGCAGGTCTGGCGCCCCCGCAAAGCCTTCGTGATGGGAGCCGGGCAGATCGGACTCCTGGCGACGATGATGCTCCGACTGCGTGGGCTGGAAGTCTACACCCTGGCGCGCGGTCCCGTCCCCAATCTGAAGGCGAAGATCGCACAGGAGTACGGCGCGACCTATGTCAGCACCAAGGCGACCAGCCTGAAAGACCTCGTGGCCCAGGTCGGCAAACCCGACATCATCTTCGAAGCCACCGGCAACAGCCAGTTGTGCTTCGAGTCGATGGAAGTCCTTGGCCTCAACGGCGCCCTGATCTGGACCAGCATCACCGGCGGCAAAAAAGAAATCACCATCCCCGCCGACCAGATCAACCTGCACTGGGTGCTCGGCAACAAGCTCCTGGTCGGCTCGGTCAACGGCAACCGCACCCACTTCGAACTCGGCATCCAGGCCCTGGCGCACGGAGAACTGGCCTATCCGGGAGTCACGCAGCAGATCCTGACGAACCCGGTTCCCGGTCTCGACCACTATCAGGAAATGATGCGGCTCCTCGTCGAAGACAAAGACGCCCTGAAAGTCTTCGTCAACGTCGGTGTTTGATCCCATCGCCCCCCCCTACACTGCGGGATGCGATTCCGCAGTGGATCGCCACGGATGAACCCCGCCCATGACGCGTTGCCTCGCCCTCCTCATCCTGGTTGCCGTCGCTGGCCCCGCTCCCTTGACGGCCCAGGAGCCGCCTCTCTCCAAGGCTCAGCAGGCGGCGGTCGGCGCGGTCAACGCCTCCGCCTCGACCATCCGGCAGGTCAACCGCGCGATTTGGGAATTCGCCGAAGTTGGCCTTGAAGAAACCCGGTCGTCGACCTTGCTGGTCGAACAGCTGCGCACCGCCGGGTTCCAGGTGGAAACGGGGATCGCGCAGATGCCGACGGCGTTCGTGGCGTCGTTCGGTTCCGGCCGCCCCATCATCGGCGTGCTCGCCGAGTACGACGCCCTGCCGGAGTTGTCGCAAAAGGTCTCGCCGACGCTGGAGCCGCAGACCGAGGGCGCCCCCGGACACGGCTGCGGGCACAGCGGCCTCGGGGCCGGAGCGTTGGGCGCCGCCATCGCCATCAAGACGGCCCTCGAACAGCAAAAGCTCCCCGGCACGATTCGCCTCTACGGCACGCCGGCGGAAGAGACCACCATCGGCAAAGTCTACATGACGCTCGCGGGGGCCTTCGACGATCTCGACGTCTGTCTGCATTGGCATCCCTCCACCAAGAACGAAGTCTGGAATGGCGGCGCCAAGGCCCTCGTCTCCGCCAAGTTCAGCTTCCAGGGCGTCGCCGCCCACGCCTCCGGAAATCCCGATCAAGGCCGCAGCGCGCTCGACGCCGTCGAGCTGATGAACGTCGGCGTCAATTTTCTGCGGGAGCACGTTAAGGAAGACGCCCGCATCCATTACGTGATCACGTCCGGCGGGGGCGCCCCGAACGTGGTGCCGGCCTCGGCGACGGTCTGGTACTACGTCCGCGCCAACAAGCACACCGACGCGGAGTTCTACTTCCAGTGGGTCCACGACATCGCCCGCGGGGCGGCGCAGATGAGCCGGACCAAACTCAGCATGCTCATCGACACCGACTGCCATGAATTAATCCCCAATACGCCCCTGGCGGAGACCATTCAACGCAGCCTGGAACGGCTTCCCGCTCCGAAATTCACCCCGCAGGAGCACGAGTTCGCCCAGCGCCTTCAGGCCCCCCTCACCGAACAGTTCGGCACGACCTTTTCCGGAACGCTGGACGAAAAGGTCTACCCGATTTCGACCAGCCTCCCGCTCGCCCGCGGATCGACCGACGTCGGCGACATCAGTTGGCACGTCCCGACGTGCGGACTGCGGACCACCTGCTTTCCGGTCGGCAGCCCCGGCCATTGCTGGCAGAACGTTGCCGCGATCGGCTCCAGCATCGGCGACAAAGGGACGATTTACGCCGCCCAAATCCTCGCCGCCGCCGCGATCGAACTCTTCGAGCGCCCCGAACTGGTCACGGCCGCCAAGGCCGATTTCCAACAGCGGATGAAAGCGGAAAAATACACCACGCTCATCCCCAAGGGACAAGCGCCCCCAAAAAAGATTCGCTGACCCCACATACCCTCAGGGCGACTCCCCGCAGCGCAATTCGCCGGAATTTTGACCGTTTGACCACGCGGATCTCCTTGCGGGAGGATCGGAAGTCTGGCGAATTCTGCAAAGGTGCGGGCGACGGGCGACGACGTCAGCCGCGGCGTGTCTTTACGCGGCCCACTGCGGCTCTTTCGCCGGTACCCACGGAGCCGCAGCTATGATCGCCCAGGCATCAAGGTCGATACGGCCGAGATCGGTTTCCTTCGTGAGAATGGATGCAGATTGCGGACCGGAAATCCGGGCTGTGCCACCGGCAAATTGGGCTGACTCTGCACGGAGTGTTGCCGCAAGAATTCCCCGCGGGCTACGATAGCTCGCTTGCGGGGCGGATTTCGCACAGGCGGCCGGTCCCGCGGGGAGACTTTGCAGGGGCTTGCCGCATGGCCGAGATGTCGATGTTGGGGATGACCCCGGCGGAACCCGCAGTGAGTTGGCGACTGATGTTCGCGCGGGGGGTGACGTCCCTGGCGGTGGCGCTCTGCCTGGTCGCGGGAGCGCCCTCGGCCGATGCCGCCGACGCCGTCGGCGACTACAACGTCGCCGTCCAGCTCTATCGCCAGAATCGCTGGGCGCTGGCGGCGGAAAGCTTTCGGAAGTTTCTGAAGGACTATCCGAATCACGAGAAGACGCCGTTCGCGCAGCTCTATCTCGGTTTGACGCTGGTGAATCAGGCCGACTTCCAGGGAGCGCGCGAGATTCTGCGCGGATTCGTCAAGAGTTATCCCCAGAACACCAATCTGCCGCAGGCCAAGTACCGCGTCGCTGAGTGCAGTTATCTCCTCAACGACCTTCCCGCAGCGCAGGCGGAACTGCAGGCTTACCTCAAGGATCACCCCAAAGATCCCCTCGTCGAGCGGGCCCTGCCGTACCTGGGAGATGTGCAGTTGCGGATGAATGAACCGGCGGCGGCTTCAGCGACTTTTGCTGAAGCCGTCCAGCGGTTTCCGGAAGGGGCGCTCATTGACGACGCTCAGTTCGGTTGGGCCAAGTCGTTGGAGGCCGAACGCAAATTCGACGAAGCCATCGCCAAGTTCGAGGCCCTTGCAAAGGGAGGCGGCTCACGGGCCGCGGAAGCTCTGTTCCAGATCGGCAGTCGCGAGTTCGATTCGGGCCGCTTCGCCGAAGCCGCAACGGCCTACCGCTCCCTGACCGAGCGTTTTCCGACGAATCCGCTGGCGGTCGACGCCCATCTGAATGCCGGGTTTGCCTTGTACCGTCAGCAAGACTTCGCCGCTGCCGCCGCGGAATTTGAGTCCGCCGCGAAAGACCCGGTCCGCGAGCTGCAAGGCGGGTACTGGCGGGCGATGTGCTTCAAGAGTCAGGCGTTGTACCCCGCGGCGATCGAGGCCCTGGCGGGGTTGGAAGGTAAAGTCGGTCAGGACCCCATCGCCGAAGCCGTTGTCTTTCAGCGGGGCATGTGCGAACGGCTCGCCGGGCGTTCGGCAGAGGCCCAGGCGACGCTCGTAGCGACCGTGACGCGGTTTCCCACCGGAGAATATGCCGACGACGCGCTCCATTTTGCGACGGAGTTGGCCATCGAGGCGGGAAACCTCACGGGAGCACGCGAACGGCTCGATCAGTTCGCCCGCGACTATCCGCGCAGCGGGCTGCGGATGTATCAGGAACTCCTCGCCGGCCGCTATGAACTGGCCTCGGCGGCCGCGAAGACGAACGCCGGCGCGCCGCAGACGGAAATCGATGACTGTTATGTCGCCGCCGGCGGACACTTCGACAAGGTGTTGCAGGAGAGCACCCTCGCCCGCACGCGGTCGCAGTCGCGCTACTATCTGGCCCTCACACGGCAATTGCAGGGGGACCACGCGCAGGCGCTGCAGTTGATGCAGCCCCTTGTCGAGGAAGCGCTGGCCGCTCAGCCGAGCGCGGCGGAGTTCGGAGACATCCTCGTCCTGCAGTCCGACAGCCTTTCGCAGACGCAGAAATTTGCGGAAGCGATCGCCGCCGCCCAGGCCTACGTCGATCGCTTCGCTCAAGGCCGTCAGCGGGCGCGGGCCTTGTCGCTGCTGGCGCTGGCGCAGGCCCAGGGAGGAAAGCTGCCGGAGTCGCTGCAGACCATGACGCTGCTCCGCCAGGAGTCACCCCAGGCGCCGGTGACATCGACCACGTTGCTGCGGCTGGCGGAACTGGCGGACGGACGCTCCGATTGGCCGATGTCGGCGGATCTGTACGGTCAATTGGTGACCATCAGCGGTGAGACGGAAAACGCCGCCTTTGGGCTGCGCGGGCAGGGCTGGGCGCAGTTCCAGCAGAAGGACTTTCCGGCGGCGGTGACGTCGTTCACCGCCTTCGAGACGCGTTTCCCCGATCATCTCCTGGCGCCGGAAGTCGGCTACTACCGGGCTGAAGCCCTGCGTGAACAGGGCCGGCTTCCCGATGCGGCGACGGCGTTTGCCGCCACGTTTCGCAAGTTCGCTCCGGAGGAGCCTGCTCCAGCGGGGGCTGAAGAGAGCGGATCGCTGCTGTTTGCCTATCGCGCGGGGGTGCAAGCCGCGCGCACCCATCGCAAGGCTCAGAATGTCGACGCTGCTGACGCCGTGTATGCGATGGTCGTCGAGAAATTCCCCAGGCTGAAGTCGCTCGACCGCCTGCTCGACGAATGGGCCATTCTGAACTACGAAGCGGAACGATTCGACAAGGCCGACGAGGTCTTCCGCCGCCTGGTCCGCGACACCCCCGACAGCGACCTTGCCGACAACGCGCAATTGAGCCTTGCGGAGAGCGATCTGATCGCCGGGCGCCTCGAGCCCGCCCGCAAGGCGTTTGAAGAGCTGCGGGTCAGTCCGAAGTCCGACGCCGTGGTCCGCGAGCGGGCTCTCTACCAGTTGCTGGTGCTGGCCCTGGAAGAACGCCGCTGGATGGAGGTCCTGACGCTGGGATCGGAGTATCGTAAGACCTTCCCCGAGAGCCCTTCGCTTCGCTACGTCGATTACGCCGCCGCGGAGGCTGTCCTGGCTGATCCGGCCACCACGGCCGAACGGCTGGAGCCGCTCCTGGGGGTCCTGGCGAAGATGACCGAACAGTTGCCCCCCGAATCAGAAGCCTGGGCGCCCCGCCTGTGGGTCCTGGCGGCGGAGACGCAGTTCCGACTCAAACGCTACGAGGAAATCCCGGCCGCCGTCGCCGACCTGAAACAGCGGCTTCCCGACTCGAAGCTGACCTACCAGGCTGAGGAAGTTCTCGGGCGCGCCCTCAAGCAGCAGGCCAAGTTCCCCGAAGCCCGCGAAGCGCTCGAACGGGCCCTCGCCGACCCGGCCGCCTTTCGCACAGAAACGGCGGCGAAGTGCCAGTTCCTGATCGCCGAAACCTGGTACCTGCAGGAGAAATGGAAAGAGGCTTTTCTCGCCTATCAGAAGGTTTACACGTCGTACGCGTACCCGGAATGGCAGTCGGCGGCGCTGCTGCAGTCAGGCAAGTGCGATGAACAGCAGGGGAACACCAAAGAGGCGATCGCCGCCTACGACCAATTGATCCGGGAGTTCCCGGCGTCGAGCCATATCGACGAGGCTCGAAAACGCCTGGAACAGGCCAAGCTGAAGACAGGATCGAGGAACTGATGCGCTGGGGCGTGTGCTGCGATGACCTGCGCGTCGCCGATTGGTTGCAACAGTTTGCCAGATCCGCGGATGTTCCCGCCTTCCTGGGAGTACGCCGCTCGCCGCTCGACGACGCCCTGTTCCAGGGGATTCCCCGCGTCGAGTTCTGCGATAACTGGCAATCACTCCTCATCGCCCGCAATCTCGACGGCATCCTCGTCGGCGGCCGCGATGACGAGGCGTTTACCGCCATGCGGCAGCTCGCCCAGTCGTCGATCCCCTTGTACGTCCGACCGCATTCCGCGCAAGGTCTCTCGCTGGCCTATGAACTCACCCTCATTGCCGCCGAACGCGACGCTCCGATTTGTCCCCTGTGGCCGCATCGCGCCGATCCCGCCCTGGCCGCGATCAAACGCTGGCTGACGGAAACGGGGCGCGGCCTGCAGCACATCGAACTGGAACGCACGGTCAACGTCGCGGACGTTGCTGAAGAACACGTCGACGAAAACCTCGCGACGCTGCAGCTCGACGACGCCGACATCGTCCGCTGGCTGGGAATCCGGGGTTCGCGGCTGACTGCGCTGCGCACCTCCCGCCCCGAACCCAAACATCGCCGGTTCTCGGTGACGCTGGAGACCGACGGCGCCCCGGTCGCCCTCTGGACAGCCGAAACCCGCAGCGGCGGCCCGACTCACGCCCGGCTGACATTGCAACTCGCCTCCGGCCGGATGGTGCTTGAGCAACACGACGGCGAGCCTTGGGCGCTCACTTCAGGCGATGGCGGAGCGCTGGCGGCATCCGCGGCGGAACCGATGTGGATCGATCCGGACGCCACCTGGGACGACGCCGTCGCTGTCTTTGAATGGATCGACGCCGTGGAACGCTCCCTGGAGCGCCGCCGGGCGATCGAACTCCACTCGGAACCCCTGTCGGAGCGGACGATTTTCAAGACGCAAATGGCCGCCGCCGGTTGTGCCGTCCTGCTAGGGACATTGGCCTTGAGCCTGGTCTACCTGGGGATCGCATCGATTGTTCCGCTGCCGCAATGGCTGCTGTTGACGCTGCGGACGGTGATTTTCGCCCCGCTGTTCGTCTTCCTGCTGGCCCAACTCCTGCTCCCCCTGACGCGCTCCGCCCGCCCGGGGTTGTAATCGCGACCTTGGAAGGCCAGAGAGGCATGCGTGCGGTGCGGGTTAGGATCGCAAGGGAACAAGGGAGATTGATGGGTCAGCAAGAACTCAAGTTGAGCTGCGGCTGATTCGACAGTTCCTACAGCGGCAGCACTCGGACGCGGGACTTTTTCACATCAACAACGACCAGGGCGCCTGCCGCCAGAGCAGCATCGTGTTGAACCAGCGCTGCGATGACGACGGGTCCGATATCTTCAGGCAACACGCTTGGGCCACGGACTTGCAGCACGCTCGGTCCTTTCGCATGGGTCATGGCCAGCATGGCGCCGAAGTCCAAGTCGTGCGTGAACACCACATAGCTGTTGGCAATCGCCCAAGCCATAATGATCGAATCTGCGGCGCGTGGATCACCGACAGCGGACCAATGGACCGCAGACCACCCGTGCGCGGCGAGTTCTGCGATCCACTCCACCGGCAAGTTCATGTCGATCACCAATTGCACGCTCACGCAACTACCAGCGGTTCTTCCCGTTCTTCGAGTCGCCAAGCAGCATAGGCCAACACCGCGTCGAGATCTTCAGGCTCCAAGTACGGATAAGCCTGGAGAACTCGTTCCCGCGACTTGCCGCTGGCCAGCAATCCCAAGATGGTTCCAACAGTCACTCGAAGACCGCGGATGCAAGGCTTACCACCCATGACAGCCGGATCGAGAGTAATTCGTTCAATTTGCAAGATCTGTCTCCTTCCCCCTGCTACCCTTGGGTCGACACAGCGTTGGTGGCAAAATTTGCGATTCAGCATTCTATGCTGAACTTCTTGGCGGAGTCGATGTCACGCGTCTTGGCACAAAAACACGTGCCGATGAGTGTAGTGTCTCACACAGAAGGTGTCTCATTGAGGGCGGCTCTGGCGCGAGCGATTTTGGCGAGGATTTGATCGGCGGGCTCGGTCCAGCGGAAGCCGCGGGGGTCTTGGTTGTGGTGGTCCACGTACGCCTGAATCGCCTGCTCCAGCTCGGCCACGCTGCGGAAAAATGCTGCGGCGGAGCCGTCGATCAGTCAGGTTTCGGAACCAGCGCTCGATCAGGTTCAGCCACGAACTACTCGTCGGCGGGAAGTGCAGGTGGAACCGGGGATGTTTCGCCGGCCACGCCAGGACCTTGGGGTGCTTGTGCGTGGCGTAATTGTCGATGATCAGATGCAGGTCAAGTTCCGGGGGCGTCTGGGCGTCGATCTGCCTCAAGAATTTGAGCCACCCCTGATGCCGGTGCCTGGGCTGGCACTGGGAGATTACCAGGCCGTCGACGACGCTGATGGCCGCGAATAGCGTGGTCGTGCCGTACCGCTGGTCGTCGTGCGTTAGCGTCTGGAGTCGGCCGGGGAACGGCGGCAGGCTTTTCTGCGTGGGGTCGAGGGCCTGGATCGAGCTTTTCTCGTCGCACGACAGCACCGGCGCTTTGTCGGGCGGATCGAGATCCAGGCCGACAATGTCGACCACCTTCTCGGCCAGTTGCGGATTTGGAAGTTACACGGCCCGTAAATCCACTGGCAGGGAAGCGATGATCTCATCCAGCAACGCGCCGGTCCCATGTTGTGCCGTCCAACGGCGAATATACACCCCGTCGAGTCGCGGCCCCTGTACCGCGAGAACGGCCCGAACGTCATCGCGATCCTTGGATCTTCCTCCTGCCAGAACCCAGCGCAGTTTCCAGACGATGACGTCTTCTGCCGTGGGCACCCACACAGCGAGACCCTCCAGATCGGCGCGAAGGCGACGCTGAAACCGTTGTTGATCGTGGGCATCCTGGCTGACGTGGAACAGTTCGATTTGATAATCCGTCCCCGTCACTTTGACGATCGTCCGCCGGGTTCCTGTGGCCGTCTCGAACGTCAGTTGACGATCCAGATGCGCCAACGGCTGCAGGCGCGCCGCCAGTTGCGCCAGTTGCGCCGGCTGCGCATCGATGACGACATCGGCGTCATTGGTCGACCTTGGCGGCGCGTACTGATTGACCGACAACGCCCCCACCAGCATGTAGGG
This sequence comes from Planctomycetaceae bacterium, assembly GCA_033762515.1. Taxonomy (GTDB): domain Bacteria; phylum Planctomycetota; class Planctomycetia; order Planctomycetales; family Planctomycetaceae; genus DSVQ01. The sequence goes on from JANRLN010000624.1 coordinate 12,243, forward strand.
GATTTGCAGTCCCTCCAGCGCGTCGATCAGCAGTCGCAGGGCATCGAGGGTCGTCACGGTTCCGGATCTTCCACGGGAAAGTAGAGTCCCGCATCCTGCAGCCGCCGTTCGATGTTGATCCGCCGCGTCAGTTCCGCCCGGCATTCGGCGTCCGTCCACTGCGGATTCTGACTGCGAATGGCGCTGAGGGCGACCGCGCAGGCTTCGTCAAACAACTCCAGTCCCCGCATCAGCCGTTGACTGGGAGTCATTGCTCGTGCGCGCAGCACCCGCTCGCGGAAGAGGTCGTCGGGAGTCACGTACACGGCGGACATGGCGGTGGTCGCTGGATCAACTCGCAATCGAATTGGCGCACACTGTACCATCAAGGTCCGTCCGCGACACCGCCATGCCTGGAGGCTGCGTCCATGTTTGAGCAGACGATTCACCGCCGAACATTCCTGGCCGCGTGCGGAACGCTGGCCTGTCCGACATTGATGACCGGGGCTCAGGAGCCGACCGTGAGCAACACCGGCGAAACTTCCAAGGAGTGGCAGCCGCTCGATGAGTTGCTGACCAACTTCGTCCGCGAGCAGCAGTCCCCAGGGGCGGCCGTCGCGGTGGCGCATCAGTCGAAGATCGTCTACGCGCGGGGGTTCGGCTGGGCCGACAAGGACCGGCAGCGACCCGTGCAGCCCGATTCCCTGTTCCGCATCGCCAGCATCTCCAAACCCGTCACCGCCGTTGCGGTGCTGCAACTCGTCGAGCAGGGCCGCGTTAAGTTAGAGGACCGCTTTCTCGACGTCGTTCCCGTCCAGCCGTTCGTCGCCACGGGGGAATCGATCGATGCACGCATGAAATCCATCACGATCCGCCAGTTGCTACAGCACACCGCCGGGTGGGATCGGGAAAAATCGTTCGACCCGATCGGCCGTCCCTGGGAGATCTCGGCGGCACTGGGAGTGGAAGGGGCGCCGTCCCCGTCGGATGTCATGCGCTACGGTCTGGGTCTGAAGCTCGATTTCGATCCCGGTGCGCGCTACGCCTATGCCAACGTCGACTATCTCTGCCTGGGACGGTTGATTGAGCATTGTACCGGCCTGCCCTACGTCGATGCCGTGCGGCAGCGGGTCTTGCAGCCGCTGGGGATCACGCGGATGAATCTCGGACGGGCGCAGGAGTCGGAATTGGCCGCCGACGAAGTCCGATACTACGATCGCCGCAATCGTCGGGGCAAATGCCTGTATCCGCCGCACATCGGCGAGGAGGTCCCCTCGGTCTATGGAGCCGAGAATCTGCAGGGCTACGAAGCCCACGGCGGCTGGATTGCGTCGGCGGTCGATCTGGCTCGGTTTTCCGCCGCGTTTGCCGATCCGCAGCGGTGTCCCCTCCTGAAGCCGGAGACGATCGCGACGATGTGGAGCCG
>JANRLN010000625.1:0-4104 GCA_033762515.1 Planctomycetaceae bacterium
GCTGCCGGCGTTGCGAATTACCAGCCGCGAATGCCCAGGCTGTTGCACGGTCGCCGACATGGGGGCATACAACTCGACATGCAGGGAGACATCCGCGCGTCCCGGCCAGGCGGAGAAGTCATCCCAGAGGCTTTCGTCGGAAGATTCCATCGTCACGGTCGGCTCACCCGCATAGGCAACCGGTTCGACGGGAGTCGTGGGCGAGTTTCGGAACCAGGTCCAGCGATCGAGGTCTGCCGAGTCGAGGATGGTCCGTCGCGACGGCGACATGGTCGCTGAAAGCTCCGATTGAGCCGTCAGGACCTGTTCAACTTCTGGGGACGCTCGCGGGCCGATGGGCTGCCGCCATAATTCAATGTCAACCTGCAGTTCGGGCTCCGCCGCCGGCACGGCAGGCTCGATGGAATCCCAGGCGGGGAGATCTGGAGGAACCACCGCAGCATGGGCGGCCCTGCGACTCGGGGGACGTCGCACGGGGCGACGTTCTTCAACGGGAATCACCACCGGGGGTGGTTCGTCCGCCAACATCACTCCGGCGGGCAATTCAAACTCGGCGGCATACGGAAGTGCGCGGAGCGGGCTGGCAGCGAGACATAGGCGGGAGTCGATTTCGTCGCTTGAGGCGACGACGGACTTCAGCGGTTCAAGGATCGGGCGGCGCACCGCTGGCGTGGAAGTTCCCGCCAGCAATTCCTGAGTCAGCAGGAAGAAAAGGAGAATCGTCAAGACGATGCCCAACCCTCCTACGATGGCCACGAACAGCCATGCCGGGGAGAAGTGGAGCGACCTCCAGATGTGTCGCCAGAAGTTCTCAAAGTCGTCAAAAGCGCGGATGACGCCGATGATGCTCCGCCGCGCGGAGTACGGCAATTCGCGCCAGACCACAGAACGAAAACGGTGTCCCATGCCGGCCCTTCCTTGCGCCGGTGACTTTCTCCAAGAGGGACTCGCCGTCTACGGCAACCCCGTCGGCGTGTGCGTCCCCCCGCGTCACATCAGGTAAGCTGTACCAGAATTGCGCGACCTGGAAAAGAGGACTTACCCGTTCCCTGCCGCCTGCAGCGCCACTTCAGCGGCCGCCGCGCACGTTTTTTTCCCTAGGTTGACAACCCTACCCCGGCGGGACTGAAATACCGCCTCGCGTTGGCAACGCCGCCGACGGGTTCCCTGCGACGGGTCCGCAGATGTTGATGTATGATCAGTTGGTGCTCCTCAGTGGACGCGCCAATCCTGCGCTTTCCGCGGAAATCGCCCGATACCTCGGGGTTTCGCTGGGAGCCGTTGAACTCGGGAACTTTCCGGACGGCGAAATCTCCGTCCGTCTGAATCAGAACGTCCGCGGCTGCGACGTCTTCCTGATTCAGCCCACCGGGCCGTCGGTCAACGACAACCTGATGGAACTCCTGATCCTCATCGACACCTGCAAGCGGGCCTCGGCGGCACGGATTACGGCGGTGATTCCTTACTTTGGTTACGCCCGCCAAGACCGCAAGGACATGGGCCGCGTCCCCATCACCGCCAAGCTGGTCGCCAATCTGATCACCAAGGCCGGGGCCGATCGGGTCCTGGCGATGGACCTCCACGCCGCTCAGATTCAGGGCTTTTTCGATTGCCCGGTGGACCATCTCTATGCGGCCCCGATTCTCGATGAATACTTCCGCAACTTGAATCTCTCGCAGGAGAAACTGGTCATCGTCAGCCCCGACGAAGGGAGCATCAAACGTTCGCTGCAACACGTGGAGCATCTGGGAGGCCAGTTCGCGATCGTCGACAAACGCCGCACCAGCGCGCTGGACACCCGCCAGGAAAACATGATCGGCGGGCCGATCACGGGCAAAGTCGCGTTGATTTTCGATGACATGATCACGACGGGCGGCTCCATGGCCGGAGCAGTGAAAGTCGTCCTCAGTCACGGGGCCAGCAAGGTCTACGTCGGCGCCACGCATGCCGTCTTTTGCGGCATGGCGACGCAGCGTCTGAGCGCCGTCGAGATCGAAGAAATCGTCGTCACCAACAGCCTGACGATTCGCCCCGAACAGCAGTTGCCGAACATCCGCGTGGTCTCGGTGGCGCCGCTCCTGGGCGAGGCGATTCGACGCATCCACCGCAATGAGTCGGTGAGCTATCTGTTCGATTAATCGGGTTCGCGAAACCGCAAGCGTGTACTGCGGTTCGCGCGCCGCTTCGCAGTTTCGCGATGGCAGGGATCTACGCGGGGTGAAGTTCGGGTTTCAACCACACCCAGGCTTTTCCGAGACGTCCGCCGTAGTTGCCCGCGGAGATTTTCACAAGTCCCGGCGTCTCGAGCGCCGCAGCAATCGCGGCCTGAGTCGCTGCCGAAACGGTCGCCAGATCGTGTCCGTTCAGGATGATCTCCTGGATCGACGCGACGTTCGCCGGGACCTGAGACTCGGCCCCCAGACTTTCACGCAGCGTCGGGCAGAAGGGGTGGTTCGTACTGGCGAACAAGAATGAATACTTGCTCCCGGCCTTCGAGCCGCTCCCCGCGATGCCGCCGGGGAAGGGCATGATCACTCCGGGAACCTGTGCGGCGGCGGCGACTCCGCGCTCAGTCGCTTCGAGGGCGGCCTCCACCGTCTCACCGAAGAACCAGAGATTGCCCCCCATGATGCCGTCTTTGAAACCGAACCGGCGATCGATCAGGAACTCGCCCCCCATCGTCGGCAGCGACCACAGCTTGCGGCCATAGCGTTCGCATCGTGACTGATAGCCATCCCCGAAGAACGCGATCTTCCGGCCGAGCTTAAAATACGGCTCAGTGTCGAGCAGGTTGAAGCAGGCCGTCGTCGGACACGTCAGCACGTTCTGACTCAGGCGATGCAGCAGCACCTTTTCGAGTCGGGCCTCGCGCTCCTTCCAGAATCGCGGGACATGGAACTGCAAGATCGCCCCTGGTCGACCATCGGGGGTGGCGAACGACTCATCCCCTCCCGGACCGACGAAGCGATCGACCCCCGCCTCGCAATCGCAAAAAATGCTGCTCGACGCGTGCCCAGTCGCGGCGTCGCACGCATGCTGCAGCCACTTTCGATCGCGCGCCGTCACCAGCACCTCCGCATAGAGGCTGCGAAACGCTTCGGCGTAAGTGTCTTCGACAATGGTCATGGAGGGCTAAGGGCTAAGGGCTAAGGGTTGAGGGTTGAGGGTTGAGGGTTGAGGGTTGAGGCGTTCTTGGCCCTTAGCCCTCAGCCCTTAGCCCTCAGCCATTCGAACGGCCGCGTCCGGGATAGACTGCGGACTCGGTGATCACTTTGTCCATGAAGACGTCGTGGTCCTGCATGGGGATTTCGTGGAACATCTGGCATTCGAAGGCGAGGGCGACCAGCGGCGTCGTCGGACGGGCGTGTTCGAGGAGCTTGTCGTAATAGCCTTTGCCGTGACCCGTGCGGCCGCCGCGACGGTCGAACGCAACGCCGGGGACCATGATGAGATCGATTTCAGCGACCGGCACGCTCTTGGCGGCGACGGTGCGGAGTTCTGTCTTGGGCTCGAGGATCTTGTACATCCCGACGGCCAGCTCGTCCATGTGTTCGAGGTGAAAGAGTTCGAGTTCGCCGTCGACGCAGTAGGGGACGATGATCCTTTTGCCGCTCTGCAAAGCCTCTTCCAGCGAGTGCCGGGTGCGGACTTCGCTGCGGACGTCGAGGTAGAACAGAACGGTGGCGGCGGCCTGATATTCGGGGAGGGCCATGAACCGGGCGACGATCTGCCGGCTCAGTTCATCCTTGTTTTCCTGGGCATTGCGATTGGCATGCGCCTGTTCGCGAATCTGCTGCTTCAGCAGCGACGGGTCAACGACAGCCGTCATAAATCAGCATCCTTCTGATGTCCGCGGGGTGAGCACCACCGGGGAAGATTCTAGCAGTCCCGCGCGGCAAGAACAAAGCTGGATGTTGACGCCCCTGGCGTCGGCCGCTGCGGAAATAGAGACGGGGCGACGACGCCTCCTGTTCTTGCCGCGTCAAATGGCATTCCCAGAAGTGCGGGTCCTTCGAGACTGGAATCGCGCCCCAGCTTGCCTGCCGCTCCCCGTAACAAGATTCGCCAGAATTTTGACGGAGTCACCACGAGTGCGGCTGCGGA
>JANRLN010000626.1:0-2789 GCA_033762515.1 Planctomycetaceae bacterium
TGCTGAAATCTCCGCGGTTCGGCGAGCGCATGGCGGTCTACTGGCTCGATCTGGTGCGTTTCGCCGACACCATCGGCTACCACAGCGACAACGTGCGTGACATCACCCCGTATCGCGACTACGTGATTCAAGCCTTCAACGAGAACAAACCTTTCGATCAGTTCACGATCGAACAGCTCGCCGGGGACCTCATCGCCGAGTCGGGTCTTACTCAGAAGATCGCCGCAGGTTACAACCGGCTGCTGCAGACGACGGAGGAAGGGGGCGCCCAGGCGAAGGAGTACGCCGCGAAATACCTGGCGGACCGCGTCCGCAACGTATCGAGCGTCTGGCTCGGCGGAACGATGGCGTGTTCCGAGTGTCACGATCACAAGTACGATCCGTACACCCAGCGAGATTTCTATAGTCTGGCAGCCTTCTTCGCGGACATCCAGGAAACACCCGTCGGTCGCCGCGAAGCGGGCATGTTGGTCCCCAGCGAAGAACAATCGCGCGTGTTGCAGCTCCGCGAACAGGCGGTGGCGCAGGCCCTGCAACGGTTGGATGCGCACGTGCAAGCCCTGGTGGACGGCGCCACCGACTGGTCCGTCGAACTGGCGGGCACGGAATGGTTGCTGCCCAAGTTGTCTTCGATCACCGGGAGCGACGGACTGATCTTCACGACGCTGGAGGACGGTTCACAACGCGTCACCGGCAATGTGCCGGAGCGTACGGCTTACCAGGTGACGCTGGCGGCGATTGTTCCCGGTTGCACGGCCCTGCAGTTGGAAGCCTTTGCGCATCCCGACTTGCCGGCCAAAGGGCCGGGGCATTCCGACAACGGCAATTTCGTGCTGACGGAATGGCAGGCCGCCATCGTGGACACCTCAGGCAAAGAGCAGCCGCTGAAGTTCGTGAAGGCTGCGGCCGACCATGCCCAGGACGGTTTTCCCATCGCATCGGCGATTGACGGCAAGAACGACACCGGCTGGGCCGTGCTGCCGCAAACCGGTCTGCCGCATGCGGCGGTCGCGCAATTTGAGCAACCGCTCACGTTGCCCGAGGGATCCCGGCTCCTGGTGAAACTGAAGTTTGATTCGCCGTACGCCCGGCATTCCATCGGGCATTTCCGCTTAATGCAGACAACTCACCCGGAGCCGGCGACAACCGCCTTGCCGTCTCTGGTGCGAGCCGCGATGTCGACCCCCCTGGATCAACGCACCTCCGAACAGAAGCAGGCGCTGACCTCGTATCTCAAAGATCAATCGCCGCGTCTGGCTTCGGAGCGACAAGGGGTTGCCGATGCCAACAAGGCCAAGGATCAACACCTGGCGTCCATTCCCCGATCGCTGACGGTCAAACAAGTGACGCCCGCGATGGTGCGAATTCTTCCCCGCGGCAACTGGATGGACGATTCCGGCGCCGCCGTGGAACCCGCCGTCCCCGCGTTTCTCGGAAAATTACAGACTGCAGATCGTCGAGCCAATCGCCTCGACCTCGCGAAATGGCTGGTGGAAGCGGACAACCCGCTGACGGCGCGGGTGATGGTGAACAGGATGTGGAAGCTGCTGTTCGGCGTGGGGCTCAGCAAGACTGTGGAGGACCTCGGCAGTCAGGGGGAATGGCCGACGCACCCCGAATTGCTCGACTGGCTCGCGGTCGAATTTCGCGAGAGCGGCTGGAACGTCAAACACATCCTGCGGTTGATGGTTCTCTCACAGACCTATCAACAAACGTCGCGAATGTCGCCCGAAGCGCGGGCGGCCGACCCGTACAATCGCTTGTTGTCCGCTCAGAACCGCTTCCGCCTTGACGCCGAGTTCGTGCGCGACAACGCCCTGGAAATTGCCGGGCTCCTGTCACCGCGCATCGGCGGGGAAAGCGTCAAGCCGTATCAACCTGAGGGTTACTGGGACTACCTCAACTTCCCGCGGCGCACGTATCCGCAAGATCATGGCGAGCGGCTCTACCGTCGCGGCCTCTACACGCACTGGCAACGGTCGTTCCTGCATCCGGAGATGCTCGTCTTCGATGCTCCCAGTCGTGAAGAATGTGTCGCCGATCGCCCGCGCTCGAATACTCCGCAGCAAGCATTAACCCTGCTGAACGATCCGGCCTACGTCGAAGCGGCCCGCGTATTCGCTGCGACAATTCTGTCCGAGGGTGGGGCATCGGACGACGAACGCCTCGTTTGGGCTTTCGCTCGCGCCGTGGCCCGCCCGCCGCGGGCTGAGGAGTTGGTTGTCTTGCGCGGCCTGCTGCAGAAGCATCAGCAGCAATATGCTTCCGATGCCTCGGCAGCGACGGCATTGCTCAAGTCCACGGGAGAAGCCGCGGTCCCAGAAGGGGCTCCCACGGCGGAACTGGCTGCCTGGACCAGCATCGCCCGGGCAATTCTTAATCTGCATGAGACGTTGACGCGGCTATGATGGAGTTCTGCAGTCCCAAAGGTGAATTTCCGTGTCCACAGTCATCGCCACCGATACCGATGCCCTCGCGCCGCCGAAGCGCATCGGCCGACGATCGAACGGGATGCTGCTGTCGCCGCAGGAGTTCGACAGAATTCGGCATTGGGCGGAGGGGTACCGCTACGAGTTGGTGAACGGAGTGCTCATCGTGGTTCCACCTGCCGGCGCCGGGGAGCGAAGTCCGAATGATGATCTGGGTGCACGTCTCAAGATTCATCAGTGGAACCATCCGCAGGGGAGTCGGATCGACGAGACGCTTCCCGAACAGACCATCATCGCCGGAGACAATCGGCGCGTCGCCGACCGGGCCGTCTGGGTCGGCCTCGGACGATATCCCGACCC
>JANRLN010000627.1:0-2074 GCA_033762515.1 Planctomycetaceae bacterium
GCAACAGCGTCGGACCCGAGGGGGCCCGCGCCCTCGCCACACTCCAGAACCTCAACTCACTCTACCTCAACGCCAACAGCGTCGGACCCGAGGGGGCCCGCGCCCTCCTGGTCGCCTGGGCCGATTCCCCCCGCGCGGCCGAGAAGCGCCGACTGACGCTGAAGCAGAACGGCGATCTGTCGTCGGTCCTGCCGCCGGAGTTGGTCGAGACAGAGGACGCCCAGGAACTGCTCGCCGCCTTCCGCCGGTTCCGCGGGGACCTCGCCAGGCCCCAGGGGCTGACGCCGCTCAATGAAGCGAAGCTGCTGGTGCTGGGGAACGAAGCGGTGGGAAAGACGTCGCTGATTCGCTATCTCGTCGACAACCAGCCGCGAAACCCCAGCGAACCGAAAACGCCCAGCGCCAAGATCCGCGAGAAGATCGAGACCCGCGACTGGTCGGTCGACGGCTGCCCGGTGACGCTGCACGTGTGGGACTTCGGCGGCCAGGAGATCATGCATGGGACGCATCGGTTCTTTCTCACCGAGCGGAGCCTGTATCTCGTCGTCCTCGAAGCCCGCCGCGAGGACGACCGCTCGGTGTACGACTGGCTGAAGACGATCCGCAACCGCGGGGGGGATTCGCCGGTGATTGTGGTGATCAACAAATGCGATCTGAAGGATCACCTGCTGCAGCTCAACGAGAAGGAGCTGCGCGAAGAGTACGGCGTGGTCGCTTTCGCGAGGACGCAATGCGATGACGATGAGGCATCGCGCGCGTCGATTGCGGCCTTGCGGGAGCTGATTGCCCGGACCCTCAAGCTCGACGAACGTTTGAAGCATGTGCGCGACCCAATGCCGCAGGCGTGGCTGCGGATCAAAGCGCAAATTGCCGAGCTGGCGCGGCGGAAGCAGGTGCTGGAGACGCGGGAATATCTGAGGCTGTGCGAAACGACCCCGGTCGAGGGGACGGCCGACGACCGAATTGCTACGGAGGCGGAGCAGCGGGTGCTGCTGCGGCTGCTGCACGACCTGGGGACGGTGGTGGCGCACGGGTTGACCAGCGACGCCCCGGCGGCGCTGCGGGAGATTACGCTGCTCGACCCGAACTGGCTGACGGGGGCGATCTACACGCTGCTGACGCATCCGACGGTGCGCGACCAGCAGGGGGAGCTGCGGCGCGCGCAGTTGACCGAATGGCTCGATGCGGACCTGTATCCGCAAGACCGGCACGAATTCATTCTCGACATGATGCAGCATCCCGATGTGGGGTTGATGTTCGAGCTGCCGGGAGAACCGCGGGGGCGGTACTTGATCCCGGAGGCGCTGCCGAAGAATCCGCCGCACTACGAGATGTGGCCGAAGGACGCGCTGCGATTTCGGTTTGAGTACGACTTTCTGCCGCCGGGATTGATCCCCCGGTTCATCGTGCAGGCGCACGAGCATTTGAGCGACCAGCCGACGCGGTGGTATACGGGGGTGGTGCTGCAGGCGGCGGGATGCCCGATTCTCGTGCGCGGCGACCGGAACAGAGAACGGATCGACATTGCGGTGGCGGGTCCGGCGGAGCTGCGGCGGGCGGCCCTTAATATTGTGTTGAACGAACTGATGCAGGTGCATCGGTGGAATCCGGAGATCCGGCCCGACGCGCGCGTGCCGCTGCCGGACAAGCTCGAAGAATCGGTGCCGTACGAGCATCTGCTGCGGCTGGAAGGAAAGAGAATCGAGACGTTCTTCCCGGAGAAAGGGGATCGCGAATATACCGTGCGGGAGTTGTTGGAAGGGGTGCGGTTGGAACGGGGGGAATCGACGATGGCGCACGAATCCAGACGCGATGAGATTCACATCACCGCGAGTGACGGTGCGACGATCCAGGTGGTGACTGGCGCCGACGCCAAGGCAGATCAGGCTCTGCGCGTGGCGGGGAGATCGTCAGTCAACCCAGACGCGAAAGCCAAGCCCAATGCCTGGGAGTTGTTGACGAGCTGGCCGGCGTTCTCAGCGGCGTGCGGCGGCGGAGCGGTGGCGTTCGTGTTGATCTTGTGGGCGCTGCCGACGAATGAATGGCGGGCCTGGGTCGGGGGGTTGGCGGGATT
>JANRLN010000628.1:0-2634 GCA_033762515.1 Planctomycetaceae bacterium
GCAGGGGCCGCCGCCGAGTCGGCCGCGGTCTCCCGTCAATGGACCGGCGTTGAATCCGCCTGCGGGGGATCGTCCAGGACCATCCTTCCTGCCGCCGACGTCTCAGAGCGCACCGCCGGCCAGTCGACCGGCGCCGCAACCGGGCGTGTCGCGACGGCTGCCCACGTTCTCAACCCCGAAGCCGCCCACCTCGCGACCGACGACTGATCGCGCTGAGCCCAAGGCCGCGGTTGTACCGGTATCGGGAACCAAAGAGACTCAAATGGAACCCGCCGTGCCGACCAAGTCGAAGTCGTGGTTCCGCATTGGGAGCTCCAAATGACCATTCCCGCGAACGATCCCGATCAGAGTGGACCCGATGCGTCGACTGCGGCCGCCATGCGTCAGATGCTCCCGGCCTTGGGGCTGCTGACGCTCGGCACGACGGTCCTCTCTGCGGGAGACCTGCTGCCGGTGCACCGCAAGGCCAAAGTGTCCTATTGTCTGCCGCAGCATCATTACGCGCGGCTGAACGCCAGCAACCCGGTGACGGCCCAATCGAGCGTGGGTCTGTTATTGCCGGCACAGATCCCGCCGGATGTGTCCAACTCCGACGGGACCCCGCTTGGCGCCTCCGGCGACATTCGATTCTGGCAAATGGACGTGAAGGAACTGCGACAGGTCCATTGCTCCGTGTCGCAGGTGACATTCTGGATCGACTACCGCACCGGACGCTGGAACCTCAGCTACCGTGCAGAGCAGAACCCATTCGTTGGACCAGATCGCCAGGCCTTGCCGGAAGCCCGGTTTCTGCGGAATCGCTTTCATGTCGCCGTGCGGGGCGTGGGACTGGTCACCGCCCGCACGGATGTCGACGCGGCGGCCCTGGCCGGGCCGGAACTGCTCCGGGTCGCTCCGGCGGGGCGCTGGATCGAGCGCAGCAAGGCGGAATTCATCGTCGAATCCGGTGTCTTGGACGACGAATCGCTGAAGCGAACGGCGTTCATCCAAACGTTATTGATTGATTTTCGATACGAGTAGCGCCGCGCAGGGTCGACAGGAGGACCAGCATGTTTCAGAAATCGATGCACTCCTTGATGGCAGGTGCACTGCTGGCAACCCTCGGCTGGGTCGCTTCGAGCTGGGGCGGGGAATTGAACGTCGCGCCTGGTGTTTCCCCAACCGAAGAGATCGAGATCCTCGATCCGCAGGTCGATCCCGAAGGGAAGCCGCGGTCGGTGCTGACGGCCGATGGTCGCCGGATCGACATCCCGCAGACAGTGCTCGTCCACAAGCATTTCTATACCGGGGACCGCGACTTTCAGGGGCCGATGCTGCAGGGAGGCCCCATGTTGATCGCGGTCACCAGTCCGGCGACCGGCGAACGAATTTACGTCGAAGTTCAGCTCCCCCCCGGCGCTCCGCGGGTCTATTACCGCCGCGACATGATTGTTTACGTCTTCCGCGACGTCCGCGTGGTGGTCGACTTTGAAAAGCACTGTTTTTCGAAGGGGGAGTGCAAACCGAAGGTCACTCTCATCGAGCGAACGGCGAAGGAACGCCGGTATGAAGACAAGCTCGCCGACAAACGGGAATTCGAACTCCGTTTCTGGGAGACCGCCGGATTCCGCGGGATTGGCGATCAAACGCAGCAGAAGTACCGTGAGACCGTCCTGGCGACGACCACCGTCGTCAAGCAGGCGAGTGACTTCGTGGTCGGCAAAGTCCGGGAAATCGCGGGCTCGACGGCGATCGGCTCACTTCCGTCGACACCCCCACCGACCCCACCCTTGCCCCCGCTGCCAGCCGCACCGTAGGTCAGCGGGCAGAACCAAGGCGGCTCCGAGCCAGCCACCTCGCTTGGTTGCGTATATCGCAGGACCAGCAGGACTGCCGGACTAATCCCCGCAAACCGCCGCCAGGGGCTGGTCCCCGGCGAAAGAATCTAGCGCAACACGTTTCTCAGAAGCGTGTTGCGCTGTTCTGCTACTTGCTCAAGTGCGCCAGGATCGCCGATTCCACGATCGCCCGGATCGTCGGCCCTTGCCGCACCCCGCCACGCCGCTTCCGCTCGGCGTGCAGTTGCTGCACAGTCTCCGGCGTCAGCACCAAAGTGGTCAACTGCTTGCCACGATTGGACTGGCGCTTGATCCCGGTCTCTTTCCCAGCGTGCTCCAAGAGCCAGTCGCTTACACTGGCGATGACCCAACTGTCGCTGTTGACACGGGTTGGGATGCCGCCCTTCGTCCGCCGGGCTTCGGCAAGGATGGGTTCGGCGAGCTTGATTTTGAGGTCTTGGTACTTCGGTGGTTGTGGATCTTGGGACATCACTAATTCACATCAAATCTAGAGGCGATGGTGGAAAACAGCTGGCATCCTGAGCAACTAGGCAGTTTCATCAGCATCACGACCCGGCGCGTCCTTATGTGTCGATCCCTTGGGCGGCTTCTGCACAACGCCCGGATTGAATTGGCCTCCGTCATTTGTTGGGCCGCCGCCGCCACCAACGCCCGTGCCCCCCGGAGGTTCGTTACCTCGGTTCTTCAGCTCGGCCATCGTGACGGCGAGCCACTTGCGGAATGCTTCCATTTCCGCTGCGACCCCGCAGTAGGCCTTCGGCATCCGCTCGACGTGATTGGCCTCGCTGCTGACGGG
>JANRLN010000629.1:0-5951 GCA_033762515.1 Planctomycetaceae bacterium
CCGCCGGAGTCTGGCCGAACAGTTCGCGAACGATCTTCAGAACGGACTGGTAACACGCCTGTTCCGCCGAAGGTGCGCCATCGGGGGTGAGGTACTTCGGCAATCGCTCCGTCGCGAACCGTAAAAGCAACTCGGCAACCAGAAACGTCGCCGGTTTCGGCACCGGGTCGACCTTCGTCGCCGCCGCTTCCCTTCCATAGAGGAGCGCGGCGTACCGCTGCCGACTCTCGGGACTGTCGTACGGCCCCAAATAATGTTCACGCCGGTCCAGGTAAACAACGGCCTGCCCGGATGCCTTGTGTAGACGGTACGACGGAACTGCAGCCTTCGGACGGGACATGTGCGGGAATCCTTGGTTTGTCCGTATAAACTACGGACATTGTAGCATGATTCTGTCGCACTGCCGACCATCGGCAGGTAACGTAAGTCGTTTCGGAGTAACACATTGCCAAGGACAGGAATCGAATCTAGAGGTTGCTAACCCTCTAGGATAGATACCTACCGGGGCATCCATCAACCAGGCCCGATGCCAACGTCAATCGGCCCCGCGTTTCGGCGAAGTGGAACTGCGCAACAAGCGGGACACGGTGCGTGATCAATTGTGTAGTTCCGTCTCGGCTGCGATGCGCTGCACTTGTTTTTAACATATTTGGTTGTCAAAATTGGCGAAACTCGGTTAGTCTCATACCGGATGGGGGGTCGGCTCGCCGCCCCCCCCCGACAGAGTGCCCGCCTCTGCTGAAGTTCCGCCATATTCACCGAACACCCGTTGAATGAGGGTCTTGTCATGGTCGCGACCCTGGGCCAGAATCCATCTGTCTCCCACGATCCCCGCCTGCCAGATCGCGGCGATGGGGCGTCGATTCCGCCGCGAGCTGCCGCAACCAGAAAGCGAAGCCTGGTCGATCCGGAGTTCGCCGATCAACTGTCGAGTCCCGTGGAATATCTCTGGTCCCCGGAGTTCGAGCAGCCGGAGCTGGTGGACGAAATTCTGGACGACTGCACGGTCGCCAGCCAATCGACGGGTGTGCCGGCTCCCCCGAACACTCCGCCCTACCTCGCCGCGTTGTACGGCATTCCCTTGCTGCAACCCGATGAGGAATTCCGCATTTTCCGGCAGATGAACTTCTGGAAACATCGAGCCGAAGTCTTGCGACGACAGATGCTGTCAGCCGGGGTGACGCCCGCGAGACGCCGTCGGTTCCAGGATCATCTTGCGGCCGCGGCCAAGCTGCGGAATCGCATTGTTGAGGCCAACTTGCGTCTGGTGGTCTCGATCGCCAAGACACTGGTGGACGATGCCAATCCGCTGGAAGACCTGATCAGCGATGGCAATGTGCCGCTGCTGCGGGCGGTCGAGATTTTTGACTTCACGCGGGGACTGCGGTTCAGCACCTACGCGACTTGGGCCATTCGCAACTGTCTGTTTCGCTCAACTCCCCGCAACCGCCGCGTCTTGCAGCGGTTTCAAACTGGGATTGAGACGGCATTCCTGGCCCTCACCGCGGCAGATTCGGGGCTGCCGGAATCCGTGGGAGATGAGCCCCGTGCGTCGGAGCAAATTGCTCGATTGCTGGACGAGTTGCCCGAACGCGATCGCCAGGTTGTCCAAGCCCGTTTTGGACTCGGGGGGCGGGCCGGAGGGGCGAAGTTCCGCGAGATTGCCGCAGAACTGAATCTCAGCACCGAGCGAGTCCGGCAACTGCTGGGCAGGGCGCTCGATCGCTTGCGCGAATCGGTCACCAAGACGGCGCCGGACTTGATGTTGCCGCACTGACGGTGACCGTTCCCGTCCGGTGACCGATCCCGACGACGAAGGCTTTCGATCGAAGTTGTGAATGTGGGCGGCTTGCGTCGACTGCGTTGTGCTTGGTCACTTGCAGGCGAGACGTGTCGGGTCAAGTCGGGGACTCCCGCAGGGGAAATCCGAGACAGATTGCGGAACTCACGGTCTTTTTATTTGACCAATCGCCTGCACCTCGGTAACACTGAGTTCCGTGGGGTTAGGAATCAACTCCCCAGTTTCTTCGCTTGGCGGTGTTGCATCGCCGAGTCGGTCTCGAAGCAAGGAGGTTCGAGCATCAGCCGTGCGGGCCGCACGTGAGGGGATCCTTTGGGTTCTCACGAAGGTTGGGTCCGAATTGAGGCTGGAAGCATGTCCTTTCCTTGGAAATTGTCGATCACGATGTGTGAAGTTGTTGCCACCGTCCGCAGGACTTGCGCTGCGGGTCAGATGTTTGCAGGAGTTTACCGTTGAGCCCACGTCCCACCCTGAAAGGACCGGAACCGATGGCCCCGGAGGCTCAAGCCGTGTTGTTGGAACTGGAATCCCCCGTCGATGACGCGGATGTCATCGTTGGCGTGATTGCGCCGCCGCCAGTAAACGATCGCGAAGAGCAGATTCGTCAGGTAGTCGACTCGCGAACCAGCGGGCGGATTCGCGGCCTGCAGGTCGCGGTGGTCGAAGACTCCAAAGTCGTCATCTCCGGTCGCGCCGCCACGTATTACAGCAAACAACTCGCCACGCACGCGGCCCTGGATGTCGCGGATGCGATGGTCATTCAGAATGACGTGGTTGTGGGTTGATGCCCGCGCGACTGCGGCGCTGGTCTCGAACTGCGCCCAGGCGTCTGCGGTGATCGGAACCAGCCAGCCGCTCCGACGGCGCAGCTACTTCTGCGGAGTCGTCCCCGCGGCATCCCCGGACTCGGCGGATTCCGGGAACAACTGCTCGATGTATTCGCGGGTGACGTCCTCGGGTTCGGTGTCATCAGGCGGCGTGAAGCGAAATTCGCTGTCCGCGACGATTCCGTCGAGCATCACGTTCTGGAAGCGAAGATCCAGGAGCATCCGCATCCCCTTTTCCTGGCGCTTGAAGTAGCTCAGACGCACGGGAAACAGCGTCTCCGCAGCCAACGTCAGCCGACAGGCGTCGGGAATGTGCGGGGGAAATTGCGGTGACTTGGCGTCGCCGCCCAACTGTTGCGCCAACTCCTTCGTCCAGCGCCCCGTCAGCACCAGCACCGGCTGATCTTCCAGCGTGTCTTCCTTCACCGATTCGAAGTTCATCGAACGCTGCAACGAGGTGATCAGCGCGGGCAGCCCACCCAGTGCAAGGTCGACGGCCGCCGCGCGATCGGGACGCATGCGGGCCTTCTCAGCGGCGACGAGAATCTGACGGACGTCGCGCCGCGTGACCCGCTGCGAACCGGGCAACTGCATCAGACTCCAGAGACGCTCGCCGTCGCAGACTTCCACGAGGCTCCCGGAGACTCCCCCGGACAGCTGCACCTGATACTCGAGCCGCAGCTTCAATCCTGACGCGACATAGCGGCCTGTCATTCGCAGCGGCGGTTCAGTGAGAGTGGCCACTTCCACCACATCGGCCTGGATCGTTCGCCGAGTCAACAACTGCGCGTGAGCCTGTTTGACGAGCGCCTGGGCTTGATCCGCCGCGGCCGCGTCAGGCTTGCCCCCCGCAGCCGTTTTGGGGTTTTCGGCGGAGAGGGACTTGGGAATTCCGTCAGCCTGCCCCCAGACCAGTGGGACGCGCTGTCCACACCACAGGGCTGCGACGAGGAAAACTGCGCAGGCGGCGCAAATTGCCTGGCCCGTCTTGCTGCGGCGTTGAGAGGAACTCTGCCGATCGGGGGATTGGTTCAAACTGCGCAAGTTGCACCCAACGCTCGGAATTTGACGGATTTGCCAAAGATGCGGACCGCACCTTTCCGAAAACACGTATGACCGATGGCACAGATCGCGCGAGGTCCGAGAGGCTCCGTCTTCACCGACCCAGCCGATCGGATTGTATCAGCCATGTGGCTGACAGGTCGATGGGTCTCGCCAAGTTCACCCGGCTGACTGGCTCGGGTGACCAAGAAAACACGGCAAAACGGCTGACGAACGGACGCGATCAGTCGTCTCCACAAGCGTCGTCTGGTACCGAGAGGGGTCGCGATGAAGTATTACTTTCTGGCACTCGGCACAGTCGTCGTGGTGTGCGTCGGCTGCGCCATGGACGGAAGTCAGATCACGAATAAGGGCGAGTATCACGCTCCCCCGGCGGAGATGATGATGCGTCCGGGACCCATGGTCGATGGTCCCGGACCGGGGGTCATTCCGGCGATGGGCGGTCCGGGAATGGGCATGGGCGGACCCGGCATGGGCGGCATGCCCATGATGGGGGGCATGGCGATGCAGGGACCGATGGTTCCCAGCACCTCGCAAGTCCGCTTCGTCGGACCCGACGGCATGGTGATCGGCTGGCAGATTCCCGGCACGTTCGCCGAGAATCAGCTCATCGCCCCCGCTCGCTACAACTTCGTGCAGGGACAGGCCTACCGCCTGAAGCTGACGAACATCCCCGGTCGTGAAGCCCTGGTGATCTATCCGTCGCTGGAGGTCTATCCGACCCATCCGAACACCGACGCCTACCTGACCCACAACAGCCTGCCGCTGCAGATCACGGTGGAAGACCTCGATCAGGTCGAAAGCAACAACTTTGTCACCAAGGTCATCTACCTGCCGGATGCAAAGTTCCAGGAACTCGCCATCGCCAACGTCGAAACGCTCGTCTCGACGCGGCTCGATCCGGGGGTCGATCCGATCCAGGAAGCCGACAAGATGGGGACCATCATGGCGGTCCTCCGGATGGGCAACATGGACCTCGAAATGCCATCTCCCGTGCAGATGCCCGGTCAACCGACCGTCATGCTCGGACCGAATGGAATTCAGCAGACGGCCTATCAAGTCGACGGCACCGAAGGTCGCCTGATGCCCCCGATGCCGATCGGTCCCGCCGGGGCTGGTCGTCAAGGGATCCCCAACGCGATGATCGTCGCGGGCGGCGGCCTGCCGGGGCAACCGGCCGGCCCGATCGCCGGGGTCAACGCTCCGGTCTGGGGCATGCCGTACACGGGGACTCCGATCGGTCTGCCCGGTCCGACCCACCTGCCGCTGGGTGGTCCGGCTTCGCTGAAGTCGCACACGGTGGTCAACCGCACCAAGCAGAACATTCCTGAGCCTGTGGAACACATGACGATTGGCGTCAAGCACAGCCCGGGAATCAGCCTGCCCAAGCCGGTCAGCTCGGTCGAGTACGAAGAAACGCATCCGGTCTACTCTCCGGGCGAACTCTCCTACCCCGCCTGGGCTCGTCCGCAGCAGTAAGTTTGGTTGAGAAGAATCCGAAGCCCAGGGATTGCGATCCCTGGGCTTCCTTTTGCGACCGCAGGTTTTCCCCGGGAACGGTGTGATGCCGCACAGACTTCTCCACTCCCCCTGGTTGCTGCTGCTGACGCTGGCGGCGGGCACTGCCGGGGTCGAGACGGCGCAGGCCCAGCAGACCCGCACCGCGGCGGGCAGCCGCTACTACGTCTACGATCAGTTTGTCCCGCCGGGTGTGGCCGGACAGATGAATCTGATCGCCGGGACGGTGAGGCCCTTCACGCCGCAGCAAGTTCGCGTCAAGCTCCCCGCCGCCGGGACCGTTACGTTCTACGACGGCGCCATCAATCGCCCCGTCAGTTCCGCAGCCCCGGCTCAGGCCGCGCTGCTGGTCGGTCAGATGTATCGCCTGAAGCTTTCGGACCTGGCCGATTACCCGCACACCGAGTTCTTCCCCTCGATCGAACTCCTGGACGAACTCCACCCGCCGCCGGGTCAGGCCGAGCGGTTCCCGATTGAGATTGAGTTTCTTGAAGACGAACTCCAGTGGGCCAGCCGCGGTCGGATGATCACCAAGGTGGTTTACCTGGAGCAGGCCGATCGCGTCCCCTTGCGGAACCTGACGGGCGCCCCGCGCGTCTTCGATGTCGAAATCGGCGCCAACGCCATCGCCGAAGCCGACTTGCTCGGACGCCCGATCGCCATCGTGCGTCTCGGCGGACGAACCCCTGATCCCAATTCGCCCGATGTGCAGTTCTGGGGACCATTGGCCCCGGTGCGGCTGA